>JBBCGQ010000001.1:1315555-1644444 GCA_037200845.1 Bauldia sp.
TCCTGCTTGTGCCGCTCCAGCCGCGCCTCGATCTCGGCGAGGTCGGGGTGCGGCGCATTGGCATCCAGCTCCGCCACCGCCGCCGCTTCTTCCGGCGCGCAGTCGAGCGCCTCGCGGATGCGTTCCTCGGCTTCGCTCAGCCGCTGCCGCGCCGCCACGACGCGCTCCTCGGAACGGCCGCGGAGTTCCCGCGCCTCGGCATGTCGGTCAAGCGCCAGCCGCGCCGCCTTGTCGGCATCGGCGAGCGCCTTGTCGCCGACTGCGAGCTTGTCCGCCGCATCGGCACGCTTGGCATCGGCGATCACGATCTCCGACAGCAGCGCCGACCGTTTGGCGGCGATCTTCTCCGGCTCGCCGGCGAGCTTCTCGCGTTCGGCCGCCGATTCATCGCGCCGCGTCGATAGCGTCGCGATGTGCGTTTGGGCGTTGGCGACCCGCTGCCGCCAATCCTGCCGCTCCGCCGCGATCGCGCCCAGCCGCTTGGCCCGGAGTGCGGCTTCGCGCGCCATGCCCTCGTGCGCCGCCCGCGCTTCCGCCGCGCCGCCGCGGTCGCCTTCGACGCGCGTCCGCTGCGCCGCCATCTCGTTTGCCAGAATCTCGATGCCACTCATCGCCGCGAGTGCCGTCCGCGCTGCATTCGCCGCGGCGTCCGTCTCGCCGACGTCGGCATTGATGCGCGCCGCGGCAGCATCGAGTGCGGTGCGCCGCGCCGCCGTCCGGTTCTCCTCGCGCTCGGCCGCGACCAGCGCCGTCTGCGCCTCGTCGAGCGCCTTTCGCGCCAGCCGCAGCGTCTCGCGTGCCGCGCGGTCGGCGTCCGTCGCCGCGGTCACCGCCGCGTCCGCCGCCGCCAATTCGCCGCGCAGCCCGGCGGCCTTCTCCCGCTCCGGTGCGAGAGACGCATCGAGCGTCGCCAGCCGGTTGCGCCGCGCCAGCCGCTGCGCCGCCGAACGCGGCGCGTCGGCCGTGGAGACGTAGCCGTCCCAGCGCCACAGGTCGCCCTCGACGCTGACCAGCCGCTGCCCCGGCCGCAACTGCGATTGCTTCGCCACCCCGTCCGCCCGCGCCACGATTCCCGTCTGCGCCAGGCGCCGGTGCAATACGTCCGGTGTCCGCACATGCCGCGCCAGCGGCACCGCGCCGTTGGGCAGCGTCGCGTCGTCGTTCCCGTACGATACTTCGCGCCAATGCGCCGCGGCCGCGTCGTCGGCGGGAGCCGAAAGATCGTCGCCGAACGCAGCGGCGAGCGCCGCCTCGTAGCCCTGATCGACGCTGATCGCATCGACCACCGGCGCCTTGCCGTCGCCGTCGGAGGCGAGCACTGCGGCGAGCGTCGCCGCCTCGGTCTCGATGCGCTCCAGCGCGCGCTCGGCCTCGGTCAGCGCCGCTCGCGCGCCGGTCGCCGCGTCGCGTGCCGCTACCAGCTTCTGGTCCGCCGCCGCAGTTGCCGCGTCGCGCCGGTCGCGTTCGGCGTTCGCCTCGGCCACCGCCGCCCGCGCCGCCGCCGTCACCGCGGCGACATCGCCAAGCTTCGCCAGCGTGGCGAGTTCCGCCGTGACCGAGGCCAGCTCCGCCGCCAGACGCGCGCCGCGCGCTTCCGCATCGGCGATCGTCTTCTCGTGCTGGCTGCGGTTTGCGGTCACCATCGCGTGCTGCTGCGTCAGATCCGCCAGCACCGCCTCGCTTTCGGCGAGTCCAACTTCCGCCGCCTGCCGCCGCGCGGCCGCTTCCGCCTGCCGCGAGGCCGAGGCAGCGTCGAGCGCCGTCAGTCCGTGTTCCTCTTCGTCGAGCCGCGCCAGGATCGCGGTGTTGTCCGCGACCATGCGCTCCTCGCGCTCTATGTCGTCGCCGAGCTGCTTGAGGCGCCGGTCGAGTTCATCGAGCCGCGCCGTGATGCGTTGCTCCTCCTGATCGAGCGTCTCGCCGGCAAGCTTCAGTCGCTGCAGCGCCGCGCCCGCCCGCGCCGCCGCATCGCGTAGCTCTGGCAGAGCCGCCGCGGCTTCCGCCTGCACGCGCGCCGTCACCGCCTGCTCCTCGCCGCGCATCGTCGCTGCCGTCACCGCCTCGCCGAGCTGCGTCTCCGCATCGCCGACGGCGGCCGTCGCGCCCTGCCAGCGCAAGTGCAGCACCGTCGCCTCGGCCCTCCGGATTTCCGTGGTGAGGTTGCGGTAGCGCGTCGCCTGGCGCGCCTGCCGCTTCAGCGTGTCGACCTGCTGCTCGATCTCGGCGATGACGTCGTCGACGCGCGCCAGGTTCTGCTCGGCCGCGCGCAGGCGTAGTTCCGCCTCGTGCCGGCGGTTATGCAAACCCGAGATGCCGGCGGCTTCTTCCAGCAGCGCGCGCCGGTCGACCGGCTTCGCCGCGATCAGCTCGCCGATCTTGCCTTGCCCGACGATCGCCGGCGAATGCGCGCCGGTCGAAGCATCGGCGAACAGCAACTGCACGTCGCGCGCCCGCACATCGCGTCCGTTGATACGATAGACAGAGCCCGCCTCGCGCTCGATCCGCCGTGTGATCTCGATCTGCTCGGAATCGTTGAAGGCGACCGGCGCCGTGCGGTCGGAATTGTCGACCGCCAACGATACCTCGGCCGTATTGCGGGCAGGGCGGTTGAGGCTGCCCTGGAAAATGACGTCGTCCATGCCGGAGGCGCGCATGGCCTTGTATGAGCTTTCGCCCATCACCCAGCGCAGCGCCTCGACGAGATTCGACTTGCCGCAGCCGTTCGGCCCAACGACGCCGGTCAGGCCCGGTTCGATGACGAATTCGGTCGGCTCGACGAACGACTTGAAGCCGAGGACGCGTAGACGCGTGAATTTCAAGCGGCAGCCCCTGTCATAAAGTCAGCGGCTGCCGCGTTGCGATGGTCAGCCGCCGAGCGCGGTGTCGAGATCTGCGAGCGTCTGTTCACCGGTCAGCTTCTTGCCGTTGACGAAAAAGGTCGGTGTCGAGCCGACGCCGAATTCGTTTTCCGCGCGGTCGTGCACCGCCTGCACTCCGTCGGCAAGCTGCTGATTCGTCAAGCACGCGTTGAACGACTCCTGGGTGAAACCCGCCTGCTTGACGAGATTGAGCAGCGCGTTCGCCGGGTCGTTGACGAAGGCCCATTCGTCCTGGTGGTCGAACATCAGGTCGACGAGCGGGAAGAAGCGCTCCTTCGGCGCGCAATGCGCGATCACGATGGCCGCCTTGGCGAGCGGATCGAGCGGGAAGTCGCGGAAGATGAAATAGACCTTGCCGGTGTCGATGTATTTCGCCTTGAACGGACGATAGACCTCGGCGTGGAAGCGCTGGCAGTGCGAGCACGTCATCGAGGCATATTCGATGACGACGTTCGGCGCCTTCGGATCGCCGAGCGTCATGTCGCCGAGCGGCCCGGGCTGCATCAGCGCGCCGCCGGCAACCGTGGGCGCAGCGTCGGCCGCCGTCGCATCGAGCGCGACCGTGTTCTGGCGGCCGGCGAAATACCAGATCGCCGCAGCGGCGATGACCACGACAACGGCGACGATGCCGAGCAGTGCGCGAGAATTGAACTTCACGGATGTTTCCTCAAAGGATCGGAGCCGCCACGAATACAAGGGATTCTGCCGTAAGTCCCGTGCCGTGCACAGTCAATGTGGCGTTACTGCGCCAGTGAGACCAACCCTCCCCTTGCGGGAGGGTCAAAACCGCGAAGCGGTTTTGCGGAGGGGCCGCGCTCCTGCAATGAACGCCGGAACCCCACCCACCGCGCTTACGCGCGGCCCCCTCCCCGAAATGGGGAGGGATAAGCGGAGCTCCGTCCAGGCGGCATACTCCATCCCTCCCCGTTTCCGGGGAGGGGGGACCATGCGAAGCATGGTGGGTGGGGCTCGTCTCCACAAACTCCTACCGCGCTTTGTCGCGCAAAACTCCGCGCCCCAGCCGCCCGAGCGCCTCGCGCAGCCGGTCGCTGCCGACGCCGGAAACCGCAGCCTCGACCCGCGCCGCCTCCGCCGGATCGACCGCCTTCGGCACTACCGCCGCGGGCGGCACACCGCTGCTCACCGGCGCCTGGATGATCCTGAGATGCCCGATCGCCCCGTACCCCAGAAAAGCATTGACGCGCTCGATGATCTGCCCGGCCTCGTGCTGGACGAAGATGGCCCGCGGCCCGTCGACGCGCAGCACCAGCAGGGCAGGGGCGCCCTCCATGTCCTCGCCCTTCGGCCACAGGATCTTCTCCGGCCGCGAGCAGTCGGCATAGCGCGGGCCGACGATCTGCGGCCACGCCGCGATCAGGTCGGTGGTCGCGAACCCGCGCCGCTTGGTCACCGGGTCGATGACCTTGCCGACCAGCTCGGCGATCGAGATCGCGCCGCGACGGCGGTTGGGTTGCTGGGATTCGGCCATGCCTTCTTCTCGCACGGCAGCATGAGGCGGGGAAAGCGCCACTAGCGGGGCGGGAAGGCAGGCCGAAATACAAGCAAGATCAACAAGGTAAGCCTTATTGTCCCTTCCTTGACACTCCCGGAACCCACAACTAATGTGCGCCGCGCTTTGGTTGGGACGGGCGGATTCTCTGGGGTTTCCTCTCTTCAAGCGGAGCGTGGGATGATTGGTCGCGACGGCAAGCCGGACGACCGTCCCGCGGGTCAATCTGCCGAAGAGCGTGCGCTTTCCGACAGGATGCGTGATCTCGAACGGCGGCTTGACGAAAGTCATGCGGCGCGCGCGGCGAATGAGCGCTCGCCGCTGGAGCCGCCGCGTCAGGGTTATGGCCTGGCGATGCGGCTCGGGGCCGATTTCGTTGCCGGCATCGTCGTCGGCGCCGCGATCGGGTGGGGCATCGACCGGCTGTTCGGCACGTCGCCCTGGGGTCTGATTGTTTTTCTGCTTCTGGGTTTCGTCGCCGGAATCCTGAGCGTGTTGCGGTCGGCGGGGTTGGTCAAACAGGGTCCTTCGGGCGCTGACGACATCCCCGGCACAAAAAGGTAGCGGGACGAGCATTGGCCTATAACCCGATCCATCAGTTCGTCATCGAGCCGATCGTCCCGATTCACATCGGCGGCTACGATTTCTCCTTCACCAATTCCTCGCTGTTCATGGTGCTGACGGTGCTCGGCGCCGCCGCCTTCCTGCTGATCCCGACCAGCCCGCGCAAGGTCGTCCCCGGCCGCTGGCAGTCCGCCGCCGAGCTCACCTACGAGTTCGTGGAAAAAACGCTGCGGGATTCCGCCGGCTCCGGCGGCATGAAATTCTTCCCGTTCGTCTTCACGCTGTTCATGTTCATCCTGGTGGCGAACCTGTGGGGCATGTTCCCCTACTTCTTCACCGTCACCTCGCACATCATCGTCACCGCCGCGCTCGCCATCGCCGTCATCCTGACGGTCATCGTCTACGGCTTCGCCAAGAACGGCCTGCGCTTCTTCAAGCTGTTCGTGCCAAGCGGCGTGCCCAAGGTCATCCTGCCGTTCATCGTGGTGATCGAGGTGCTGTCGTTCATCTCGCGGCCGATCAGCCTGTCGATCCGCCTCTTCGCCAACATGCTCGCCGGCCACATCACGCTGAAGGTCTTCGCCGGCTTCGTGACGCTGCTGGGCACTGCCGGCTTCCTCGCGCCGCTTGCGATCCTGCCGCTGCTCGGCACCATCGCGCTCACCGCGCTGGAGTTCCTGGTCGCGGCGCTGCAGGCTTATGTGTTCGCCATCCTGACCAGCCTTTATCTCAACGACGCCCTCCACCCGGGCCACTAGTTTCTTTTCAAACCGGAGCACTACGATCATGGAAGCGGAAGCAGCAAAGTTCCTCGGCGCCGGCATCGCCTGCATCGGCATGGGCACGGCCGGCATCGGCCTCGGCCACATCTTCGGCAACTACCTTGCCGGCGCGATCCGCAATCCGGCCGCCGCCGACGGCCAGTTCGGCCGCCTGATCTTCGGCTTCGCCGTTACCGAAGCTCTGGGCATCTTCTCGCTGCTCGTCGCGCTCATCCTGCTCTTCACCTGAGCCGGACTTGGAACGGGACGGATGGGAAGTAGCAGATGGCTGCTGAGTACCTGATCGCACAGGCAACCGAGGCGGTGCCGGCTCCGGCCGATACCGCGACCGGCACGGCCGTCGAGCATCCGGCGGCGGAGCACGAGGTGTTCCCGCCGTTCGATTCCTCGACGTTCGCCTCGCAGCTTCTGTGGCTGGCGATCACCTTCGTCGCCCTCTACTTCCTGCTCGCCCGCGTCGCCATCCCGCAGATCGGCGGCATCCTGACCGATCGCGCCAGGCGTATCGCCGGCGACATCGAGAAGGCGCAGCAGGCGAAGGCAACGTCGGAAGCCGCCGTCGCCGCCTACGAGAAGGCGCTGGCCGCCGCCCGCGCCAACGCCAACACGATCGCCGAAGGCGCCCGCAACGAGTCCAAGACGGCCGCCAACGCCGAGCGCGCCGTCATCGAGGCCGACCTCGCCAAGAAGCTCGCGGCCGCCGAGGCCAACATCGCCGGCATCAAGCAGCGCGCGCTGTCGGAAGTCGGCGCCATCGCCGGCGAAGCGACGACCGCGATCGTCAAGGCGCTGATCGACGCCGACGCCCCCAAGGCCGACGTCGACGCCGCGGTCGCCGATGCCATGAAGGCAGGAGCCTGAGATGGAATTCGACGCCCCGTTCTGGGCCCTCGTCTCGCTGGTCCTGTTTTTCGCCGTCGTCATCTACATGAAGGTGCCGCGCACCATCGCCGGCAGCCTCGACAAGCGCGCCGACGCGATCAGCAACGAGCTCGAGCAGGCGAAGAAGCTGCGCACCGAGGCAGAGGCGCTGCTGGTCGAATACCAGCGCAAGGCCAAGGCCGCGGAAGCCGAAGCCGGCGAGATCATCGAGCAGGCGAAGCGCGAGGCCGCCGCGCTGTCCTCGGAAGCCCGCAAGCGCACCGAGGAATACGTCGCCAGCCGCACCAAGCTGGCCGAACAGAAGATCGCCCAGGCCGAGGCGCAGGCGGTGCAGGAAGTCCGCGCCCTCTCCGCCGAGGTCGCGGTGGCCGCCGCCGAAAAGATCCTTGCCGCCCGCGTCCGCGGCAGTGCTGGCGACTCGCTGATCGCGCGGTCGATCGGCGACGTGAAGTCGAAGCTGAACTAGCGCCGCTTCGCGCGACTGCTCTCCCTCTCTCCGTCATGGCCGGGCGTGACCCGGCCATCCCCACGCCGTCCCGCCGCAGCCACTCTCGGCGTTAAGCGATGCTTCGCAGTAATGGCATGGATCACCCGGTCAAGCCGGGTGATGACGATTGAGCGAGTGTGATTGCCGAAGGCGAGTGCGGCGCTACCGCGCCTAGAGCCCCAGCACCAGTTGCTGCTCGCGCACCGGCGCAAAACTCTGCCGGTGCTGGGCGCACGGTCCGTGCTCGCGCAGCGCCTCGAAATGCTCCGGCGTCGAATAGCCCATGTGCCGCTCGAAACCGTAGTTCGGGTACGCCCGGCCGACGTTCGCCATCAGGCGGTCGCGCGTCACCTTGGCGACGATCGAGGCCGCCGCGATCGACACTGACAGCGCGTCGCCGTCGACGATCGCCTCGGCCCGGCAGGGCAGGTCGGGCGGCAGCATGTTGCCATCGACCAGCACGTGATCGACGCCGCACGACAGCCCGCCGATCGCCCGGCTCATCGCCCATAACGAGGCGCGCAGGATGTTCATCCGGTCGATCCGAGCCCGGCTGGCGATGGCGATCGACACAGTGCCTTTCGCGAGGATCAGCTCGAACAACGCCTGCCGCTGCAGCGCCGTCAGCCGCTTGGAATCGTCGAGCCCGTCGGGATAGCCGCGCGTGAAAACCACCGCCGCCGTGACCACCGGCCCGGCGAGCGGCCCACGTCCCGCCTCGTCGACACCGGCAACCAGCCGCGCACCCTTCCGCCGTGCCCGCCGCTCGAAGCGGTCGGAGGGCGGCTCCGGCGGCGGAGCGGGAGGCGAATCACTATCCTTGGCCATGGCAGCGAGCGTGGCCGCCGCATCTTCCTCGCGCAAGCGTCAGCTCCGCCGCCCGAGGATACCGGGGGTAGCCTCGTAGATCGCGTGCAGCCCGAAGCCGATGAAAATCAGCCCCGACGCGCGCGCGATCCAGATGTCGTAGCGCGCATAGAGCCGCCGTACCCACCCCGCGCCGACGAACAGCACCACCAGAACGTCGGCCAGAACGAACCCGACGCACGCCGCTGCCAGCAACCCGGGAAACGCCGCCCAGGTCAGTGTCTCGGCCGAGCCCGACAGGAGCGCCGTAAACATCGCGATAGCCACCGGATATCCCTTCGGATTGGTCAGCCCGAACGCCAGCCCGCGGAGCAGCGGCCGCTTCGGCTCGGCGACCAGCTTGCCCGCAGCATCGCGCTTGGCACGCAGCGACGTGAACCCGAGCCAGCAGAGATAAAGGCCGCAGACGATGCCGAGCGCGTCGAAGAACGTCCGCCCGACCGAGTGCGCGCCGATGATCGCGGCGAGCGACAGCGAGGCCCACAGCACGTCGCCGGCAAAATGCCCGACCAGAAACCCCGCGGCGGCCTGGCGCCCGCGGCTGGCGCCGATGCCGAGCAGTGCCAGAAACGCCGGCCCGGGGATGATGGTGTAGGTGCCGCCGGCAATCGCGGCGGACAGCAGGATGGCGAGGGACACGACTGGGCTCCGCGGATATTTCCGCGAAGATGCCACGGCCGGGCAGGCCCAAGAAAGCGCAATCCGCCGCCGCCAATGATTCACCTCTCCCTGAGGGAGAGGTGACAAACGCTCGTCGTGCTCGTTGAGACACCCCCCAAAACGCCTCCGGCGTTTTGACCCTCCCACAAGGGGAGGGTTCATCCCTGTTGCGCAACCGCACTCCGCTTGAGCCCTCCCCTTGTGGGAGGGCCAAAACCGCAAAGCGGTTTTGGGGAGGGGTGTCTCTCCTCCCCACTGCAGGCAACACCCGCGTTCTAAGCCGCCGCCCGCCCGAACAAATCCAACTGATCCCCGGCCAAAACCGGCGGCACAAACAGATCCGTCCTGAGCCGCCGCTTCTCCGCGTTGAGCCCGAGCCGCTTGGCCGTCATCTCGAAGCGCCGCCCGATCTGCCAGGCGTACGGCCCGGCGCCGGTCATGCGCTCGCCCCACTTGGCGTCGTATTCCTTGCCGCCGCGCATCTGCTTGATGATGGTCATGACGTGCTTGGCCCGGTCGGGATATTCCCGCTCGAGAAATTCCTTGAACACGTCCTTCACCTCGAGCGGCAGGCGGAGCAGCACGTAGCCGGCTTCCTTCACGCCGGCCTCCTTGCCGGCTTCAAGGATGCGTTCCATCTCCGGCTCGTTGAGCGCCGGGATGACCGGCGCCACCATGATCGTCGTCGGCACGCCAGCCTGCGATAAGAGCCGCAGCGTCTCCAGCCGCCGGTCCGGCGTCGCCGCGCGCGGCTCCATCGCCCGCGCCAATCTGCGGTCGAGCGTGGTCACCGACAGCGCCACCTTGACCAGCCCGCGCGATGCCATGCGCGAGAGAATGTCGATGTCGCGCGTCACCAGCGCCGATTTCGTCACGATGCCGACCGGATGATTGGTGGCGTCGAGCACCTCGAGAATTTCGCGCATGATGCGGTAGCGCCGCTCGATCGGCTGATAGGGATCGGTGTTGGTGCCGATCGCCATGGTGCGCACCTCGTAGCCCGGCGCCGCCAGCTCTTTTTCGAGCAGCTTCGCCGCGCCCGGCTTGGCGAACAGCTTTGTTTCGAAATCGAGCGCCGGCGACAGGCCCATGTAGGCATGCGTCGGCCGCGCGAAGCAGTAGGTGCAGCCGTGCTCGCAGCCGCGATACGGGTTGATCGACCGGTCGAAGGAAATGTCGGGAGACTCGTTCCGCGTGATGATCTTGCGCGGCGTCTCCTCCTGCACCTCCGTCTTGAACGGCGGCAGGATGTCGAGCGAGTTCCAGCCGTCATCGACCAGGTGCCGCGACTGCGGCTCGAAACGGCCGGACCGGTTGCTTTCCGCGCCCCGCCCGCGGATGCGGTCGGGGTCGACGCGGACGCCGACCGAGTCGTCGCCGGGCTCCAGATAGTCGCTGATCTTGTGCGTCTCCATGAATGTATTCCTATCAGCCGGACGGGAACAAAGCAAGAACAAATGCCCGTGATTTCCCATCGGGCCTTGCCCGGCCTATATCGGCGGCCATGATCACCGCGATCATCGAAACACGGAACGACGAGGTCGGCCTGGCCCGCACGCTGGCTGCGCTGGTGCCGGCCGCGACCGAGGGCGTCGTCCGTCAGGTGGTGGTGATCGACCACGGTTCAAGCGACGGCACGCTGATCGTCGCCGATACCGCCGGCTGCACCATCATCGAAGCCGCCAAAGTGGCGGGCGATCCGCGCCATATCGCGGCCGAAGGCGCGCGTGGCGACTGGCTGCTGTTCCTGTCGCCGCTTGCGAGCCTCGCGCCGGGCTGGCAGGGGCAGGCGATGGCGTTCATCGATCAAGCGCTGGTCACGGGCCGCGCGCAGTCGCGCGTCGCGCACATTCGCGGCGGCGGCGTGGCTCAGGGCTGGTGGGGCAGGATCCGCGCGCTGGTCTCGAAGGGCGAAGGCCGCCTGATCGCGAAGACGGCGTACCTCGCGGCTACTTCGTCTTCTTCGCCGCTTTCCGCACCTTCGTCCGTTTCAGGTGCTCGTCGAGGCGCGGCATGATCTCGACGAAGTTGCACGGCTCCTGCCGGTAGTCGAACTGGCGGACCAGGATGCCGTCCCAGGCGTCCTTGCAGGCGCCGGTAGAGCCGGGCAGCACGAAAACGAATTTGCCCTTGGCCAGCCCCGCCGTCGCCCGCGACTGGATCGTCGACGTGCCGATCTTGTCGTAGCTGATCCTGTGGAAGATCGCCTCGAACCCATCCATCCGCTTCTCGAACAGCGGCTCGATCGCCTCCGGCGTCACGTCGCGGCCGGTAAAGCCGGTGCCGCCGGTGGTCAGGATGACGTCGACATCCTTGTCCTTCAGCCACTTCTTCACCTGCTTGCGGATCTTCGCCGCATCGTCGGTGGTGAGCGCCCGGTCGGCAAGGATATGCCCGGCCGCCGTGATGCGTTCGGCGAGCGTCGCGCCCGACCGGTCGTCGGCGAGCGTGCGCGAGTCTGAGACCGCCAGCACCGCGAAGCGGACGGGCACGAAAGGCTTGGGGGCAGGGGCGTCGTTCATGGCTTTCATTCTACCACCTATGTCGTCCCCGCGAAGGCAGCCTCCCAACCCCTGTCATCCTTCGGCGAGGCCGGAGGCATCGACCGCAGGACCAGCCGCAACGATCGCCCTGCTGAAGCTGGTCCTCCGGTAGGGGCTTCGCGCCGCCGAAGGATGACGTTTGCGGGTATGCGGCACCACGTCGCTGGCCCCCACCGCTACGACGCCAGCGTCATCGCCGCCGTAACAAACCAGTTCGGTCGCGCGTCCCGCAGCCTCACCGCCGCCCGCTCCGCCGCATCGAGCGTCACGAATATGCCGAACGCCGCCGCGCCTGAGCCCGACATGCGTGCGAACAGGCAGTCCGGATCGCGCATGATGGCCTTGGCCGCCGAGGCTGCCGCCTTGTTCACCGCCGCCGCCGGCTCGGCGAGATCGTTCCGCGCCTGCCGCAGCCAGAAGATCACCTCGAGCAGCGAGGTGAATTTCGCCGGCATCGGCGGCATCGGTGTCCGTTCGGCCGCGGCGAGCGCGTTGAAAACGTCGCGCGTCGAGACCGCGACGCCCGGGTGCGCGATGACGATCGGCAGCGCCGGCATGCCGGTCATCTGGGTGAGCTGCTCGCCGATACCGCGCGCCACCAGCGGCCGCGAGGCGAGGCACATGGCGACGTCGGCGCCGAGCCTCAGGCAGATGCGCTGCATGTCGGCCTCGCTCATGCCGAGGTTCCATTCGCGCGCCAGCAGACGGATAGTCGCCGCGGCGTCGGCCGAGCCGCCGCCGAGCCCGGCCGCGACGGGGATGCGCTTCACCAGCGTAACCCACGCCGGCGGCGGGGCGCGCCTGCCGGCGACCCGCATCAGTTCGGCCGCCGCGCGGATGGCGAGGTTGTCGGCCGGCGGCGTTCCTTCCTTCAGCTTCGCGGCAAACGGCCCGCGCACGCTGAGATGCATGCGCCCGTCGTCGGAGGGCAGCGTGCTGACAATGTCGGCATAGTCGGCGAACACGACCAGCGACTCGATCTGATGGTAGCCGTCGGTGCGCCGGCCAAGCACGTGCAGCGCCAGATTGATCTTGGCGTACGCCAGCTCGCTGCCGGGCGCCCCCTCGCTGATCGCGTCTTCTATGGCCTTGGCGAGCGCGTCCAAATGCAGCGTCAGTTAACGCTCGCCGGCATGTCCAGGGTCATGCCGGGGTAGATGATGTCGGGGTTGTTGATGCGGTGGCGGTTGGCCTCGTAGAGGCGATTGTACTGTTCGCCGTCGCCCAGCACGCGCAGTGCAATCGCCCACAGGCTCTCGCCCTTGCCGACCTTGATCGAGCCGTCGCTCGAGATCGGCGACAGCGTCGATGCGTTGTCGAGCCCATGCTCGAGCTTCTGCAGAATTTTCGGCAGATCTTCCTTCTCGGGGCTGGAGTCGCGCGCGTGCGCCCACTGGAAGTAGGCCTCGCGCTTGCGCCCCACCGACCAGTAGACGTCGCCGAGATGATCGTTGATCGTCGCGTCGCCGCCCTTGAGCTCGATCGCGTTCTCCAGCGTCGTGACGGCCTCGCCGTCGCGCTTCAGCCGGTGATAGGCCCAGCCGAGGCTGTCGACGATGTAGCCGTCGTTGGGCGACAGCGACACCGCCTTCTTGATCATGTCGAGCGCTTCGTCGAGGTTCTCGCCGCGGTCGACCCACGAGTAGCCGAGATAGTTGAGCACCTGCGGCTGGTCGGGGTTGAGCGCCAGCGCCTGCTTGAAGTCGGCTTCCGCCTGCGGCCACTGCTTGGAGCGCTCCAGCGCCACGCCGCGATAATAAAAGATGCGCCAGTCCGCCTTCTCCGGCGTGCCGACCGCCTTGATGCCGCGCGTGTAGGCGTCAGCGGCGTCGGCAAAGCGGTTGTTCGAGCGGTAGATGTTGCCGAGCTCGATCGACGCCTCGATGTCGTCCGGGTCGACAGCGACCACGCGCTCGATCGCGCGCGCGCCTTCGTCCGGCTTGTCGAGCGTCGCCAGGCACGATCCCGTCTGGATGTCGGCGTTGCGCCGGATGTTCGCCGTCTTCGGCACCTGGTCGTAAAGCTTGATCGCATCCTCGCAGCGGTTGACCGACTGGAAGATGTCGCCGATGGCCTCGACCGCAAGATAGTCGCCGACGTCGAGGTAGGCGGAGAGCCGCAGATAAGCTGCCGGCAGTTCCGGGCCGTCATCGACGCCGATCGCGGAGCCGAGGCCGTAAAGCGCCTCGGCGACGCCGGAGTTGACGCTTGTCACCAGCGGCGGCAGCGACTTGCCGTCCTTGATGTCGGCGAGGATGTAGCGCAGTTCCGGATGGCGCGGCGTGTCGCCGCCGAATGCCTTGAGCGCGCGGATCGCTTCGTCGCGCTCGCCGTTCCGCGACAGGATGCGCGCATAGGCCACCACGATCCGCAACGCCGAGGCGTCGTCGATGTACGCCTGCTTGATCGAAGCCGCCGCCTCGCTGGTGCGGCCGGCCGCGTCGAGGATCAGCGCCGTGTGGAAATCCTTGAAGATCTTGTACCAGTCCGGCCCCGAGAGGTTGGCGACCGTCTTCACCGCGTCATCGACCTTGCCGTCGCCGAACTGCACCCACGCCTGGATCAGCCCGGACGTCATGGTCGCGAGCTCCGCCGGCCCGATCTTCCTGATCACGTCGACGGCGTCCGCGTTCTTGCCCTGCTTCAGCGCCTTGACCGCCAGCGACAGGCGCCCGGCCGGGTTGGATTCATCGACCCCGATCAGCCGCGACGCCAGCGCGAAGGCTTGGTCGAGATCGTTGTTGGCGAGGCTGAGCAGCAGCAGCCGCTCGGTCAGCGCCGGATTGTCCGGGTCGGCGATCAGCGCGTCGCTGTAGAAGTGGACGGCCGCGCCGATGTCGCGCGCCTGGTCGGCGCTGCGCCCGGCGAGGTAGCTGCCCGAGAACGTCGGCGGCATCCCGCCGCCCAGCGCGGCGAATGCCGTGCCCGGCAGCGCGATGGCGGCTGCGGCGAGGACGAGGCGGAAACGGTGCGAAATGCGCATGGGGACCTTCCCAACTTCCGCGAGAAACAATCGAGAGACAGCCGCAGGATGGCGATTTTACGCGCCCGTCGCAAGCGCCGCGCGCGAGCCCTAGCTGACGCGGGCGATGCAGAAATCCACGGCTTCGAGCAGCGCGGCCTTGTGTGCCGAATCGGGGAAGGGCGCGAGCGCATCCCGCGCCACCGAGCCAAAATGCCGCGCCCGCTCGATTGTGTCGTCGATCGCCCGGCTGCCGCGGATCAATTTGATCGCCCGCTCGAGGTCGCCGTCGCCGATCTCGCCCTTCTCCAGCGCCTTCTTCCAGAACGTCCGGTCGGCATCGGTGCCGCGGCGGTAGGAGAGAACGACGGGCAGGGTGATCTTGCCCTCGCGGAAATCGTCGCCGACGCGCTTGCCGAGGTCCGACGACGACCCGCCGTAGTCCAGTGCATCGTCGACAAGCTGGAACGCCAGCCCGAGGTTGGTGCCATATGAGCGGAACGCCGCCCGCTCGGCCCGGCCGAGCCCGGCGAGCACCGGCCCGACCTCGGCTGCCGCGGAGAAAAGCGCCGCGGTCTTGGCCTGGATCACGGCCAGATATTCGTCCTCGGTCGTGGCGGTGTTCTTGGCCGCGCCGAGCTGCATCACCTCGCCCTCGGCGATGATCGAGGCGGCGTTGGACAGAATCTCCAGCGCGTCGAGCGAGCCGACCTCGACCATCATCTTGAACGCCTGCCCGAGCAGGAAGTCGCCAACCAGCACGCTCGCCTGGTTGCCCCACACCATGCGCGCCGCCGCCTTGCCGCGCCGGAGGTCGCTTTCGTCGACCACGTCGTCGTGCAGCAGCGTCGCGGTGTGCATGAACTCGACGCTCGCCGCGAGCTTCACCCGGCCGTCGCCCTCGTAGCCGCACATCCCGGCGGCCGCGAGGGTCAGCATCGGCCGCAGCCGCTTGCCGCCGCTATCGATCAGGTGCCGCGCAATCTCGGGGATGAGCTCGACGTTGGACCCGGCGCGCGCGAGGATGATCTCGTTGACGCGCTCCATCGGCTCGCGCGTCAGCCTGACCAGCGGCTCAATGCTCGCCCCGGCCTTCCGCTTGCCTTCCTCGAGTGGAACCACAACGCCCAAGAAGCACACTCCACGATTGTTCTGGACGTGAGATTAGGGACCCGGGACCGAAGGGACAAGCACCGTAGATCGGGAGAGACACCCCTCCCCAAAACGCCTTCGGCAAGGGGAGGGGTTCGCCCCGTTGAAACGCCACGCGCCAACAAATCCGCTTGAGCCCTCCCCTTGCGGGAGGCCAAACCGCATCGCGGTTTGGGGAGGGGTGTCTCTCATCCTCCAGGACTTCCCGACCTCGCCGGCACCCGAAAAATTGCCACCACCCCCACAACATCGTACCAACACCGGATGGAAGAACTCCTCCGCACCAACGATCTGGTCCTCATCTCCTTCGTCGAGGCGCTGCTTCGCGACGCCGGCATCGAGCCGTGGGTCGCCGACCAGAACATGAGCATCATCGAGGGCTCCCTCGGCGTGCTGCCCCGCCGCATCATGGTCCCGGCCGACGACGTCGCGCAGGCCCGCCGCGTCCTCACCGACGCCGGCATCGGCGCCGAGCTGGAGAAGCCCAAGGCCAGGAAATGAGCGGCCACCTGCCGCGTCACGTCGATGCGTTCCTCGGCGGGCGTATCGAGGCGCTGCAGCCGGAAGGCCACCACCACGCCGGCCTCGAGGCCATGCTGCTGTCCGCCGCGGTCCCGTCGGATTTCGCCGGCAGCGTGATCGACCTCGGCGCGGGCGCAGGGATCGCCGGCATGGCCGTCGCCGCCCGCGCCCCCCACGCCGAGGTGACGCTGGTCGAACGCGACGCCACCGCCATCGCCGCCGCCCGCGAGTCTCTGGCCCGTCCCGGCAACGCCGCCTTCGCCGCCCGCGTGACAATCGTTGCCACCGACATCGCCGCTCCGGAAGCCGAACGCATCGCCGCCGGCCTCGGCCGCGCCTTCGCCGATATCGTCGTGATGAACCCGCCGTTCCGCGACCCGAACGCCGGCACGAAATCCCCGCACGCCGAACGCCGCGCCGCCCACGTGCTGGAGGAGGGCGCGCTCGACGCCTGGGTCCGCACCGCCGCCTCGGCCCTGAAGCCCGGCGGCCACATCGTCATCATCTTCCGCGCCGACGGCCTCGGCGAAATCCTCACGGCGCTGGCCGGCCGCTTCGGCGCCGTCGCGATCCTGCCGATCCACCCGCGCGCCGCGCTCGCCGCCGGCCGCATCCTGGTCGCCGCCGAGAAGGGCAGCAACGCTCCAAGCCGCATCCTCCCGGGCCTCACCCTTCACACCGACACCGGCAACACCTATCTGCCGGAAGCCGAACGCCTGCTCCGCCACGGCGCCAGCCTGTCGGACGTGCATCCCTCCTGGAGCTTATGAGCGCCGGAAACCCTATTGTCGGCGATCAGGCAGCGCGTTTCATCCGGGCGAAAACATTGACGACGTTGCCGTCGGGATCACGCAGCAACATAGAGCGGTTGCCCCAGGGCATGTCAGTCGGCGGCATGGCATAGTCGATAGTTGCGTCCCCCAACCTGCTCCGCACCGCGTCGACGTCATCGACCTGGAACTCGATCATCGCGGAACGATTGGCGGCGGCAACAGCCGCTCCGGCGTTGAACTGCTTGACCAATCGCTCAGACGATATGGCGAGCGCCGCGCCGCTGAACCGAAATTCCGCGAACTCCGGGCTTGGGCGTGTCGCCTGAACTCCGGTGAGTACGGAATAGAAGGACGCAAGGCCGTCGACGTTGTTCGTGACAAGTCTGACTGAGGCGAGGTTCATTTTGGATCTCCCGTTGAACCGAGCCTGGGCCGCACGGCCGTCAGTTTCCGGCAGCAGGCCGCGAGCGTCGAACCCGATCGCGCCTTTCGCTGCAATGTTGGCAGCACTATCTCTGGCAGGCGACGACCATCCGTTCTGGCTGAGATAGCGGCGGACGTAAGGGAGTGACCCATGTCCATATTCGCCAATTTAATCCCGCAACGCTTCCGGAACGACGCCCCGATCATCCCGCTCGTGCGCCTGAGCGGCGCCATCGGCGCCTCGTCGGGGCTGCGCTCAGGCGGCTTGTCTCTCGCAGGCATCGAGCAGGCGCTGGCAAAAGCCTTCGCGGTGAAGAAAGCCCCGGCCGTCGCGCTGCTGATAAATTCGCCCGGCGGCGCCGCGGTGCAGTCACATCTCATCTTCAAGCGCATCCGCGCGCTCGCCGAGGAGAAGGGCAAGAAGGTCATCGTCGCGGTCGAGGACGTCGCCGCTTCCGGCGGCTACATGATCGCCGCTGCCGGCGACGAGATCGTGGTCGACGCCAGTTCCATCGTCGGCTCGATCGGCGTGCTGTTCTCGGGCTTCGGCTTCACCGGCCTGATCGACAAGCTCGGCATCGAGCGCCGCGTCCATACCGCCGGCCAGTCGAAGGCGATGCTCGATCCCTTCCGTCCGGAGAAGGAAGAAGACGTCGCGCGCCTCAAGGCGATGCAGGCCGACGTCCACGCGGGCTTCATCGCGCTGGTGAAAAGCCGCCGCCCGCAACTGATCGACGACCCCGATCTTTTCACCGGCGCCTTCTGGTCCGGCGCCCGCGCCGTCGAGCTCGGCCTTGCCGATCGCGTCGGCGACCTCCGCCAGGTGCTGCGCGAAAAATACGGCGACAGGGTCCGCGTGCTGGCCATCCCGACGCAGAAGACCGGCTGGCTCCGCCGCCGCCTCGGCATGAGCGGCAGCTACGAGTCCGCCAGCCTGATCTCGACCATTGCCGACCGCGTCATCGCGATCGTGGAGGAGCGCCTCCTCTGGAACCGCTTCGGGCTCTAGGTGCCCGACTTGCGCTCCACGTGAGCCCTCCCCCTGCGGGAGGGCGCGGTTTTGGGGAGGGTGTCCGTCGTCCTCACGATTCTTTTTCAGGGGCGAGGCGAAAAACTGGCATCGCACGCCCTCCTTCGTCGTCCCCGCGAAGGCGGGGACCCAGTAAGCACAGCACCAGCAGCGTGTACTGGATGCCCGCCTGCGCGGGCATGACATCACGGGGATGCCGGGATCGTTGGCGGATCGTCCTCATCGGCTGAGTGGCCGTTCACGCGGCCGTCGCACTCCGCTGGGTTGCAAGCCAATCCCGGTCACGCCTCCCGTTAAGATTGCGGAAACCATACCAATGCATCCTGTTAAAAACACCGATGGCATATCTATCGGTAAACCGAGGAAACGCATTTGTCCGCGCGCCGAGGCTTGTACGAATTGCGCGCCGCCGCAGCGCTGGCAGCAATCTTCGCCTCGCCGGCGGCCTTCGCCTCGACGGGCTGCACCAGCGTCAACAACGGCGACTTCGACCTCAACGGCATCGTCGCGCTGGGTGCCAATGTGGGTGGCGACTTCGACGCAGGCGATAGCCTCCGCTTCGCCACCACCGGCAACGCCGGCCTGTTCACCTTGCTGCGCGTCGGCCTTCCCTCGGTCCAGATTCTGACGTGGACCGGCGCGGATAGCGGCGACTACCCTATCCCGACGACCGGCACCTACGCCTTCGTCACCGCCCTCACGCTCGGCCAGCTTCTGCCGCTGCCGATCGCCCCGGCGACACTGACCGTGACCTGCACCGCCGCGCCGCCGCCTGATCCCGGCAACCCGGATCCGGGCAACCCCGATCCCGGAAATCCCGATCCCGGCAATCCCGATCCCGGCAATCCCGATCCAGGCAATCCGGACCCGGGAAATCCGGACCCGGGAAATCCCGATCCCGGCAACCCTGATCCCGGCAACCCCGACCCGGGCAATCCGGACCCCGGCAACCCGGATCCCGGTCCCAACGGCACCGCCATCGCGGCGCGAGTCGATCGCCTCCTCGCCGGCGGCCTCTTCGGCGCCGCCGACGACGCCACCGCGACATCGCCCATCGCCACCGACATCCGCCGCGACTTCCTCGTCACCCGCGAAGCTCAGTTCCAGAACCGCGTCACCGCGCTCGAGCTGCTCTACGCCGTCGATCCCTCCGACGCGCTGGTTTCCGGCAAGCTCGTCGACGCCCGCCTCCGCCTCGCCGCCATCCGCCGCGAGCTGGGGCAGGGGGGCGCTCCCGCTCCGGTCGCTCCGCCCGCGGCGATGCCATGGGTCGATCCCGCGCCGACGGCCTCGGTCGCGCCGGCCGCAAGCGCCGCGTCGATGATGGCGAACGGCGACGGCATGGCGCTGAAGCTGCGCCCGTCGCCCGGCGTAGAGACGAGCCTCGTCTACCGCCAGATGACCGACACCGGCGCCGACGCCATGCGCGGCTGGACCGTCACCGGCACACAGTCGTTCGACGCGCCGGCGAGCGGCGCGCTCAGCGGCGGCCTGTTCGCGACATTGCGCTATTCCTCCGCCGACGGCGACGGCGCCGTGACGCGGACCACCGCCTATGGCGTCGGTGTCCGCACCGCCATCGCCCTTGGCGGCCGCCTCGCGCTCCGCGCCAGCGCGCAATACGAGCGCGGCGACAACACCGCCACCGTCGACTCCGCCACCGGCACCTTCGCCTCGGACCGCCTCAAGATGACGGCCGACCTGTCCGGCTCGGCCTGGATCGGAGCGATGCGTCTCACCCCGCACCTCGGTGTTTCGTACGAGGAGATGTGGCGCGCGTCCTACACCGACAGCGCCGCGACGCTCATCCCCGGCGCCCATTCGGCCGCCGCAAAAATCATCGCGGAAAACGAGATCGCGTACTCACTTGCGCTCCGGACTTTTCCCCGTCTTCTGACGCTGCATCCATACGTTCGCGGCGGGTTCGAATGGACGCTATCGCCGGAGGAGATTCTCTATCGGGCAGGCGGCGGTTTCCGGCTGTATTGGGCGGCGCAGGCGTGGCTCGCCCTTTCCGGCGTATATTTCCAGAGTGGCAGCGGCAATGGCTACGAGGCCGGCGCGGAACTCAATCTGCCGCTGTTCCAGGACTCCGGCGGCACCCTGCAGGTCGCCGCCAACGCCGGCTCGAGCGGCGCCTCGGCGAGCGCCCGCGCTATTCTGCCCCTCCACTAGCCGGTCGGTTCTGCTATATCCGCCCCCACGCAGTTCAGGGGAGCCGCCACATTGGACCAGGAAAACGAGCGTTACAAACGCGCGCCCAGCCGCCGCAGCAAGACTCCGCCGGTCAAGCGCATCACGATTTCCGATGAAGCCGCAAAGGCTTATGAGAAGCTGGTGAAGGAGCGCGACGAGAAGCAGCGCGATTACGCCCGCCACCTCTCAGCCGACAACAAGCCGCGTTAACTACGGTGCCGACCGATCTCCGGCCGACCCGTTCCTTTCAGGACCTGATCCTGACGCTCCAGCGATTCTGGGCGGCGCAAGGCTGCGTCATCCTCCAGCCCTACGACGTCGAGATGGGCGCCGGCACTTTCCATCCCGCCACCACGCTGCGATCGCTCGGCCCCAAGCCCTGGCGCGCCGCCTACGTCCAGCCCTCGCGCCGCCCGAAAGACGGGCGCTACGGCGAGAACCCCAACCGCCTGCAGCACTACTATCAGTTCCAGGTGATCATAAAGCCGTCGCCGCCCGACCTGCAGGAGCTCTACCTCGCTTCGCTCAAGGCGATCGGCCTCGACATGGCGCTCCACGACGTCCGCTTCGTCGAGGACGATTGGGAGAGCCCGACGCTCGGAGCCTGGGGCCTCGGGTGGGAATGCTGGTGCGACGGCATGGAGGTCTCGCAGTTCACCTACTTCCAGCAGGTGGCGGGCCAGGAATGCGTCCCCGTGTCGGGTGAACTGACCTACGGCCTCGAGCGCCTTGCGATGTACGTGCAGGGCGTCGACAACGTCTACGACCTCAACTTCAACGGCGGCGACAACGACAAGGTCACCTACGGGGACATCTTCCTCCAGGCCGAGCAGGAATACTCGCGGCACAATTTCGAATACGCCGACACGGCGATGCTGTTCGAGCAGTTCAAGATGGCCGAAGGCGCGTGCCGCAAGTATCTCGACGATGGCAAGCGCGCCGGAGAAGAGGCGAGGAGCGCCGCAGGCGCGACCGGGACGGAAGCAAGACATCTGATGGTCCTGCCGGCCTACGACCAGTGCATCAAGGCAAGCCACGCGTTCAACCTGCTCGATGCGCGCGGCGTCGTCGCGGTGACCGAGCGGCAGAGCTACATCCTGCGCGTCCGCGAATTGGCGAAGGCGTGCGGCGAGGCGTGGCTGCACACCGCGGGCGGGGGCGCCTGAGGGTGGCGTTCAAGCCCAAGAAGCGGCCCCCGCCGAAGCCGCCGGCAAAGCCCGCACCGAGAAAGCGCGCGACCGAAACGGTCGCCTCCGAGCACCGTATCGCCATCACCGGCGTGGCGCTTGCCGTCGGCTACGGCCGCGACCGCACCGAGCGCATGGAACTTCGCGGCACCGCGACGCTGAATGCCAGCGCCGCGGGCGGCGGCACGCGTACCACCGGCTTCGTCGCGCTGGCGCTGAAGAAGGGCGCCAAGATCGCCAACCGCGTCAGCTACGCGCCGGCCTCGCTCAACCGCAATCTCGCCTTCACGCTTTACGTGGACGAAGCCGACCTGGCGCTTCTGCGCGAGGTGTTCGTGACCGGCACGGGACCGGAGGCGGCCGACCCCGCACTCATCTTCTGGGCTCGCACCGTGGCGGCGCTGGATGTCGGCACCGCGGCCACCGAACCGGTGACCGAGTTCGGCTTCCGCCTCGATTTTGCGCCCGGTAACTAACCCAGCCTTAACCGTGAAGGCCTATCCGATGGAGGGACAATGTCCCTCGATCAGGTTGCCCGCCCGGATTCGTTTCAGGCTCCTCGCCTGAAGCAGGTTGCGCTTGTCATGCCGCTGGCGCTGCTCCTCCTATGGACTGCCGCCGTCCGGCTTCCCTTTTATGCGGCGACCAACGGCGACGAATATTTCTTCTCGGTGATCGCCGATCAATGGCTGCACGGCGGCCTGCCGTACGTCGCGACGTTCGACATCAAGCCGCCCGGCCTATTTCTGATCTTTGCGGTCGTGCAGGAATTTTTCGGCGCCTCCTACGCCACCTTCAAGGGCATGGAGATCGTCGCCGTGGCGCTCGGGGCCGGGGCACTCTATGCGCCTCTGAAGACACTCGCGACGCGCCGGCTGGCGATCTGGGTCGCCATTCTCTACCCCGTCTACACGCTGGCATTCGAGGGTGCCGCCGCCGTCAATATGCTGCTGCAACTGCCGCTGATAATCTTGAGCTTCGGTGCCGTCATGTCGGCCGTCCGCGACGTCGCCACGGCCTCCGACCGCTTGCGCTACGCATTTCTCGCCGGCCTTGCGATCGGCGCCGCCGGCATGATCAAGCAGACGGCGGTCTTCGAAGCCGCCGCCGTGTTCCTGGCGATCTGCCTGTTCGGCGAACGCGGCATGCGCATCCGCATGCTCGCGCTGTTCGTCGCCGGCGCAGCGGTGCCCGCGGCAGTCTTCAGCACATACTTCCTCGCCGTTGGGCATTTCGGCGAGATGTTCCAGGCGGTGGTCGTGCTCGCCTTGCAGCGGATCGACGACAGTGTCGCCTCGGCTTACGGCCCTGACATGGCGCGCTATCTGACATTCCCCGGCGCGATGGAGAATGCCCTGCTGCGATCCGCGACCGTTATTTTCCTGTGGGGCGGCGCGCTCTTCGCCGTACTGCGCCTGGCGCGGATCCGCCGCGCGGTGCCCGCCCGCATGCTCGCGATCTCCGGCCTCTGGCTTGGCGCCGGCTTCCTCAGCGCGGCCGCCGGCCGGCTGCTCTGCGACTACTATCTGCTGACGATCGTGCCGCCACTGCTGATCGTGGCCGGCGCCTTCTACTGCTACGGCCTCGACGTCCGGCCGCAACGGGCAGGTCGCGCGTTTCTGGCATCGGTGTTCGCCGGCATCGCGATGCTCGGCTACGCCGAGCACCGCACGTTGTTCGACTTCGCCAAGTATCAGGCGGAGCACGACCTCGTCAGCCGTACCGCCGACGCGATCCGTGACCTCGGTCTGGCACCGGCGGACAAGCTTCTGGTCCTCAATCGCGGCCTCGCGCTCCATGTCGAAACCGGCGCCCGCCCGCCGTCGAAATATTTCCACGGGACCCATCTCCTCAGTCCGTTCAGGACGCCCTCGGCCGATCCGCTTGCCGAAGCGCTAGCGACCAATCCGCGTTTCATCGTGCTCGCCGACCCATCGCTGCGGCTCCTTGCCGAGACGCCGGCGCGCTACCGGCAGGCGCTGGACTACCTGGCGCAGCACTACCGCGCGGCGACGGTGGTGAAAGGCACTCTGGACACCTACGTCGTCTATGAATTCCGCGGCTGAGGCGGGGTAGCCGCGGCGCGGTTCTGTGCTAGAAAGCGCCGCGCTTTCCCGCCCGAAGAACCGGCATGCCCGACCTCCTGCTCGAACTGTTCTCCGAAGAGATTCCGGCCCGCCCCGTTCGCCCGCAGCGCCGAAGGCGCGAGGACGGACAACTTTGTGACCGCATGCGGGGCAGGAGGCGTTAATGCCTGACCTTCTGCTCGAACTCTTCTCCGAGGAGATCCCCGCCCGCATGCAGCGGAAAGCCGCGGCCGATCTGCAGAAGCTGGTGACCGACGCGCTGGTCGAGGCGGGGCTCACCTACGAGGGCGCCAAGGCCTTCGCCACGCCGCGCCGCCTGGCGCTGACCGTGCACGGCCTGCCCGCCCATTCGCCCGACCAGAAGGAAGAGACCAAGGGACCGCCGGTCGGCGCGCCCGACGCGGCGATCCAGGGCTTCCTGCGCAAGACCGGCCTCGCCTCGATCGGCGAGGCCAAGATCCAGAACGACAAGAAGAAGGGCGACTTCTACGTCGCCGTCGTCGAGAAGCACGGCCGCGCCGCCGAGGACGTCATCGCTGAGGTCGTGCCGAAGATCGTGCGCAGTTTCCCGTGGCCGAAGTCGATGCGCTGGGGCGCCTCCTCGGCCAGGCCCGGCAGCCTGACTTGGGTGCGCCCGCTGCACTCGATCCTCTGCCTCTTCGGCCCGGAGACTTCCGAAACCAAGATCGTGGAATTCGAGATCGACGGCATCCGCTCCGGCAACGTCACGCGCGGCCACCGCTTCCTCGCACCGGCGCCGATCACGGTGCGCCGCTTCGACGATTATCTGTCGAGCCTCGAGAAGGCGAGGGTGGTGCTCGACGCCGACCGCCGCAAACAGATGATCCTCGCCGACGCGCGCGACCGCGCGCTCGCCGCCGGCCTGACGCTGGTCGAGGACGAGGCGCTGCTCGAGGAAGTCGCCGGCCTCGTCGAATGGCCGGTGGTGCTGATGGGCAGCTTCGATCCGGCGTTCCTCGCGATCCCGCCGGAAGTCATCCGCACGACCATCCGCGCGAATCAGAAATGTTTTGTCCTTCGGGACGCGAATGGTGATCTGGCGCCGCGCTTCATCCTGGTCGCGAATATCGAGGCAAGCGACGGCGGCGAAGCCATCGTCGCCGGCAACGAACGCGTCATCCGCGCGCGACTGTCGGACGCGCGTTATTTCTGGGAAACCGACCTCAAGACGAAGCTCGAGGATCGGCTGCCGAAGCTCGACGCGATCGTGTTCCACGAGAGACTCGGAACGCAAGGCGAGCGCGTGCAGCGCATCGCGAAGCTGGCGAAGGAAATCGCGCCGCTGGTCGGCGCCGATCCGGCGAAGGCCGAGCGTGCTGCACGACTCGCCAAGGCCGATCTCGTCACCGAGATGGTCGGCGAGTTCCCCGAGCTGCAGGGGCTGATGGGCAAGTACTATGCGCAGGCCCAGAAGGAGGACGCGTCCGTCGCGATTGCGATCGAGGATCATTACAAGCCGCTCGGACCCAGCGATCGCGTGCCGACCGATCCCGTCGCTATCGCGGTCGCGCTGGCGGACAAAATTGACACGCTGGTTAGCTTCTGGGCAATGGACGAAAAACCCACGAGCAGTAAGGATCCCTATGCACTACGTCGCGCTGCTCTGGGAGCGATTAGAATCATCCTCGATCGTTCCCTCCGCGTGAAATTATTCTCGAGCGAGCTATGGAACGCGGCCGTCTACAATTCGGTATATTCACTGACGCAGGTTCATTCGAAGCAAACCATCGATAAGTCTCGCGCGTCGTTGCCGAGTTTCGTGTCTCGTTTGGGCCAAGAAGGCCTACAAGAGGCGTTGGTGGAGCAGATCAATCCGAAGGCATTTGGGGCACGCGCATCGGAAAATTTGCATGATCTGCCTTCCTTCTTCGCCGACCGCCTGAAAGTCCAGCTCCGCGAACAGGGCGCCCGTCATGATCTGGTGGACGCGGTCTTCGCCCTCGGCAACCAGGACGACCTGCTGCTGATCGTCCGCCGCGTCGAAGCCCTCGGAAAATTCCTGGAGACCGACGACGGCAAGAATCTCCTCGCCGGCTACAAGCGCGCCGCGAACATCCTGCGCGACGAGGAGAAGAAGTCCGGCGAATCTTTCGCCGGCTCCGTAAACGCCGCGCTGCTCGCCGAGCCGGAGGAAAAATCCCTCGACGTCGCGCTGGACGCCGCGGTGCCTGCCGCGACCGCGGCGGTGGCTAAGGAAGACTTCGCCGCCGCGATGACGGCGCTGGCGCAACTGCGCGCGCCGGTGGATGCCTTCTTCGGGAAGGTGCGCGTCAATGCCGACGACGCGGCGGTGCGCACCAATCGGCTGCGGCTGTTGAACCGGCTGCGCGAAGCGACGCTGGCCGTTGCGGACTTCTCAAAGATCGCCGGCTAGGTTATTCCGTCGCCGTTCCCGCCGAGTCTTTTTCACCCGAGGTCGCATTCCAATGAAGTTGCCGATCGGGCTCGCCCTGGCCGCGAGCGCCGCGCTGTTTTCTGTCGTCCCGGCTGAGGCCAAAAGCCCGCCGCAGTCGGTGCGCCTGCTTTACTTCATCGCCAACGACGAGCAGGTCGGCTATGTCGATTTCGCCAATCTTCACCGCAGCGGCAAAGTCATCCGCGGCTGGGCCTTGAATGTCTTTACGCCGGCTAAGACCCTCGACGGCGCGGACGAACCGGTCGGTTCGTATTGGGAAAATTTCGGCGGCGATTGCAAGGGCAACACCGTCTACAGCTACGGTATCGCGCTACTCGACGCCAACGACGCCATGCTCTTTGACGTCGATCCGAACACGAAGACCGTCAAGCGAGACGTCCGTCCGGGTTCATTCGATGAGCTTTGCTGAAGCGGATTTGCGCCAAGGGCGAGCCGACGGACGAACCGCCATTCAACAGCGTGAGCGATGCCGCAAACGCTGCGCGCACCGCTCAGGAACTGTTTGACGACGACGACGAATACTAGCGGCGATCAGAACCAGTAGGGCGTCGCGCCGTAATACTCGTAGATGTCCGCCATGCGCTCGCCCATGTCGAACTTCTCGTCGTTCATGAACTTCGGCGCTTCCTTGAGCTGATCGTCGGTGACGTTCACCTCGTAGCCGCCGAGCTTCTGGTTGAACGAGAGCAGCGACCATGGCAGCGGATAGGATTCCTGGCCGAGGCCGAGGAAGCCGCCGAAATTCATCACCGCATAGGCCGCCTGGCCGGTGCGCTTGTCGATCATGATGCGCACGATATGGCCGATCTTCTGGCCGGAGCTGCGGTAGACGCCGGTGCCCTGCACGCGGTCGCTGCCTATAAGGTCGTGCGGTTTCTCATCGCGCATGGCGATACCTTCGTAAGGTGCTTCGCTAATGCTCATGACTATCTCCTGTTCTTACAGGGAACGTCCGCCCTGCGAAAGATATAGGGCAAACGCCGCTCGCAAGAAGGAACGCGGAAGCCATGCCCGGCGTTCCATGGGGTGCATAATTCACGATGCACGCGAGTCGCGAATATCCGCGGCCGACCCCGGAGGCAACCCCCATGACCCTCGACATTCCGACGATCCAGCCGATCGTCGCCCTCATTGCCGGCATCCTCATCCTGCTGGCGCCGCGGCTGCTCAACTATATCGTCGCCATCTATCTCATCCTGGTCGGCGTATTCGGCCTCTGGCCGCACCTGCTCACCGGCACCGGCGCAACCTAGCCGATCGTCACCACGAGCCGCCCGCGCACCTTGCCGGCGACGATATCGTGCGCCGCCGGTATGAGTGCGTCGAAGCCGATCGCGGTCGTCATCCGCGCCAGCCTGCCGCGGTCGAGTTCGGCGGCAAGCCGCCGCCACGCCTCGACGCGGAGCGCGCGCGGCGCCCGCACCGACTCGATCCCGGCGAGCGTCACGCCGCGCAGGATGAACGGCGCCACGAACGCCGGCAGGTCCATGCCGCCGGCGTTGCCGCACGCGGCAACCGTGCCCCACTCGCGCGTCGCCGCCAGAAGATTGGCGAGCACCGCGCCGCCGACCGAGTCGATGCCGGCCGCCCAGCGTTCCCTGGCAAGCGGCTTCGGCGTGCCGGTGAGTTCGGCGCGATCGACGATTGTCCCGGCGCCGAGTTCGCGGAGGTATCCCGCCTCGTGCGGCCGCCCGGTCACCGCTTCGACCGTGTAGCCGCGTGACGCCAGCAGCGTCACCGCCATCGATCCAAGCCCGCCCGCCGCGCCGGTGACGACCACCGGCCCACGCGCCGGCATCACGCCGTTCTTCTCCAGCGCCATCACCGCCAGCATCGCAGTGTAGCCGGCGGTGCCGATCGCCATCGCCTCGGCGCCGGTGAGGCCGTCGGGCAGGGGGATCAGCCAGTCGCCGGCGACGCGCGCCATCTGGCTGTAGGCGCCGTAGTGCGTCTCGCCGATGCCCCAGCCGTTGAGCAGCACGCGGTCGCCTGCCTTCCACTCGGCCGAGCGCGAGGCGATCACCGCGCCGGCAAGATCGACACCGGGGATCATCGGAAAGCGGCGCACCACCGGCAGCTTGCCGGTGATGGCGAGGCCGTCCTTGTAGTTCACCGTCGAATATTCGACGCGGACGTCGACGTCGCCGGGCATCAGGTCGGCGGGCGTCAGCGTGGCGACGCCGACGCTCTGCGCCTTGGTCGCCCCGTCACGCGTGATCAGCAGCGCCTTGAAGGTGTCCATCGGCTCTCCGCTTTCCCCCGCGAAGGGGGGAATCCAGGTGGCAGAAGGCTACACGGACCGTGAGCCGGTGCGAACACCTTAGGTCCCCGCTTTCGCGGGGAAGCGAAGACTAATACCCGCCACCGGCGGGAGCCGCAGCCGTGTCGCCACCCCGTCCCACCGCCTTCTCGCTGATCGGGAAGTTGACCGCCGCGGCGAAGACGCCGAGCGCCACCGATATCCACCAGACGACGTCGTACGACCCGGTGCGGTCGTAGAGCACGCCGCCCAGCCACACCCCGAAGAACGACCCGACCTGGTGCGAAAAGAAGACGAAGCCGAACAGCGTCGCGAGATAGCGCGTACCGAACATCGCGACGACGAGCTGCTGCGTCGGCGGGATGGTCGACAGCCACATGAATCCCATCAGCGCGGAGAAGATCAGAACCGAGGGGATGCTCGGCGGGAGAAGGATGAACGCGGCGATCACCGCGGCGCGCGCGAGATAGAGCCACACCAGGATCATCCGCTTCTGCGCCACGCGGCCGGTGAGAAAGCCCGACGTGAACGCTCCGAAGATGTTGAACAGCCCGATCAGGCCGATGGCATAGGCGCCGTAGATCGCCGGGATGCCGATGTCGGAGAGATACGGCGGCAGGTGCACGGTGATGAACGCGATCTGGAAGCCGCAGACGAAGAAGCCGGCGACCAGCAGGCGGTAGGAGTTGTGGCCGAATGCCTCGCGCAGCGCCTCGATCATCGACTGCTCGCGCTGCCCGGCCGGCGCGCTGCTCGCCGGCTTGCCGCGCACGACGTAGGAAAGGAACGGAATGGCCAGCACCGTCAGCGCCATGAGGAGGAGCGCGGTGTGCCAGCCGTAGGCCGAAATGAATCCCTGGCCGAGCGGGGCGAAGATAAACTGCCCGACCGAGCCGGCGGCGGTGCCGATGCCGTAGCCGAGTGTCCGCGTCTCCTGCGGCAGCAGCCGCGCGAATGCCGCCAGCACGAGCAGGAAGGCAGAGCCGGCGATGCCGAGGCCGATGAGGACGCCGGCGGTGAATTGCAGCGCCAGCGGATCGGTGGTCACCGACATCAGCGCCAGTCCCAGCGCATAGAACAGCGCGCCGACGGAAAGCACGCGCGCCGTGCCGAACTTGTCGGCGACCATGCCGACGAACGGCTGGCCGATGCCCCACACCAGATTCTGCAGGGCGATGGCGAACGCGAAGGTCTCGCGGCTCCAGCCGTATTCCGACGTCATCGGCGTCAGGAAGAAGCCCATCGTCGAGCGCGGCCCGAACGACAGCACGGCGATGAGGGAGCCGGCGCCGAGGATGAGCGGAATCGAGCGGACGATCGCCGGCCGTGTCGTGTCTTGCGTCGCCATGTCGCGAATCCCTGTGGGAGCGAAGGAGGGATGATTTAGGGCGCAAGCGGCGCGCCGTCTGATGAAATGTGCTGATGCCAGCGTTGCATAAGAATCATGCTCGCTGCGTTGGAATTTTGCTCCGCGCGTGCTTATATCTTCGCAAGCCGGCCAGGTTCGAGCCGGTCTTTTTCAGCGTCGATATATACTCACGTTGAGTATATATTAGGAGGAGCGACGATGGGCACTCTCCACCAGGCGGAGAAGACGCGGGCACGCGAGGCGCGCGGGCGCTTTGCCGAATTGCCGATGCCTTCGCTGGAATACACCGACGAAGTCGCGCGCGAGACCGCGCACCTTTACGAGCGCGTCAAGGACGTGATCCCGGCCATCGAGTGGCCGGTGATGGCGCCGTACGTGAAGGCGATCAACGACCTCAAGAAACAGCGCAACGCCGTCATCCTGGCGCACAATTACCAGACGCCGGAAATCTTCCACTGCGTCGCCGATGTGAAGGGCGACTCGCTGCAGATCGCGATCGCTGCCGCGAAGAGCGACGCCGACATCATCGTCCAGTGCGGCGTGCACTTCATGGCCGAGACGTCCAAGCTGCTCAATCCCGACAAGCTGGTGCTCATCCCCGACACGCGCGCCGGCTGCTCCCTTGCCGCCTCGATCACAGGCGCCGATGTCCGCCTCATGCGCGAGCGCTATCCGGGCGTGCCGGTCGTCACCTACGTCAACACCTCCGCCGACGTGAAGGCCGAGAGCGACGTCTGCTGCACATCGTCCAACGCCGTCGAGGTGGTGGAGGCGATGGGCTCCGACCGCGTCATCTTCCTGCCGGATCAATATCTGGCGAAGTGGGTCGCCTCCCAGACCAAGGTGAAAATCATCGCCTGGCACGGCGCCTGCGAGGTCCACGAGCGTTTCACCGGTGCCGAGATCCGCGAGTACCGCGAGGCCAACCCGGGCATCCAGATTCTGGCCCACCCCGAGTGCCCGCCCGACGTCATTGCCGAGGCCGACTACACCGGCTCCACGTCGAAGATGACCAACTGGGTGCTGAAGAACCGCCCGGCCAAGGTGCTGCTGGTCACGGAATGCTCGATGGCGTCGAACATTGCGGCCGAGGCGCCGGGCATCGACTTCATCAAGCCGTGCAACCTCTGCCCGCACATGAAGCGCATCACGCTGCCGAAGATCCTCGACAGCCTCGTCTACTTGAAAGACGAGGTCGTCGTCGACCCACTCGTCGCCGTCAAGGCACGCGCGGCGGTTGAGCGGATGATCAATTTGAAGAGCTGACCCAGTTTTCTTGGATAGGGCGAGGCGCGGCCCACGCCTTTTCCGCTTTCCCCGCGAAGGCGGGGACCCAGGTAGTGAGATGAATCGCAGCAGCCAAGATCAACGCGGCACCTGGATCCCCGCCTTCGCGGGGAAAGCGGTGAGGGTATGACAGAGACAGGTTCAACGACCTTCCCGACCGACGACGTCATCATCGTCGGCGGCGGCCTCGCCGGCCTGTTCACCGCGCTGCGCCTGGCGCCGCGCCCGGTGACGGTGCTGACCGGCACGCCCGTCGGCCGCGGCGGCTCCTCGTCGATGGCGCAGGGCGGCATCGCCGCTGCTATGGCGCCCGGCGACACCATCGAGAAGCACCTCGCCGATACGGTCGCTGCCGGCGACGGCATCGTCGACGAGAAGATCGCCGGCATCATGGTCGCCGATGCGCCGGCGCGCGTGCACGACCTGCTCGAATACGGCGTCCCGTTCGACCGCGACCTCGAGGGCCGCCTCGCCATGTCGCGCGAGGCCGCGCACCTCCGAGCGCCGCGTCGTCCACGTCAAGGGCGACATGGCCGGCGCCGCGATCATGCAGGCGCTGGGCGTGGCCATCCGCAACACGCCGTCGATCCGCCTGGTCGAGGGTTACATCGGCGAGGCGCTGATGAAGCGTGGCGACCGCGTCGTGGGCATCGTCGCGCGTCCCGTCGGCGGCGGGCCGGCGGTGGAGTTTCCGTCGCGCGGCATCGTGCTTGCCTCGGGCGGCGTCGGCCACGTCTTCGCCGTCTCGACCAACCCGCCGGAATCCGAAGGCGGCGGCCTCGGCATGGCCGCGCGTGCCGGCGCGGTGATCGCGGACGCCGAATTCGTGCAGTTTCATCCGACCCGCGCTCGACGTCGGTCGCGATCCCGCGCCGCTGGCGAGCGAGGCGCTGCGCGGCGAGGGCGCGCTGCTGATCAACCGCGCCGGCGAGCGGTTCATGGTCGGCATTCACCCGCTGGCCGAGCTCGCGCCGCGCGACGTCGTCGCCCGCGCCGTGCACAACGAGGTCGTGTCCGGCCGCGGCGCCTTCCTCGACACGCGCCAGGCGATCGGCGCCGAGATCGCCGAAAAATTCCCGACCGTCTACCGCTATTGCATCGACGCCGGCATCGACCCGATAACGCAGCCGATGCCGATCGCGCCGGCCGAGCACTACCACATGGGCGGCGTGCTCACCGACGCCGACGGCCGCACCACGCTTGACGGCCTGTGGGCCTGCGGCGAGACCGCGTCCCACCGGCGTCCACGGCGCCAATCGTCTGGCGTCGAACTCGCTGCTCGAGGCGGTCGCCTTCGCCGCCCCGCGTTGCCACCGACGTCGCCGCGCACCTGCGGCAGGCCAAGCTGATGGAGGCACACGTCCTGCCTCCCGACAACGCGCCGACGCCGGAGACGGGCGAGGTCGCGCTGCTCCGCCGCACCATGTCCGACGACGTCGGCGTCGTCCGCAACCGCGCCGGCATGGAGCGCGCGCTCGCCGTCATCGCGACGCTGGAGCGCAAGACCAAGTCGCCCCGTTTCCGCAATTCGCTCACCGCCGCGCGCATGATCGCCGCCGGCGCGCTGAACCGGACGGAAAGCCGCGGCGGCCATTATCGCAGCGACTACCCCGAGCCCGATCCCGCCTGGCAGCATCGCACCTTCATGACGCTGGCCGAAGCCGAGGCGATCGGCGCGACGCCGGAACCGGTCGCGGGATGATCCCGAAGCTCGACCCGGCGCTGGTCGAGACGGCGGTCCGTGCCGCGCTCGCCGAGGACCTGGGCACCGCCGGCGATATCACGTCGGCGGCGACAGTTCCCGTCGCCGCGACAGCGACCGCCACCTTCGGCGCGCGCAAGGCCGGCGTCCTCGCCGGCCTGCCGCTCGCCGAGGCCGCATTCCGCGCCGTCGATCCATCGCTGAAGTTCGAGTACGCGCTCCACGACGGCGACAGGATCGCCGCCGGCGCGGTTGCGGCCCGCGTCGCCGGCAACGCCCGCGCCGTGCTCGCCGGTGAGCGCGTCGCCCTCAACTATCTCTGCCAGCTCTCCGGCATCGCCACCGCGACCGCAGCCCTGGTCGCCGCAGTGAAGCACACGCACGCCGTGATCCTCGACACGCGCAAGACGACGCCCGGCCTCCGCATGTTCGAGAAATACGCGGTCGCCTGCGGCGGCGGACAGAACCACCGCCTCGGCCTCTACGACGCGATCCTGATCAAGGACAACCACATCGCGGTCGCCGGCGGTGTCGCGGAAGCGGTGCGCCGGGCGCGCGCCCACGCGCCGAACGTGAAGCTGGAAGTGGAGGTCGCCTCGCTCGCCGAGCTCGATCAGGCGATGGCCGGGCATCCGGACATCGTGATGCTCGACAACATGACGCTGGCCGACATGCGCGAGGCCGTCGCGCGCGTTGCCGGGCGCGCCAAGCTGGAGGCGTCCGGCAACGTCACGCTGGAAACTATCCGCCCAATCGCCGAGACAGGCGTCGACTATATTTCCTCAGGTTGGATAACTCATTCCGCGCCAGCGCTAGATCTCGGGCTAGACGTGGTGATCTGACCGCTTTGACTATGGGGTAGGCGGCGCCCCGGCTCCGAAAAAAGCAAAGTAGACCACGGCGAACGCGGCGACGACGCCGACGATGCCGAAGCCCAGCACATAGCGGACGTTATGGTGCGTGGCGGCGCCGCGCGCCTCGTTCGGCTCCAGCGCCGGCGCAATGCCGCCGGCCATCGCGGGCGGCGGCGAGGGCGCTTCGTCGGTCTTGTCCTTGTAGTCCGGGGCGCGATCGGTGCTGCTCATGGTCCGTCCTCCTGGGAAGGCTAGGGACCGGATAACCGCTGGGCGACGGCAATTGTTCCGCCCGTTCGCCCCCTCGTTGGTGAACACACCCTCGTCACCCCGGCGAAAGCCGGGGTCCAGCGACGCCGGATCCACAGGCAACGAGTGTTTGGAAAACCCTCCGCGCAGGATTCCGCACTTCGCCGGAGTGACGGCCGAGGGGATGTGAAGGCGGTGGCAGTCGATGGTGCTCGCGCCGAACAGCCGAACGATCAGCTCCAGCCGCCGTTCTTGGTCTTATAGAAGACGTGCCGGCCGATCTTCTGCATCTTTTTCATGCCCTGCGCCCAGCGCGGCTTGACGTAGGTCGCGTGGTAGTGGGTCGAGGCGCCGACGTCGGCGAGATAGAGGTTACGGTCGTCGTTGATCACGCGCCGGGCCAGTTGCTGGCTGGAAATCCAGGACTGCTTGTCGGCGATCCGGTCGGCGATGCCGTCGCAGGCGAAGGAGAACTGGCAGCGGTTGCGCTTGTTCTTGTTCTGGTAGACCACGTCGCAGATGGTCTTCGGGTAGGCCGGATTCTTGAGCCGGTTGAGCACGACCTGGGCGACCGCGATCTGGCCCTTCTCGGCCTCGCCGCGCGCCTCGAAATAGATGGCGGTGGCGAGGCACTTCACTTCGCTCGCCGCGCGCGCGTTTACGGGGATCGGATCGTTGACCCAGGCGTGCGCCGCATCGATGGTCGGGTCGAGCAGCGCGTTCTTGACCTTGTCGCCCATCACCGCCTCGAACGGCTTCTCGATGGCGTCGGAGGCGTCAGGCCCGGCGTAGGCGAGCAGCACCGGCGGCGGCGCCAAAGTAGCCGCAACCACCGCCGGCTTCGGCACCGGCGGAGCGACGATCGCCGCGGCGGCGACCGACGCCGTGACCGGCTTCGGCCTCGCCACCGGCGTAGGAACCGCAGCAGCGGCGAACACCGCCCGCTTGGCGGTAACCGCAACTGCCGCCGTGGCGACATTCGCCTCGGGCAGCAGGAACGCCGTGCGCATCTCGGTGGCGCCGCCGGCGGCCGGCGCGAAAAGGCTGGCGGTGGAAATGAAGCCCGAGGTCAGCGCCCGCTTCGGTGGCGCGATCATGTCGGTCTTGGCGATGCGGTTGACGTCGTTGACGGCGAGCAGCGTCGCCGGCGCGATGGATGCGGTCGGTGTGATGTCGATGGCGGCGGCCACGTCGCTTGCCGCGACGTCGTGGCGCGACAGCATGGCGGTGCCCGCAACGACGGCCAGCACGGCGCAGAGCGCACGCACGGACCACGCCTTGCGACGGAATCGCTTCCGCTTAGTCCCCCGTACGACCACGCACTACTCCACGCAACACTGACACCCGTGGGTCGCTTCGATCCGTCCGCTAAGCGGACCTCGGCAACGCCGCCCCGAAGACGTCAGTGATGCGGGATTAACCTTGAGGTCAGGTTAATGCCGGCAAACCGCCGCCCCCTCGTTCACCGGACATTGACGGTTCCGAATCGGGCTGTAACGGGGAGCGGGCATGGCTATCCCAAGGAAACATCCGGCTGTCCCCAGTCCAATCATGGCAGGGGAAAACCGGAGGAATTGGGCTTGGGCTGGGAGGAACCCACTTGCGTGTGGCGGATGTGACCCACGTCATCACGCCGACAGGCGGAATCGGCCATGTTCCGCCCGCTTCGTCCGGCCTAGCCCGCGGTCACATTGTCGCGGTATTCTCCGGACGGGGGTTGTAACAAAAGCCCACCAACCGAGGTTCTCCGATGAGACGCCTAGTTCTTTCCCTTGCCGTGGCCATTGGCGCCATGTTCTCCGTGGCCGGCATTGCCGCCGCCGCGACTGCCGACCAGGAAGCCGCTTTCGTGGCCGCCTATAAAACCGCCTTCGAAGCCAAGGACGCTGCCGCGCTGCAGGCGCTGCTCTATTCCGGCGGCGACCCGATGGCGATGGACTTCTACGGCCAGATGATGACCGCCGAGATGGCCGACGGCACGCTGACGTCGATCGAGCTGAAGGACCTTAGTCCGGACGATGTGGCCGCGGCCGCGACCGTCCAGGACATGCCCTCCGGCAAGATGCAGCTCCTGCCCAAGCCCTACAAGAAGCTTGTGCTGAAGATCGACACCAAGACCGCCGACACGACCGCTTCGAGCAATAGCGAGGTCTATGTCGCGGAAGATGGCGGCAAGATCGTCATCGCGGTTCCCGCGCCGGCGAAATAGCCGACGCGACGAAATCGGCGCCGGCGGCACTCCGCCGGTGCCGCTCTTCTTTCTGGCTGAGGGGCGACGACGAGAATGACGACTGCCGATGTCATCGGGCTGATTGCGCTGCTGCTGTTGCTGGCCAGCGCCTGGATGAAGACGATCCTCTGGCTGCGCGCGCTCGCCATCGCCTCCAATCTCGTGCTCGTCGTCTACGCCCTGCTCACCGAGCAGTATCCGCTGGCGATGCTGGCGCTCGTCATCCTCGCCGTGAACGCCTGGCGCCTCTACGAGGTGCGCATGCTGGGCACCGCCACCCGCGGCGCCACGGCCGCCAGCGCCGCGCCGGTCACGATGGATTGGCTGCTTCCCTACATGCGCACATTGGCGCTGCCCTCCGGCGCCGTCGTCTTCCACAAGGGCGCCGAGGCCGACGCGATGTACTTCGTCTCGCACGGCCGCGTCCGCTTCGACGAACTGGGCGTCGAGATGGGCAAGGGCGCGCTCTTCGGCGAGATCGGCATCTTCTCCTACGACAAGCGCCGCACCGCCACCGCCAAGACCCTGGAGGACACCTCGCTCCTGGTCATCAGCGCCGACAAGGTGCGCGAGCTCTACTACCAGAACCCGGATTTCGGCTTCTTCATCGTCGACCTGATCACGCGCCGCCTGATCGAGGACGCCGCCGCGGGCACGCTGAAGCCGTAGCGTCGCATTCCCTCGCTGTAGGACCGCGCATCCCCTCACTGTCGTCCCCGCGCAGGCGGGGACCCAGTACACGTAGAAAGATGTTGGGTCGCTCGATATCACCGCGCGGAGCAACGGCCGCCGGTGTCTACTGGGTCCCCGCTTGCGCGGGGACGACATCGAGCATGCGGGGTCGACAAGTTTGGGTAAGGCTACCCCCGCCCGCCCAGCCGAAACCCCGGCGCCGGCCGCTCCTTCAGAATATCGCGCCGGAAGCGGAACATAGCGGCTGGCCGCCCGCGCGGCCGTTGCATCGTCGCGCCGGTCGGTTCGACCAGTGCCGCGCCTTCCACGAGGCGACGGAAATTCTGCTTGTGCAGGTGTCGGCCCGAGATCGCTTCGACCGTCACCTGCAGCTCGGTCAGCGTGAATTCGTCGGCCATCAGCTCGAACACCACTGGCCGGTATTTGAGCTTGGCCCGCAGCCGCGAGATGGCGGTGGCCAGAATCCGCCGGTGGTCGAAGCGCATCGCCGCGCCCGCGGCGGCGGTCGGTTTGGCGATCCGCCCGTCGCGCGCCGCCTCGGCCACCATGCCGGCTTCGTAGAGCAGTTCGTAGCGGTCGAGAGCGCGCTCCTCATCCCACGGCGCGCCCTCGATGCCGAAGGCGAGCCGCACGCGTTCGCGCCGGCCGAGCGGCTTGCCGTCGCTTTTGTCGCCGCCGTCTTTCACCCAGCGCCCCAGCGCCGGCAGCAGCGTCTCGTCGAGCATCGCCGGCCGGCCGTCGCGCCAGTCCTCCCACGGGAAGAAATCGTACCAGTGGCGCCAGGTCGCGCCGGCGCGCGCCAGCGCGTCCGACGGCTCGTCGTCGATACGCGTCAACGCGAGGTAGCCGACCGAGACCAGATGCGGGCCGACGTCGCCCGGCAGCGAATGCCGCCCGCGGTCGCCGAAGGTGTAGAGCTGCTCGGCGTAGCCCAGCTTCAGCGCCGTCTGCTCCGCCACCCAGTCGCGGAGACCCGCCTCGAAGGTGCGGTGCGAGAGCGGATCGAACGGACCGAAGGGCAGGGTGTCGCCCGCGACGACGAGGATCAGCGGCTGGCCGTCGGCGACCGCGACGATCGCCGCGTTGAGCCCGATCTCGATCGGCCGCGGCGCGGTCGTCATCCGCTACCGCCGGATAGCGGCAGGATGAACGGTACGCCCTCGACCGCCTCCTCGCCGCGGCCGATCTCGGCGATCGCCGCGATCATGCGGCCGTCGCGTCCGAGCAGCGCATCGGCAAGCGCCACCAGCCGCGCGTTCGGCGTGGCGAAGCGCGAGGCGGCGCGCAGCCGCTGCGCGATCTCGCGCTCGTCGCGTTCGGGGCGCGTCGCGCAGAGCGTGATGTAGGCGGCGGCGGTCGACCGGCTGATGCCGGCGTAGCAGTGGACCACCATCGGCTGTGTCCGGTCCCACCCGCCGGCAAAATCGATGACGCGGCGCACATGCTCCGCGCCGGGCAGCACCAACCCATCCTGCGCCTCTACGATATCGTTGATGCCGACGAACAGGTGGTTCGCTTCGGCGATCGTTTCGGGCCGCACGACCGGTGTGCCGGTGTTGATGAGACTCATGAGATGGCTGGCGCGGGTCGAGGCGACGGTGGCGGCGACTTGCGACAGCGAACAGACGTATACGGCGGGCATGGCGGTTCCTTCGGGCGAGCGGAATGTATGTCGCCCGCCCGCCGGCGTCACGCCTCCTTCGCCGCCGCCTTCTCGATCTCGGCAAATCGCTTGAGGAATCGCTTCTCCGCTGCCGGCGCCGGCCAGGGGTCGAGGTCGAGCGCCGACCCGTCGACCCCCTCCGGCCGCCCGAAGAAGCGCAGCGCCTCGGCCGCGCCGAAACCGGCGAGCCGCACCGCCTCGTGGTAGGCGGAGATGCGGTCCGCCGCCTTGACCGCCGCGGTCAGCTTCGCCGGCAGCACGGCCGGCAGCCCGAAACGCAGATGGATCGCCGACAGGAGCCGCGCCTCGACGGCGCGATATTCGCCGCCGAGCAGTACCTTGAACGGCGAGATGAGGTCGCCGATCACGTATTCCGGCGCGTCGTGCAGCATCACCGCCAGCCGCCCGCGCGCGCCAATCTCCGGCGACACCTGCACCGCGATCTCGTCGACGATCAGCGTGTGCTGCGCCACCGAGAAGGCATGCGCCCCGGTCGTCTGCCCGTTCCAGCGCGCGACGCGCGCGAGGCCGTGCGCAATGTCGTCGATCTCGACGTCGAGCGGCGACGGGTCGATGAGGTCGAGCCGCCGCCCCGACAGCATGCGCTGCCAGGCACGCGGATCGCCGGGGACCGCTTTCTTCGCCATCAGTCGTCCGCCGCGACCGCGACCGGCCACGTGAATTTCGCCCACGGTGGGATGGTCAGCGTCAGCGGCACACCGCCGGCGCTGAGCGGAGCGCCGGCGTCGGTGGCTTCCTTCGCCCGGTCGAGCCGTACGAGCGCCAGCCCGGCATCGCCGGACGACGAGCCGAGCGTGCCGATGGCGCGTTCGCCGGCGGTGACCGGCGTTCCGATCGCGGGCAGGGCGCCTGCGCCCGTCGCCAGCACGAACCGACGGCGCGCAGTGCCGCGATGCTCCATGCGCGACACGACCTCCTGCCCGACGTAGCAGCCCTTGGTGAAATCGACGCCGCGCAACTGGTCCATGTCGGCGTCGTGCGGGAAGGCGTCGCCGAAGGCAAAGTCGATGCCGCCTTCCGGCACGCCCAGCGCGACACGGTGCGCGTCGTATTCGGCCTCCGTCGCCTCGGCGAAATCCGGCGCCATGTCCGCGCCGGCCGGGACGATGGCGCGGTAGCCGATGGCCGTCAGCCGCGGGTCCGGCGCAACCGGCCCGTCGAGGATCGGCGCACCGTTACCCCATGCCGCAACTGCGATGCGCTCCGCCGACAGGTCCGCGATCTCGACCCTTGCCCGGAGGCGATAGAACCCGAGCCGCCTGGCGAAATCCGCCGCCAGCGCCCGCGGCAGGTCGAACAGGAACCGCTCGCCCTCGCGGAAGATGATTGCGTCGAACAGAATCTTCCCCTGCGGCGTGAGCAGGCCGCCATAGGCGGCGGTGCCGGCCGCCTTCGGCATATCGGCCGTGATCAGGTCGTTGAGAAATTTTTCCGCGTCTTCCCCGCCGACGGCGACGACGCCGCGTCGCGGAAGTTCGGCGATCCTGCCGTCAGCCATCGTGCCTCGAGCCTTGCAACATGCCTCCGGCTTACGTAAGCGGGAGCCGGTTTCAGGGCAAGGATATAGGGCGTTGCCACAGACCTACGACCGCGTCTTCAGGAACGGCACCGTCGTCAACCACGACGGGGTCGGCAAACGCGACGTCGGCGTCAAGGACGGCAAGATCGCAGCGCTGGGCACCATCGACCCCACCCAGGCCGGCGAGGTTATCGACTGCACCGGCCTGCACATCCTGCCGGGCGTCATCGACACGCAGGTGCATTTCCGCGAGCCCGGCGCCACCCACAAGGAAGACCTGGAGACCGGGTCGCGCGCCGCCGTCATGGGCGGCGTCACCGCCGTCTTCGAGATGCCGAACACCAATCCGCTGACCGTGAGCGAAGAGGCGCTGGCCGACAAGGTCGCCCGCGCCACCGGCCGCATGCACTGCGACTTCGCCTTCTTCGTCGGCGGCACGCACCTCAACGCGCCGCATGTGGCGGAGCTCGAGCGGCTGCCGGCCGCCGCCGGCATGAAGATTTTCATGGGCTCATCGACCGGAGACCTGCTGGTCGGCGACGATGAGGGCCTGCGCTCGATCCTCGCTAACGTCCGCCGCCGCGTCTCGGTCCACTCCGAGGACGAGCCGCGCCTCCGCGATCGGCTCGCCGAGCGCATCAAGGGCGATCCGTCGTCGCATCACGTCTGGCGCGACGTCACCGCCGCGCTCCGCGCCACGCGCCGGCTGCTGCGCATCGCGCGCGAGGAGGGCGCCCGCGTCCACGTGCTGCACATCTCCACCGCCGAGGAGATTGAATATCTCCGCGCCGAGAAAGATGTCGCCTCGATCGAGGTGACGCCGCAGCACCTGACCCTCGACGCTTCGTCCTATTTCCTGCTTGGCACCCGCCTGCAGATGAACCCGCCGGTCCGCGAGGCGCGCCACCGCGATCGCTTGTGGCAGGCGGTCGCCGATGGCACCGCCGACATCCTCGGCTCGGACCACGCGCCGCATACGCTGGAGGAGAAGGCCAAGCCCTACCCGGAGTCTCCGTCCGGCATGCCAGGCGTGCAGACGCTGGTGGCTGTGATGCTGAATCACGTCGCCCAGCGCCGCCTGTCGATCGAGCGGTTCGTGGACATGACGAGCCATGGGCCCGCGCGCCTGTTCCAGATCGCCGGCAAGGGCCGCATCGCCGCCGGCTACGACGCCGACCTGACCGTGGTCGATCTCAAGCGGCGCGAGCAGATCACAGACGCGATGATGGCCAGCCGCGCCGGCTGGACGCCGTACGACGGCGAGACGGTCACCGGCTGGCCGGTCGGCACGGTGATCCGCGGCCGCCGCGTGATGTGGGAAGGGGCGCTGGTCGTGCCGTCAAGCGGCAGGCCGGTGCGTTTTTCCGAGGCGCTGCCGAAGGCGCGAAGCTAGGCGTCGCGCGACCGCTCCTCCCCTCTGCTGTCATCCTTCGGCGGCGCGAAGCGCCGACCGGAGGACCAGCTTCAGCGCACGCAACTTTCGGCAGCGCGAGCCTTGCGGGGTCCTCCGGTCGAGGCCTTCGGCCTCGCCGAAGGATGACAGCAGGGGGGATGACGGATGGCCCGCGGGGTCTCAGTCCCCAGACGTGAAAAACTGCCACTGCCCGTCCGGCGAAATCCCGGCGCGGAAATAGTCGTAGACCCCGTTCGACAGCATGTCCTCGTAGTCGCCGGCGTAGACCAGCTTGAAGAGCTGCACGAGCTGCGGCGGCGACAGCTTGTCGATCGGGTAGCGCGCGAAGTACGGCCAGAGATAGACCTCGTCCGGCGTGCCGACGTCGACATGGACGTAGCCGGCTTCAAGCACCTCGATCAGGATCGCCAGGATCTCGCGGCCCTCGGCGTCGCCCGACTGCAGCTTGAGGTAACCGATCGGGTCGCCGGTGTCGCTCGGCCCGAAATCCGGCGGCTCGTCCTGCGCGTCGATGATGGTGCGGAGCTTTTCCGGGTCGCCGGTCGTCGCCGCCGCGATGATCTGCTCGCGCAACCGCTGCACGGGCAGTGGCAATTTGCTGAAATCGTACTCGACCTGCGGGATCTCGGTGGGTGCATTGGGCGCCGCCGTGTCGTCCGCCGGCGCGCCGGTATCCGGCGCACTGTCGTCGGGCGTCGCGTTCATGTCCGGCGCCGGGTCCGCCGGCACCACGGTGTTGTCGCCTGTGCTGTCGGGCACGGTGATCGTTTCGGTCGGCACCGCGGCGCCGAAGGATGGCGTCGCGGCCGGCGCGACGGCCAGCATCAGTCCGATCAGCGACCAGCGAAGCACGCGCATGCGGGAATGCCCCAGAGGGCCGGCCGCCCGGTCGCGGTCCCTCACGCCAATAGTCTAGGGCATCGCCGCCGGCCTAACTATGGCCGCGGGCGCAAATCCGTGGAAAAAGCCGGTGCCGGCTGACTACTGGATGGTCCGCTCGTCGACCGTGAATTCCCGGGCGCGGATACGCTTGGGCAGAGTCTTGGCGAGTTCCGCCACCGGCTCCTCGCCGTAGGTGGCGATAAGGTCGCAGAGCGCGGTGAACAGCGCCGCATGCGCCAGGATTTCCGAATCGACGCCCTCGGCGAGCGCGCCGTCCCAGGCTTCGCCGAGATAGGCGAGCGCCACGCGCTTCTTCTCCGCGATCGTGAGTGTGCTCTCGGCCGCGATCGTCTCGTCTACCGCTGTCATTTGTTTGGTGTCCTTGAACAGGTGCGGTGGCGAGCGGCGCCAACAGGGTTAACGATCGTCAAGGTATCACGGGTTTCCTGCTCCTGCAGCCGCGTCGTCAAGAAAAGGTTAACCGGCTGTTAAAAAACGCGGGGGTCGCCTTAACCGTTGCTTAACCATCAGCGACCGTAGCGCGCCGTCATTTCGGCGGCGATCTTGGCGCCTTCGTCGAGGTAGCGGTCGCTGGCCTCGCTCGCCGCCGGCGTACACGACAGGTAGACCGACTTGTAGCTGTCGTAGCCGCGGTTGAAGCGGTCGACCATGCGGGCGCGGGCGGCCTCGTCCGGCTGTTCGGTGTCGAGCAGCTTCTGCATCTGGTCGCGCCACTGGTCGCCTTCCTGCGCACCGCAGAGTTCGCGGAGGTAGTGCATGGCGCCCAGAATCTCGGAGAGGCGGAGCAGGTCGTCTTCGTACGGCGGCGCCTGGATCGCTGCCGGGGCAGGGGGCGGCGGCACCTTCTGCGCCGCCGAGGCGGCGAGCGCCGCGCCCGGCAGGGCAAGCATCAGGATCAGAACGGCGACGGCGCTACGCATGCGTGGCGATCAACTGCTTCGTGTCCTCAACCATATGCAGTGCCGGAACCCCGCCGAGCGCCACCCACCGCGCCACCGCCGCGTCGTCGCCCGCGACCGGCGTGCCGCTCCCATGCCCGCGGAACACCACAAGCACAACGTGCTGCGCCGCGCCACCGTCGCCGATGATCTCCACGATCTCGATCTGTTTCAAGTCGCCCGCCGCGATGCCGGTCTCCTCCAGCACCTCGCGCGCCGCCGCAGCCGCCAAAGTCTCGCCGCCCTCGACATGCCCGCCGGGGAGGCTCCAGTAACCGAGCAGCGGTGGCTTCCCGCGCTTGACCAGCAGCACGCGGCCGCGGTCCACGACCAGCGTGCTTACCCCGAGGACAGGCCGGTTGATTGACATGGCGGCGGACCGTATCTGCTAACTTCAGACCGCAGAAGGGCGAAGAAGATGTGCGGACGCTTTGCGCTGGCGGCGACTGCGGAGGAGGTCGCCGCCCTGTTCGGCTACCTCGACGCGGAGGATTTCCCGCCGCGCTACAACATCGCGCCGACCCAGCCGATCGCGATCGTGCGCGAGGAGCATCACCGCCGCCGCTTCGCGCTTGCCCGCTGGGGCCTGGTGCCGGCCTGGGTCGAGGACCCCAAACGCTTCCAGCTCCTGATCAACGCCCGCACCGAAGGCATTGCCACCAAGCCCGCCTTCAAGAACGCGATCCGCTACCGACGCTGCCTCGTTCCGGCCTCCGGCTTCTACGAATGGCGCCGGCAGGGGAAATCGAAGCAGCCGTTCTGGGTGAAGCCGCGTGACGGCGGTCCCATCGGCTTCGCCGGCTTGTGGGAAACGTGGTCCGACCGCGACGGCGGCGAGATCGATTCGGCGTGCATCATCACGACGTCCGCCAACGCCACCGTCCTGCCGATCCACGCCCGTATGCCGGTGACGATCGCGCCGGAAGATTTCGACCTGTGGCTGACCGGGGAGACGGACGCGGCGATGGCGCTGCTGACACCGGCGCCGGACGATCTGCTCGAGGCCCATCCGGTGAGCGACCGCGTCAACAAGGCCGACGCCGACGATCCCGGCCTGCTGCTGCCCGTCGCCGACATCAAGACCGATCTCTTTGGCTAGCGCCGGCCTTCTCGCCGCCGCCGTCGAGGGCGCGCTGCTCGGCGCCAGCCTGATCGTCGCCATCGGCGCGCAGAATGCGTTCGTGCTGCGCCAGGGCCTGCAACGCCGCCATGTCTTCGCCGTCGCGACGGCGTGCGCGCTCTGCGACATCGTGCTGATCGCCGCTGGAGTCGCCGGGCTGGGCACGCTGGTCCGGAGGCAGCCGACGTTGCTGACGGCGATCGCGGTCCTCGGTGCGCTGTTCCTGTTTGCCTACGGCGCGCTGGCGCTCCGTCGCGCCTTCCAGGCCGACGCGCTCCGCCCGTCCGATGCGGAAGGTGCGAGCCTCGGCGCGACGGTCGCGACCGCGCTGGCACTCACCGTCTTCAACCCGCACGTCTATCTCGACACTGTCGTGCTCGTCGGCGGCCTGTCGGCCCGCCACGCCCCGCCGGCCAACATCGCCTTCGGCATCGGTGCGGCGATTGCTTCCGTCGCCTGGTTCTACGGCCTCGCCTACGGCGCGCGGCTGCTCGCGCCGGTGTTCGCGCGGCCGTCGGCATGGCGCGTACTCGACGTGCTTATTGCGATCGTGATGTGGGCAATCGCCGCCAGCCTCGCGATGGAGGCTCTGTGCGGCGGCGGAAGCTAGGCGGCCTTCGCCTCGGCGGCGCGCTGCTCGTCCTCGGCCTTCATGTGGACGAGGGCGTCGGCGACCTCGGCGATGGCGATGGCGCCATACCGCGACACCAGCTCCTGCTGATTCTCGAGCTTCGCCTTCGGCTGGAAGGGGCGGTGGTCGATCGGCTGGGCGTGGCGGGTCACGGCGTTTTCTCTTGTTTTATGCCGGCAAATCAGGGGAATCGGCGCCGGCTGCGGCTGCTTGATGCCACATTGGGGCATAAGCGTGATAGCCGGAAGGCGGTTAGGAATCTCTTAACCGGGTGTGGCCGCGGCGCCACGCCTGCACGGCACGGGGAGGGACGGACGGGGATGAGCGCGCGGATGTACCAGGAGCGGTCGCGCCTTGCCGGCTGGAGTTCCTATTTCGCCGCCTTGTCGATCCCGGTCCTGATCATCGCCGCCGTCGGCCACCGCGCCGGCCTGCTCGACTCCACGCCGACATACGGCGCCATCGCGCTGGGCTTCACGCTGGCGATGCTCGCGGTGCTGGCGGCGCTCGCCGCCTTCGTCGCCATCTGGCGCGAGGGCAAGCGCGGCGTGGGCACCGCCGTCCGCGGCTGCCTCGTCGGCCTGCTGGTGCTGATCATCCCGGCGGTCGGCGCCTGGAAGGTGGTCACCGACCCGCGCCTCACCGATATTTCCACCGACCTCGCCAATCCGCCACGCTTCGACCGCGCCTATTTCGACCGCGGCCCCGCCGACGCCACCATCGTCGAGCCCGGCCCGGCGGAGGCCGCGGCGCAGAAGGAGGCCTACCCGGACATCGTCCCGCGCCACTATCCGGTATCGACGGCGCGCGTCTATCTCGAGGCCAAGGCCATCGTCGACCGTAATGGCTGGCAGGTGCTTGCCGCGCGGGAGCCGACCGAGCAGAACCCGTCCGGCTCGATCGAGGCGGTCGCCCAGACGCTGATCTTCGCGTTCCGGCAGGACGTCGTCATCCGCATCGTCCCCGACGGCGACGGCACCCGCGTCGACATGCGCTCCGCCGCCCGCAACGCCGCCCACGATCTGGGCTCCGACGCCGACCGCGTGCGCAGCTTCTTCGGCGATCTCGACACGGCGCTGGAAGGCGTCAGCGGCACGTCATAGCTCTCCTCCGCTGAACCTCCCCTGCGGGAGGGTCAAACCGCCCAAAGCGGTTTGAGGGAAGGGTGGTCGGGCGGGAGAATAGGTTGGTCGGAGTGGCAGGATTCGAACCTGCGACCCTCTGCTCCCGAAGCAGATGCGCTACCAGGCTGCGCTACACTCCGGCCTTTTCGCGGGAGCGCGTCTTATAGCGACGGCCTCCGACTGCGGCAAGCGCAGAGCAGCGCGTGTTTGCCTGCCCATGAGTCGCGCGATATGCAGGGCCGCGTTGGGGCGTAGCCAAGTGGTAAGGCAGCGGATTTTGATTCCGCCACTCCCTGGTTCGAATCCAGGCGCCCCAGCCAGTCCCGATGACGCCGTCAGCCGGCGTGGCCCGCGAAAGCCTTGCAAATCATTGGGTTTCTGATCATGGTGCCGCCGGGGTGACCCGCCGTGTACCGGCTAAAGCCGGCGCTCGAAGGTGGGTTGAAAGGTGGGTAGCGGGGCATCATGGCCAAGACGCTGACCGTTCGACAAATCGCGGCGCTGACCGAGCCGGGGAAGTATCGCGCCGGCCGCAACCTGCTTCTGCAAATCAGCAGTTCGAAGACCAAGGCGTGGATCTTCCGCTACACCCGCAATGGCAAAACCCAGGACATGGGTTTAGGCCGCCTCGATGATGTGTCGTTGGCAAAGGCCAACGCGGACGCGCACCGTTACCGCCAGCTGCTGGCTGATAACAAAGACCCCATCACCGAGCGGCGGATTGAGCGGCAACAGGTGGCGCCGAAAACCTTCCGCGAATTCGCGAAGGAATTCGTCAAGCGCCAACGGGCCGGGTGGCGGAATCCGAAAACCGCCACCCAATTCATCAAGACGTTGGAGCGCCACGCCTTTGACACCATAGGCGACCTGCCGGTGCACGAGGTGAATACCGACCACCTCGTGAAAATACTTGAGCCCATTTGGTCGACGATCCCGGTGATGGCCGATCACGTACGCACCAACATCGCTGTCGTACTCGATGCCGCGAAGGCGAAGCACCTCAGGCACGGCGATAACCCCGCCCGCTGGGCCGGCACGCTGGAGCATCTGTTCCCGCGCAAGGGGAAGGTGCGCAAGCCAAAGCATCACGCTGCGCTCGACTACAAAGCGGTTCCTGAATTCATGAAGGCGCTGCGGCAGCGCCACACCATCGCCGGCCGCGCCCTCGAATTCACAATCCTGACTGCCGCCAGAACGAATGAAACCATCCTTGCCCGGTGGCCCGACATCGACGTTAAAACGAAAACATGGACCGTGCCCGCCGAGCGGATGAAAAACGGCGAGCCGCATCGCGTGCCGCTTTCCTCGCGCGCGCTGGCGATCTTGTCCAAGCTGCCGCGCGAGGCTGGCAATGAATATGTGTTCGTCGGGACGCGGTACGCGCTGGGCCTTTCGAACATGGCGATGTTGAAGCTGATCTGGAAACTAAAGCCGGGCGCGACGGTGCACGGCTTCAGAGCCGCGTTCCGCGGCTGGGCAACGGTGGTCGCAAAGGCGCGTCATGAAGTTGCCGAGGCAGCGCTATCACACCTCGTCGGCGACAAAACTGTGCGGGCATATCAACGCGAAGATTTCCTCGACGAGCGCCGCGAGCTGATGGCTGGCTGGGATCAGTTTTGCGCCTCCAAAAGCTAGGTGCCCGGACACCAGAAAGGTGTTCTTGCCCAAGATTCTCAGATCGGCATAATCCGGCACGTTGAGGGAACCACTGGCGGTGGCCCTCGCAGATTCTGGCATTCCTTTCCTGACGATTGCTGACCTTACCCTGCCGCCAGCAGGACCAGCGCCGTCGAGCACCTGACCCGCCAGAGTCAGGCCCGCTTGGCGGCGCGCTTCTTCGCGCCGTCAGCACCCCAGAACAGGTCCGTTGGCTGAACGTGCTTTGCACGGTGCGCCGCGGGGTACACGGCCACCTGACGGCCGCTCCCTTTCGTGTGGGTGCGAAACCGTGTCGATAGTTTTCCTGCGTCGTAGCGACGTTAAGCGTCGCGTTGCCATCAAAGCTGACAGCACGTTCGACGACCTGCGACGTCGCGATGCAACTTTTCCAAGAGCAATTTTCCCGTTCGGCACTCGAACGCCGATCTGGACTGAGGATTCAATCGAGCAATGGCAAGCCGAACGCATCGCCGACCGCGATGCGCAAACCAATGGAGGAAAGTGATGAGCGACTGGTTTGTAGAATATCATCCGGCGCCGCCCGGCCATAACGTTCTGGTACCGAAGTTTGATCAGGCAAGCGGTGAGGTGACAAGCTATTCGCTCGCCCCAGCGATGCTGCTCAAGGTGCAGTGGTACTGGAGCCGACCCGAAAAGGCCCAACCGATAAAGCGCGGTCACCACGTGTCGGCGATGGCGCTAGGCACCAATGACGTTTCCCCCGCCGTGCGCGCGCCTGATGGCACGACCCACTTCAGTTCCGGCGAGTCGTTCGCGGCCGGTGACGACGCTGGGGTGATCGCTGCCTTCAACCGCCTGCGCACGGTGAAAGCGAAGGCGGAAGATAAGCCGAAAGCGGAAGCGACCACATGACGGCGCCCGGCCTTAGTGAGGCCGCGGCCTTCTATGCCGCGGCGGGTTATCGCGTGTTCCCATGCGTGCCCGGCGGCAAGGAGCCGCTTACACCGAACGGCTTTCTCAACGCGTCGGCCGACGCGGCCGTAGTCGCGCGCTGGTGGCGCCGCTGGCCGGCCGCTAACATCGGACTCGCCCTATCGCCGAGCGGCCTCGTTGCGCTCGACATCGATTCGTACAAAGACGGTTGCGAGTGGAGCTCGTTTATCGCCGGCAAGGAGCTGCCTGATACCTGGGCTCAGGTTTCGGGACGTGGCGGCACCCACTATATTTTCACCGCGCCCGCGGGGCACCGCTTCCCCGGCAAGCTGGCCCAATTCGTCGAGATCAAAGCCGCGGGCTACGTCCTGCTGGCGCCGTCGATGTTCGACGGGCGCCGCTACGAGCGTCTGAATCATTTCCGCCCGGCGCCTGCACCCGCGTGGCTGCTGAATGCCGCGGCGGGCACCGTCACATCGATCAGCAATGCCGGCATGATGGACGCGGAGGCGCTTGAAGTGTTCCTCGCCGGCCTCGATCCGCGGGCACATGCCCAGCATGATGATTGGTTCTCGATCATGTGCGCTTGCCATCACGTCACCGCGGGCAAGGCCGAGGAGGCTTTCGTACGGTGGTCCGCCGGCAACACAACCTTCGCCCACCTGAGCCGCGAGGTGGTCCGCCGCTGGCGCAGCCTCGGCCGGCGCCCCGGCAACACCGTGGGTACCCTAATCCGGGCGCTTCGAGATGATGGCGAGGACACGCTCGCCGACAAGCTGATCTGGCTATCGCTGAAATACGACGACGAGGAAGTGTTCCCTGCCGAGGACGCCAGCAACATGGAATTTCAAACCGACCGCGAACGTGTCGCGCTGACCGACAAATTTGTAGGAGACAACAATGCCAATAACTAAGAACGACGTCGCCGCCGCTCCGGCCGCGAAGGTTCGCGGCAAGGGCAAGGACTCCGCCGTCGCGCGGCTGAACAAACTGGTCGACGAGGCGGAGCTGTTTCTGAATCAGGACCGCACGCCCTTTGCCAGTGTGAACGTGAACGGCCACACCCAAACCCACGCCGTCGCCGGCAAGAGTTTTCGCGAATGGCTTATCTTCCGCTACGTGCAGGCAACCCGCGGTGCCCCGCCGCGCGAAAAGCTAAAGGACGCAGTCGCGCGCGCCGAGGCACTCGCCCTGCACAGCGACAAGCGGCTGACGACATGGCTGCGCGTCGGCTGGGGCGACAACGGAAAGCATTACCTCGACCTGGGCGATGATAACTGGCGCGCCGTTGAGACCGACGCGGCAGGCTGGCGAGTGGTCGACAATCCACCGATCAAGTTTCGCCGTTCTGGGCGCGAGCAACCTCTGCCTGAACCGATCAGCGCCTTTACGGAGCTGCCTGACGGCGGCCGCCTGCGGAATGATTCACTGATCTACCTGCTGTCGCTCGTGCGCGTAATGACGCCGGGCGACCGCGCCCAAACCAAGCAGGCATTCCGCTTACTCGTCGGATTCGTGTTCGACTGCCTGCGGCCCGGTGGCGACCATGCCATCCTCAACCTGCTGGGGCCGCCCGGCGCAAGCAAGACAACCGCGGCCGAAACCATCATCGCCATCGTGGATCCGCGCGAACCGGCTACAGCCGGCGTGCCCAAGACCGAGGACGATTTGATGGTGGTGGCAAGCTCGCGCAACGTGCTGGCCATCGATAATGCGTCGACGCTGAATCAATCCTTGTCGGATGCCTTCTGCCGATTGACCACGGGCGCCGGTACCGAGAAGCGCGAGCTCTACACCAGCGGCGAAGTTTTCATAATCAAGGCATGCTGCCCGCTGATCATCACCAGCCTTGAGCCGCCGACCGCGCGCGACGACTTCCAGCGGCGCGCGATCAACCTGCACATCAAGAGCACGCCCGCAGGGCAGCGACTGGAGCGGCAGGAGGTCAAGGAGCTGGTCCGGTTGATGCGGCCGGCGTTCCTCGGCAACCTGCTCGAAGGAGTGTCCTGCGCGATCCGGCGGCGCGAGGAGACGCGTAAACGCCTGCGCGGGCATCTGCCTGCCCTTGCCGATCTGATGACGTGGGTAGAGGCCGGTGCCCTCGGGCTGGGATTGCAGGACGGCGAGTTCCAATCCGCGTTCAAAGATCACAAACAGCACGCCATGATCGATGCTGCGCAATCTGACAAACTCGTGCAGGCTATCGTCGAGTGGCTCGATGACAAACCCGACCGCGACTTTATCGGCACGCCATCGGCAATCCTCGATGCCCTGAAGAAGCGCGTAACCGATTCCGAAATGTTCGACGCCCGGCAATGGTTGCCTGTTGCCGCTCGATACCTGGGCGATGCGCTTGAATCAAAACAGCCGCTGCTGGTCGCGGCAGGTGTGAGGCACACCAGCGAGGTCGATAAGAAAACGCACAACCGCGTTTATCGCCTGAAACTTGGCAAGGGGGTGGTGGTGCCCGACGCCCTCAGCGTCATGGAGCTGGCCGACGCCGATGGCGGGCTGGGGCTGATGGGTAAGGCTGCGGTCGTGCCCGACCAGCTGGGCGCGACGCTGGCCAACGACGCCGGCCTAGGGCTCGACAGCACGGAGTAGCCCGGCTGGCGGTGCAGGCGGTGCAGGCGGTGCAGGCGGTGCAGCGGCTGTACCCTTTGCCCCCATTAGCCCTCCACCCTCTCCCTCCCTCTACCCTTTTGAGGGCAAAGGGGGAGGGGCCAGCACCGCCTGCACCGCCTGCACCGCCAGCGAATTTTGGAATGGCGGAAACGCTGGGGTTTGGATTCGCTCTGAGGGCATCGGCCCTGTGGGACGTGCTGCCGGCGCGCGGCGGGAGGGCACCCCCACCCGGCTCAGGTTCTTCGAAGGCCCGGACGTAATGAGGGGCAGAGCGGTGGTCGACGCATTTTTAGCCACCGTTCTCGCGCGGGACATAGACCATTTCGGAATCGAGACACGATTTCCGTCGCTTGGAACTGAGCGATGATAAATCGGCGCTTGGTCGACTAGACGGAATCTGCAAACCGAAGGTTATCTTGCTTTCGAGCCCCGTTCACGCCACATAAACAGCACGCTCACGTTGGGCGCCAAACAGGGCCGGCACGCCGGCATAGACAGAGGGGCCACAACCGGCCCCGCGGTTTTCCGGGCACCGAAGGCCCGGCCTGTTCGAGCGCCGCCCGTGCAAGCGTTTTGCCCCGCCTACATCGCCATCTGCGCCCGCGCCATCGCCAACGGCGGCGCCCTTGCTGCGACCGACGCCGCGGTGATCATCGCCGCGCACCCGGAAACGGAACGCGCCTTCCGCGATATTTCGCACGAGCTAGATGCCGGCCTTAGCCACGACGCCGAGACGATTGCTAACCGCGTGAACATGCCGCCGGCATTCGTCGACGCACTGCTCACTGCGCTGCGCGCGCCGGGCGCCACCGACGTCGTGACGGTGCAGTGATGCCCAAGCAGATCAAGATCAGTTTCGATGGAATTGTCGGCGAGGGCGCCAACACCGCAGCTGAGGTGCGCGCTGCCCTCCGGGCCGGCGGCCCGGTTGCCGTTGCGATCAACAGCCCGGGCGGCATCGCGACCGAAGGGCTGGCCATCTACAATTTGCTCAAGGCCCACGCCGGCCGCGTTGACGTGACAGTCGACGCCTTGGCGGCCTCCGCTGCGTCCCTGATCGCGATGGCGGGCGATAGCATCACCATGCGCGAAGGCTCGCTCATGATGATTCATGATCCTGCTGGCATCACCATCGGGACCGCGGCCGCGCACGAAAAGAGTCGCGACGTCCTGAACAAGATGGGCGACCAGTTCGCCAAGATTTACGCGCAGCGCAGTGGCCAGTCGGAAGACGAGGCGCGGGCGCTGATGCTCGATGAGACGTGGATGGATTCATCCGAGGCGATCGATCTCGGCTTCGCCTCGGCGGCATCCGACAAACGCGCGACCGCGAACGCGCCGACCTTCGACTACCGAATGTTCAAACACGCGCCAGCGACCCTGCTCGCGCTTTCCCCTCCGCAATCGAAAAGGAAAACTCCCATGGCCAAGAAGCCCGCGACCGTGCCGGCCGATGACGACGACGAAGTCGTTGTCGATGTGACCGGCGACATTCTCAACCGCGCTGCAACCGCTAAGCTGTCCGCCGCGGAGGCTGCCGAAATCGTCCTGCTGGCCAAGGGCTCGCTCGACAAGGCGCGTGATCTGATCATCGACAAGGTCGCCGCCAACGCTGGGGACCAGCGCCACGCTCACAGCATTCGCGTGGGCGAGGATGCCGGCGGCGATGAAGCCGGCTTCGCTGACGCAATGGCTGATCAGTTTCAGGCGAAACTTCAGGGCCGCCCCGCGACCGGCGCCGGCAAGATCTTCAACGGTTCATCGAACCTCGACCTCGCCAAGGAATTCCTGAAGGCCCACAGCATCTCGCTGCGCGCTCGCGACCCGGCCAGCATCCTCGGCGCCGCATTCAAGGCCCGGCGGCCTTTCATGTCGGCAGGTTTTGAAACTACCAGCGACCTGTCCTCGCTGTTGGGCGACGGCATGAACCGCGAGCTGACGCGCCTGTTCGCAGCCGCTGAACCCGGCGTGGTTGCCATTGCTGGCGCTGGTCAGCTTAGCGACTACCGCGAAGCAGAACGTGTCGCGACAACTTCCTTTCCAAGCCTCGAAAAAGTTTTGGAGGCGGGTGAGATCACATGGTCGGCTATCAGCGACCACGGCGAGAAAATCCGCGTAGCCAATTACGCACGGGCCGTGGCGGTCAGCATCGAGGTCTTAACGAACGACAGTCTTCAAGGTGTGCAGCGCGCCATCCGCGACATCAGCGTCGCGACCCAGAACCTCCGCGCCAAATTGGTCATCGACGCATTGACGACCACGACTATGTCGGACGGCTTTACGCTGATCGACGACGCCAATCACGGCAATGTGGTCGATGAGGGTGCGCCCTCCGTGCCGGCGTTGTCGGCCATGCGCTCGAAGATGCGGCTCCAGAAATCTCTCGACGGCACGACCGTTCTTGGCTTGACGCCTTCGACGATTCTTGTTCCGGCGGCCTTGGAGACGCAGGCCGAAATCATCGCGGCCGCAATCGCGGCGACGAGCGTTAGCGAAGTCAATCCGTTTACGAATCTGAAGGTGGCGGTCGATCCGCGATTGGACGCTATCGACAACGGGGCGTGGTACGTCGCCGCTGACGCCAGCATCCAGCCGGCCATCGAGCTAGCCACGCTCACTAGCACGCCGACGCCGCGACTCGAAGTTGCCGACCCGGCGAGTTTTGATCGCCTCGGAACGGCGTTCCGAGTCTGGTTCGCGGTAGGCGCCGCGCCTTTGGAATTCCGCTCCATCGTCAAGAACACCGGCAACGGCGGCACGGACGACTAAAGTAATCACAGAGGCGCGCGGCTTCGGTCGCGCGCTCCTTTCGCGAAAGGAATTCCCCATGCGTAACTATGTGCAGCAAGGCGACACGCTACTCGTCACCGCGCCCGAGTCCACCGACGATGACGGCGGCGTGTCGGGCGACGGCGTTCTGGTCGGCGATCTGTTCGGCGTTGCCGCAACCGACTTCGATGCCGGTGGCGATGTCGAAATCATGGTCACCGGAGTCTTTGATCTGCCCAAGGCCACGCCCGAGGTGTGGGCTCAAGGCGCACGCCTTTACTGGAACAACTCGACCAAGCGCGTCACCACGACCGTTGGCAGCAACACGCTGATCGGCCACGCCACCGCGGCCGCTGGCTCGACCGCCACCGTTGGCCGCGTGCGCCTCAACGGCGCGGCCTAATCGAATCTGGCCGCTGCGTACGCGCGGCGGCACCCTGAATCCCTCCGGGACTTCCATGTTCATCCCGGCAGGGTAGTCCCCGGCCTCCACCCGGGGCGCAAACTGCGCCGCCCTCGTCCCCTACAGCCGGGGGCGGCGCATTTTTCCAATCCGAAAACATCGATGAACAACTCACGAGTCTTGTTGCGACCAGCAACGGCCGACGCGCCGCGCACCCGTGCGGAGCTGAAGGTCGAGAACTATCTGCGTCTCGCGGTCAAATGGGCAAACAGATATTCGCGGACGCTCGGCTTCGACGAAGCTTTCAGCATCGCTCAGGCGGCGCTCGTTGAGGCTGGACAGAAATGGGAGGCCGAACGCGGTTCCTTCTTTTTGATCGCGCACGAAGTCATCCGAACAAGGCTCTGGCTTGAGTGGCAACGGCGCCACCGCCGTGCCCGCATCAACCTCCCATCTCTTGCGGTGAACGAAGATGGCGAGGAGTTCGACCTTGCCGAACACACCGCCGATCCGAACACCCCGACGCCCGAGGAAGCACTAATCGCTGCAGACGAGCGCGAGCGCGCCGAGCGCATCGTCGCCAAGCTGCTGCCGCAGCTTGATGAGCGAGAGCGCCTCATTGTCACCCGCCTTTATTTAGATGACGAAGATGCTCGGGGTCACAGCCAAAACAAACGTGAGCGGCGCGTCGCCACGTTGGCGGAGTTGGCCACGGAGCTGGGCATCACGCATCAGCGGGTGCAGCAGCTGGAGGTGGGCCTGCTAAAGCGGCTGCGCGAAGCGGTCGTTACCGGGCGGGCAGTGCGCAAGCTGAGTCAGAACGTGCCGCGGGCGCCCATGCCTAGCGAACAAGTCATAGGTGCAGCAACACTGCTGGCGACCCACGGGTAAGTGCTTTGGTGACACGACCTACCGGAACCCTATTGGTAGCGACCCGGCTGAAGTTACGCGACGGCGACGCGATCATTACCAAAGAGACGTGTTCTAATTTCCTCACACGCTCCATCGAATCCGGGAAACATCGAACCTGCTGTAATCCCCATCATCCGAAGATCCCGGAGAACAGCTTCACGCTCGGCGCGAGGTATGTCGAACACTCTCAGGTAACGCTTTTGGTTCTCAGCCTCGCGCTGTCGAATGTACGATTCTATGTCATCGAGATTAGTCACACTTGATAGAGCCTGCTGCGGGATCGCGCGGTCATTTTCGATGGCGAGAGCATGCAGAAGAGAAAAATGCGGCCGAGCAAAGGTAACTTTCAAAATCTGATTGAAATCATTTCGCCAGGCAGTGGAATCGAACATGAAAACCCGCACGGTCTCGTCGTTGGCATCTCGCGGTACCCGGTCAGTTCGGAACGCAAAGTAAGCGGCCACGAACGGAGAACGCGTCCAATCAAGCAACGGAGTCGGATAGCCGTGGTGCTGGACGAGGTTGTAGAACGCCGCGTTGTGCTGAGGATCGTTGAGATTAAACAGATGCTTGGTTCTGGCAGACAAAATCTGGTGAAGCGTGGGGATGTCTTGATTCATGAATCGTATGAGGTCCTTTCTTTTTGAGCGATGAAAGGCAGTCCTCAGACGGTGCGTCGTTCCTTGGCCGCGGAAGACAAAACGTTCAGGTTCAATTGAGGAGGCGTGGGCCTTGAACTGGTCCCAACTCTTGACGCTATCCTCCGGGGCATAGTCCGATGGCTCGGCACTGCGGCTCTTAGCGAGCGCGGCGACGCCGGTAGTGCCTACAGACGTTGTCCACGAAACTATGAGCGTGTTGCCTTTTATCTCAAAAGTTGCCGTGGCCGTTTCGGGATGAAAGACGCCGGGCGCGATTTCCGGCAGCTGCTCTCGTGGAAGTATGTCGCCGGTAAACGGGTGTAGCGGCGTCAGCCGAAGCTCAAGAGTTTGCTTCGGGCTTTGATCCACTGTCCGGACGAAGGCCAAAGTGCCCGGCAGTTTGGGATCATCGTCAAAGACGTATGCGTTGCCTTCGAGGTGATCACCAAAATCGTCCAGATCAACAACCGCCGTACCAGAATTGCTGCCCTGATACTTTCCTATCCATTGGCCTTGCATTTCACCTTGCTCCCAGCACGCCGAAAATGACCCTCGGAGTACGTATTGACCGGCCCCTTCAGGGTCCAATGGGAGCGGAGTGGGCCGTGCATATCTTGCAGCTACACTTCTTCCGGTCGGTGTAGTGCCTCACACCGACCACCCGGGCGCCGACATGATCGCCACGAGGAAAGATCCGATCAAAGAGATCCGATTCGTTGTTCTCGACGTATCGGCGCATCGCGACACTACAAAGGTCCGCAAGTTGGACCATCCGCGTCAACCGGCTGTCTACGAACAGAGGTGTCTCAATGATCCGGTCAATTTCTGTCCACAACGTTCCTGCACTGTGAAACTTCCGCATTAGGTCGGTGTGCTTCTTGGCGACAGATTCGTTGTTGTCGTGGACCAGCAAGCCGTAGTTCTTCAGACCGCCGTGCTCCTCGCGCACGAGATACTGATGGTAACGGGACACCACTTGTTCGAACGCCTGTTCAACGACTGTCGTGTGCGTGCGGGTTGGATCGAAGTGAATCTTGTCGATGGCTTCGACAAAAAGCCGCGCAAAGCCCCACCCGCCTACAAGATCGGCGACGTCCCGTATGGCCGACATTCGCTCGTTGTGCGTCAGATGAATGTAGGCTTCGCTGTGCCGAAAATTCTTTTTGGCTTGTCGGTATGGCGCCGGATCTGGAAGTTTCTGTAGCCGTAACAGTTCGGCGTTGCGCCATTGGCCCACCGCTTTTCGACGAGCGTCGCGGGAGAGCTTTTCAAAATCGGCAATTTTCGATTGTTCCAAGTACCGACGCATCATCCAAGCGGTATGGAGTTCCGCCGTGGCGAGGTCGTACTTATTCAGAATCGAGATAATATCATTGTCGGCGGCCCGCCAATGCCAGATTGGCATCGACAAGCCGGCCAAGACAAAGTGAGAAGTATTGCCGGGAATTTCGGGGGTGCCGGATTCGTCGATGTAGCAGAGATACATCGGCCCCCGCGCAAAAGCGACCGGGCTATCAGGGCCTCAGCCCTGAGGAGGGACGCTTGGCGACCCTTCCCAGACGCGCCGCTAACGTAGGCGTTTAAACGCCCGTTGACAAGCCCGTTCAAACGCAGTTGTCGAAAGGTGGGCACAAAGGTGGGTAAATTTCAGAAAATATAAAAAACACTAGCAATATCAATGCTGGAATAATAAAGGCGCCCCAGCCAGTCAGCAAACGCCCGGCGGCGACGGCGCCAAGCTGGACCACCTCCGTATTCCTTGCTACGGTTGTAGCGGCTCCACCCGAGATTGTGTTCCTCCATCTTGAGCGAAAGACGTCTCTATCCGTCCGGGGGAATACACGGACAAGTTGCACATGCCATTGGCGGCCGGATCGTTTCCGGCGAGATCGCCGAAGGCGCATTGCTGCCGCGTGAGGCGCAGCTCGCCGAGCAGTTCGCGGTCAGCCGCCAGGCGGTACGCGAGGCGCTGAAGGTGCTGGCCGCGAAAGGGCTGGTGCAATCGCGCCGGCGCAGCGGCACGACCGTGCTGCCGCGCAAGTCATGGAACCTGCTCGATCCCGATGTCCTCGCCTGGCACCTGCCGGCGCGTCTGCCGCCGCGCCTGCTCACCGACCTGATCGAACTGCGCCGCCTGATCGAGCCGGCCGCCGCCGAGTATGCCGCCAAACGCGGCGACGCGGCGGCCATCGCCGCGATCGGCGCTGCCCTCGACGCGATGCGCACGGCCGTGGGCGACGCCGAATTGTTTCGCCGCGCCGACGCCGATTTTCACGTCGCCGTCTTTGCGGCGAGCGGCAACGAGCTGATTGACCGCCTGAGCGATATTCTCGGGCCGCTGCTGCGGGCGAGCTTCTTCATGCAGGATGTGGCGCGTGGGATGCAGATCGCCGAGGACGTGATCCCCGCGCATCAGGCGATCTTCGAGGCCATCACGCGCCGCGATCATTCCGAGGCGCGCCGCGAGATGGAGCTTTTGATCTCGGATGCCTCGCGCGAGGTGCAGGCGATCGCCGCACGCACCGCCGGCCAGCGCTAGTCGCCGCGCACTTTCGCGACGGTGCCGGTCGTGCTGTGGCCGGGCAGAAGCGGCAGGAACTCGACGGCGCCGCCGTTTGCCCTGACGAACGCCGCGCCGGGGATATCCTGCCCGGTGTAGTCCGCGCCCTTGAACAGGAGATCCGGCTTCAGCGCCTGGATCAATTGCTCCGGCGTGTCCTCGGCGAAGATCACGACCAGATCGACCGTGCGCAGCGCCGCCAGGATCGCCGCCCGCGCGCTCTCGTCCTGCACCGGCCGCTCGGGTCCCTTGAGCCGCTTGACCGAGGCGTCGGCGTTGACGCCGACCACCAGCCGGTCGACCCGCCGCTTGGCCTGCTCCAGCGAATGGAGGTGCCCTTTGTGCAGCAGGTCGAAGACGCCGTTGGTGAAGCCCACCTTGAGCCCGAGACTCTGCCACAGCCGGACATGCTCGGCCGCCTCGCTGCGCTCGGTCACGCCGTCGCCGCGTGCCGCACCCAGCGCCTGCCGCAACTCCTGCGGCAGCGCCGTCGCCGTGCCGGGCTTCGCCACCACGATGCCGGCGGCGGTGTTGGCCAGCCGCACCGCATCGGCGAGCGGCGCGCCGGAGGCCAATGCCGAGGCGATCATCGCCACCACCGTATCGCCGGCGCCCGTCACGTCGAAAACGCGGTGCGTCTCGGCCGGCACGTGCAGCGGCGGCGTCCCGTCGCGCTTCACCAGCGTCATGCCGCCGGCGCCACGCGTCACCAGGATCGCGTCGATGGCGACCATGTCGAGCACCTTGCGGCAGGCGGCGACGGCGGCGTCGTCGCTGTCGGCGCGGATGCCGCTGAAGGCGATCATCTCCTCGATGTTCGGCGTGATCAGCGTCGCGCCGGCGAACACGGCGGGATCAGAGCGGCGCGGGTCGACGACCACCGGCCTGCCTTCCTTCCGCGCCGCCGCGATCAGTCCGCGGATGCCGGTATCGTCGAGCGCGCCGCGGCCGTAGTCGGAGAGCACCACCGCTTTCGCCGCAGGCATGGCGCGGAGCGCCGCCGTGATCAGCGTATCGCGCACCTCGTGCGCGGCCGGCGCACTATCCTCCGAATCGATGCACAGCAACTGCTGCCAGCCGCTGAGGTAGCGCGTCTTGACCGTCGTCTGGCGCTGGCCGTCGGTGATCAGCCGCGGCGTCATGCGCTCGAAGTTGCGGCAGAGCGCGAGCAGCTCGGCGCCGGCCGCATCGTCTCCGATGAGACCGACCAGCGTCACCGCGCCGCCGGTGGCGAGGATATTGGCGGCGACGTTGCAGGCGCCGCCCGGATGCGCCTGGGAGCGCCCGAACTTCAGCACCGGCACCGGCGCCTCGCGCGAGATGCGCGTCACCTTGCCGTCGATGAACCGGTCGAGCAGCACGTCGCCGACGACCAGCACGTCGGCGTCGGCGAGGCGGTCGATCAGGCTGGCGTCCATGGCGGCGGCGATCCGGGCTAAACGTCGTGCCCGGCTATATCGGCGCCGTCGACGCCCGGCAAGCAAACCGCGGCGAAAGCGTGAATCGCGATTTCGCCGTAGGCATGTCGCATGGCCTGCGTAAATGTCCGGGTACGTGCGGCCCGCTTCGCGGAAACGCGAGGCGGGCTGCGGCTTTTTGTTCCGGGCCGCCCGGGCGTTATTACGGAATGTTTAGTCGGCAGGCCTAGGCATTCGGGCTACGCTGCGTCGCAACAGGGTTTGTCATGGCCGCCAGTAGACAGATCGCCGTCATTGTCATCCTCGTTGTCGCCGTCGCCGTTGGATGGTTCGGCTACGAGCGCGGCTGGTACGGCCATGCCGCTTCCGAGGCCGCGAACGCCCAGCAGGTTGCTCCGGCCGGTGGCCAGCAGGCCAACCGCCAGCGCCAGGGCGGCGCCAATGGCGGGCAGGGCGGCGGTGGCGGCTTTGGCGGCCGCGGTGGCGCCGTCATCGTCGTGACCCAGCCGGTCGAGATCGATTCCTCGGGCATCGAGGTCCGCGCCGTCGGCACGGTGTCCTCCGCCAAGAACGTCACACTCTTCCCGCAGGTGACCGGGGTCGTCACCGACATCTCCTTTACCCCGGGCAGCAAGGTCGACGCCGGCCAGCCGCTGCTGGTGCTCGATGACGCCGACGAGCAGGTCGCCCTCGACAAGGCCAAGCTCGCGGTAGCCACCGCGCAGGCCGCCTACGACCGCGCCACCCAGCTCGCTCAATCGAACAACGTCACCGCTGTCGCCGTCACCGACGCCAAGAACGCGCTGGAGCAGGCCCAGATCGGCGTGCGTAGCGCCCAGCTCGATCTCGACAAGCGCACCGTCAAGGCGCCCTTCGCCGGCACCGTCGGCCTCACCGACCTCAGCATCGGCGACCTCGTCTCCTCGCAGAAGGCGATCGCCTCGCTGGACGACATGACGACCGTCACCGTCTCCTTCTCGGTGCCCGAGCGCGCCTCCGGCCTGGTCAAGATCGGCGACGCCGTCACCGCCACCACCGACGCGCTTGCCGGCCAGACCTTTGCCGGCAAGGTCATCGCCGTCGACAGCCGCGTCGACCCGACCACCCGCGCGCTGAATGTCGAGGCAAGCGTGCCCAACGAAGGCGCCGCCCTGAAGCCGGGCATGGCGCTGACCCTGGTGCTCGATTTCCCGGGCGCGCCGCACCCCTCGGTATCGTCGCTGTCGATCCAGTGGGACCGTGAGGGCTCCTACGTCTGGAAGGTCGACAACGGCAAGGCCAAGCGCGTGCCGATCCAGATCATTACCCGCCGCAGCGGCGTGGTCACCGTCGCCGGCGACCTTAAGGAAGGCGACGCCGTGGTCACCGAAGGCGTGCTGCGCATCCGCGAGGGCGTGCAGGTCGCCGAGGCCGGCGCCGTTGCCGCCGGCGGCCAGGGCGGTGGCGCCAATGGCCAGCAGGGCGGCGGTCGCCCGAACGGCCAGAACGGCGGCCAGAACGGCGGCCAGGGCAAGCCGGGCGCTGCGACAGCGCCCGCGGCCGGTGCCACTCCGCCCGCCGCGGCCGGCGGCTAAAAGGAACCGGCGACCATGGCAAAGCGCGAGAAGCAGCAGGGCGGGGGCGCTGGCGTCGCCACGCTGTTCGTCAGCCGCCCGGTGCTGGCGATCGTGCTCAACCTGCTCATCGTCGTCGCCGGCGTTGCTGCCTTCACCGGCGTCGAGGTCCGCGAACTGCCCAACATCGACCAGCCGGTCATCACCATCCGCACCAGCTACACCGGCGCCACGCCCGAGACCATCGACAAGGAAATCACCGGCACGATCGAAGGTGCGGTGGCGCGCACGCCGGGCGTCGTCGGCATCTCGTCGCAGTCGAGCGCCGGCCAGAGCCGCGTCACCGTCCAGTTCGATTCTTCCACCGACCTCAACGTCGCCGCCAACGACCTCCGCGATGCGGTTGGCGGCATCCGCGGCCTGCCCGACGACGCCGACCCGCCGCAGATCGTCAAGGCCGACACCGGCTCCGACGCCATCATGCGCCTGTCGGCCATCTCGCCCGACCTGTCGATCGACCAGCTCACCGCGCTGATCAACGATCAGGTCATCGACCGCCTCGCCGCCGTCTCCGGCGTCGCCGACGTGCAATTGTTCGGCGACCGTGACCCGCTCGTCCGCGTCCTCATCAATTCGGACGCGCTCGCCGCCCGCAATCTCACCGTCAACGATCTCCTCACCGCGCTGTCGACCGTGACGCTCGACGCGCCCGCCGGCCGCGTCGCCGACGACAACCAGTCGCTGCTGCTGCGCGCCGACGCCTCTACCAAGTCGGCCGACGAGATCAGCGCCATCCAGGTGGCGCCCGGCGTTAAGGTCAGCGATGTCGCCGAGGTCATCTTCGGACCGGCCGACCAGACCACGTCGCTGCGCATGAACGGGCAGAACGGCATTGGCCTCGCCATCGTCCGCCAGGCCAAGTCGAACGCCCTCGACATCTCGACCGGTATCCGCGCCGCTGTCGCGGAATTGAGCCAGACGCTGCCCAAGGACGTGCAGCTTACGATCTCGTCCGACGACGCTTCCTACATCCGCGACTCGATCACCGAGGTGATTCTGACGCTGCTGCTGGCGACCGGCATCGTCGTCGCGATCATGTACCTGTTCCTGCGCTCGCTGCGCGTCACCTTCATCCCGGCGATCACGGTGCCGATCGCGCTCACCGGCACCTTCGCCGCGATCTGGGCGGCCGGCTTCTCGATCAACATCCTGACGCTGCTGGCGCTGGTGCTCGCCACCGGCATGGTCGTCGATGACGCCATCGTCGTCATCGAAAACATCTCGCGCCAGCGCAGCCTCGGCATGGGCCCGCGCGCCGCCGCGGTGCTGGGCGTCCGCCAGGTGTTCTTCGCCGTCATCTCGACGACGGCGACGCTCGCCGCGGTGTTCATCCCGATCTCGTTCTTCCCCGGCGTCGCCGGCCGCCTGTTCTCCGAGTTCGGCTTCGTGCTCGCCTTCGCCGTCGTGCTGTCGGCCTTCGTCGCCCTGACGCTGTCGCCGATGCTCGCCTCGCGCCTCATCGGCGACACCGCGCACGAGCACCACAACCGCTTCTCCTCGATGCTCGGCCGCGTCGGCGAATTCTTCGTGCGTATCTACACGCGGCTGCTGGATGCGGCGCTCGCCGCCCCGGCCATCGTCATTCTCGTCGCGGTGATTTTCGCGGGCGGCGCCTATTTCGCCTTCCAGCTTCTGCCCTCGGAACTGACGCCGCCGGAGGATCGCGGCCAGATCACGCTGTCGATCCGCGGCCCGCCCGGCGCCACCGTCGACTACATCACCGACCAGATGCGCAGCGTCGAGCAGGTGATGGCGCCCTATCTCAAGAGCGGCGAGGTCGTGAACACCTTCGCCACCGCCCAGGGCGGCGGCGGCGGCGGCTTCATGTTCGCCACGCTGGCGCCATGGGGTCAGCGCCGCGGTCAGGCCGAGATCTCCAACGAGATCAACCGCAAGCTTCAGGCGATCCCGGGCATCCAGGTTTCCGCTTTTACGTCGAACAGCCTCGGCATCCGCGGCGGCGGCCAGGGCCTGCAATTCTCGATCACCGGCACCGACTACGACAAGCTCGCCGGCACCGCCGATACCCTGATCGACGCCATCCAGGCCGATCCGGTCTTCGCCACCGCGCGCGTCAACTTCGACACCACCCAGCCGCAGATTTCGGTGAACATCGACCGTGCCCGCGCTTCCGACGTCGGCGTCTCGGTCAGCAACATCTCGGCCGCGATCCAGACGCTGGTCGCCGGCAAGGACCTCGGCACCTACTACATCGGCGACCAGGCGATCGACATCAACGCTCGCGCTCCGGACGGCGCCATCGAAGACCCGACAGGGCTGGAGAACGTCGAGCTCCGCTCCAGCGACGGCAAGATGATCCCACTGTCATCGCTGGTGACGTTCACTGAAAGCGCGGTCGCCCCGACGCTCGCCCGCGAGAGTCAGCACCGCGCCATGCCGATGTCGGCGACGCTGGCGCCCGGCATCGACATGCGCCAGGCGATGAACCACCTCGAGGCGATCCTCGCCAAGAATCTCCCGCCCGGCGACGGCTTCGTCTACACCGGCGAGGCGAAGGAGCTGAACACCGCGTCCGGCGGCGTCATCCAGACGTTCGGCTTCGCGCTGCTCGTCGTCGTGCTCGTGCTGGCGGCGCAGTTCGAAAGCTTCGTCTCGGCGCTTATCCTGATGGCGACCGTGCCGTTCGGCCTAGCGTCGGCGATGTACGCCATGGTGCTCACCGGTGGCTCGCTCAACATCTATTCCGAAATCGGCCTCGTCATGCTCGTCGGCCTGATGTCGAAGAACGGCATCCTGATGGTCGAGTTCGCCAACCAGCTCCGCGACCAGGGCCAGTCGGTGATGGAGGCGATCCGCAACGCGGCGCTCATCCGGCTGCGCCCGATCGTCATGACCATGATCGCCACGGTGCTCGGCGGCTTGCCGCTGCTGCTCACTGGCGGCGCCGGCGCCGAGGCGCGGCGTGCGCTGGGCTGGATCATCGTCGGCGGCCTCGGCTTCGCGACGATCGCCACGCTGTTCCTGACGCCGGTCGTCTTCAGCCTGCTCGCCCGCCTGTCGAAGCCGCGCGTTGCCGAGGAGCAGCGGCTCGAGCGCGAGCTGGAGGAAGCCGGCGGCCCGCGCGAGTTCAAGCCGACGCCGGAAGAAGAGGGCGAGCTGCCCGAGCTGCCCGCCGCCGCCGAGTAGCTACGGCAGCGGGACGAACGGCGCCGCCCCGTCCGGCGTGTGCGGATGGAGAAGCCGTCCGCGTTCGGCGATCAGGAAGCAGCCGATGATCAGCAGACCGAAGATGAAATAGGCGCCGATCACCGGCACGGTCGTCCCGTCGAACGCCTGCGCGACGAAGTAGCCGAGGATCGCCGCGCCGACGGTGGACAGCATGCCGAACACCGACGACGCCGTCCCGGCGACCTCGCCGAGCGGCTCCATCGACAGCGAGCCGACATTGCCCCACGCGAAGCCCTGCATCAGCGTCGCCCCGGCGAGGAAGGCGAGGAACAGCCACAGCGGCATGACGCCCGCGAGCGCGAAGGCCAGCCATGCGCCGGTGATCGCGATGTAGATCAGCATCGCGCCGTGCGACAGGCGCCGCATGCCGAAGCGCGACACGAGGCGCGAATTGAGCAGGAAGGCGATGGCGAAAAAGACCGGGCCGACGCCGAACGCCAGCGGGAACAGCGCACCGAGACCGTAGATGCCGACGTAGATCTGCTGCGCCGTATTGACGAAGCCGAGCACCGCACCGAACAGGAAGATGCCGGCGAGGCCGTAGAACAGTGCCAGGCGGTTGCCGACCACCAGGGCGAAGCCTTGCGTGACCGACGCCACCGTCAGCGGCCGCCGGTTCGCCGGCGCCAGCGTTTCGGCGAGCCGCAGGTAGGCCCACGCGCCGAACGTGGCGCCGACCGCGCCCATGAAGAAGAAGATGCCCTGCCACGGCGCCGTCAGCAGAATGACCTGCCCGACGTTGGGCGCAATGATCGGCACGATCATGAAAACCGACATGATCATCGACATGATCTGGGCCATGGCGCGGCCGCTGTAGAGATCGCGCACCGTGGATTGACTGGCGACCGACACCGCCGCCGAGCCCATGCCCTGAACGAAGCGCAGCGCGAGCAGCACGCCGAAGCTCGGCGCCAGCGGCGCCAGCAGCGCGGCGACGGCATACAGGGCGACGCCGATGAGCAGGGGAACGCGGCGGCCGAAGCGGTCGATCAGCGGGCCGAAGACAAGCTGCGGCAGGCCGAGGCCGAGCAGAAACGCGGTCAGCACCAGCGACCGGTCGTTGGCGTTGGCGACGCCGAACCAGTCGCCCATGTTGGGCAGCGCCGGCAGCATGACGTCGATGGCGGCCGCGTTGATACAGCCGAGCCCGGCCATGAGCGCAACGAATTCGACACGCGAAAGCGTGCGTTCAGTCATGGAATCGACTTTCAAGGAGAGACCCGAACCGCAGGTACCATGCCGGCCGTGTCGCTGTCACGACAGGCGGGAAAGGCGCGTACGCCCTCCCATAGTAGGCGCGTCAGAACTGTCCGGCGGTATCGTCCGGGCCGCGGGCGTGCGCCGGGGCGCCGCCGCCGGCCACCGCCGGCGTCTTCTGCCGCCAACGCCACAGCCGGTCCCACGCCGCCCGGCCGCGCGCCAGCGCCATCAGCGACGAGGGCGTGACGACCAGCGTCAGCACCGTCGAGAAGGTGAGGCCGAACACGATCGCGGTCGAAAGCTGGATCCACCACTGCGTCGACGGCGCGCCGATGGTGATCTCCCGGTGGATGAAGTCGACGTTGAGACCGAAGGCGATCGGCAGCACGCCAAGCACCGCCGTCACCGCCGTGAGCAGCACCGGGCGCGCGCGTTCGCGGCAGGTCCGCAGAATCGCTTCTTCGACCGGCACGCCTTCCTTGCGCAGGCGGTCGTACGTGTCGATCAGCACGATGTTGTTGTTGGTCACGATGCCGGCGAGCGCGATGATGCCGACGCCGGTCATGACGACGCCGAACGCCTGGCCCATCACGATCAGGCCGATGAACACGCCGATGGTGGAGAGCACCACGGCGGAGAGCACCAGCGCCACGCTCGACAGCTTGTTGAACTGCGCCAGCAGCACCGCGAAGATCAGGAAGATCGCCGCACCGAAGGCGGAGAGCAGGAACGATTCCGCGTTCGCCTGCTCCTCGTCGGAGCCGACCAGCTTCCATGACACCAGGCCCTTGAAGTCGGTCGCCTCGAGCTGCTTGGTGATCGCGTCCTGCACGGTGGAGGCGAGCACGCCGGGCTTGAGGTTGGACGTCACCGTGACGACGCGTTCGCTGTCGACACGGTTGATCAGGCCGACCCGCTCCTCCGGCACGCGCTGGACGAAGTTCGAGATCGGCACCGATCCGGCCGGCGTGCTGATCTCCAGCTCGTCGATCTGGTCGAGCGTGCGCCGGTCCTCCGGCACGCGCACGATGATATCGACCGGCTTGTCGGCATCCGACGGCCGGTAGTCGGTAATCTTGAGCCCGTTGGTGACGAGCTGCACCACGGCGCCGACGGCACCGACGCCGATGCCGTAACGCGCCGCCTGCGGCTTGTCGATCTGCAGCGCCCAGTCGATGCCCGGCATCGGCAGGCCGCTGTCGAGATCGACGACTTCCGGATACTTCGCCAGCTCGGCGGTTATCTGCTTGGCCGCCGCCGTCAGCGCATCGGGATAGTTGCTCGAAAGCTGGATCTGGATCGGCTTGCCGGTCGGCGGGCCGGCCTGCGCCGCCGTCACCTCGACCTTGATGCCGGGGATGTCGGCGGTGCGCGCGCGCAACTCCGTCATGATCACCTTGGCCGACGGCCGATCGCGCCAGTTGACGAACTCGAACTGAATCTGGCCGATCACGTCCTCGGTAACGTCCGCCGAGCCGCCGCGGCCCATGTCGCCGGAGCGTGCGTAGACCGTCGACAGGCCCTTCTCGCTGAGAACGACCGACTCGACGGTCCGGACCAGCCTATCCTTCTCGGCCAGCGAAAGGTTGCCGCGCGCGTGCACCAGCACGACGCCGGTGTCGGGCTCGACGTCGGGGAAGAACTCCACGCCCTTGCCGACCTTGCCGTAGATCGTCGGCACCGCGATGAGCAGCGCGAACGCGATGGTGAGCACTGCCCACGGATGATGGATCGCGAGCCGCACCGTGCGCATGTAGAAGCCTTCGCGCGGCGCCGCGTCGCGCTGCACTTCGTGCGGCCGCCCGATCAGCGCGCCGAGCGTCGGCGTGAAGACCAGCGCCGCCACCAGCGAGGCCGACAGCGTCGCGATCAGCGTGATCGGCAGAAACTTCATGAACTGACCGACGATGCCCGGCCACAGCAGCAGCGGGAAGAACGCCGCGATGCGGGTAAGCGTCGCCGCCGTCACCGGGCCGGCCATGCGCGAGGCGGCGTAGGAGTACGCCTCCTTCGGCTTCATGCCCTCGCTCATTCGTCGTTCGGCGAATTCGGAGACAATGATGGCGTCGTCGACCAGCATGCCGACGGCGAGGATCAGCGAGAACAGCACGATGATGTTCATCGTCGCGCCGAACAGGTCGAGCCCGAGCACGCCGGTGAGGAACGCGAACGGCAGGGCGATGCCGATGAATACGGACGCGCGGCCGCCGAGGATGAACAGGATCACGACCACGACCAGCAGGATCGCCGTGGTCACGCTGTTCTGCAGGTCGCTCAGCATGTCCTCGATGAACTTGGACTGGTCGCCGATGTACTGAACGTGGACGCTGGCCGGCAGCGTCTTCTGCATCTCGGCAACGACCTTCTTCACCCCCTCGACGGTGGCGATAAGGTTGGCGCCGGAGCGCTTGGAGATGTCGATCACCACCGCCGGCTTGCCGTTGACGCGCGTGATCGAGGTCGCGTCCTTGAACGTCGGCAGGATCGTGGCGACGTCGCCGAGCGTCACCGACGCGGCGTTGGAGGCGGCGACCGGAATGTTGAGTACGTCCTCGGGCGTCTCGATGAGCGCCGGCACCTTGATGCTGAACGAGCCCTGGTTGCCCTCGAGCGCGCCGGCGGCGACCAGGCTGTTGCCCTGCGAGGCGGCGAGCGCGAACTGGCCGAGATCGACGCCGTAGCTCTTGAGCAGCATCGGCTCGGCGATGATCTCGACGACCTCGTCGCGCGTGCCGCGGAGATCGGCCGAAAGCACGCCGGGAGCTTCCTTGATCGCGTTCTGCAGATCGCGCGCGATCTTGCCCATCGTGCGCTCGGACAGGTCGCTGGACAGCGCCACGCTGATGACCGGGAACAGGCTGAGGTTCACTTCGAACACGCCCGGCTCGTCGGCATCGCCCGGCAACGTCGGCTTGGCCGAGTCGACCTTGGCGCGCACGTCCTGCACCGCGATGTCCGAATTGAAGCCGGCGTCGAATTCGAGCAGCACGTAGCCGCCGCCTTCGAACGCCGCCGAGCGCATCGTCTTGACGTTGGTGACCGTCTTCAGCGCGGTTTCCATCGGCCGCAGCAGCAGCCGCTCGGAATCTTCCGGCGAGATGCCGCGCTCGGAAAGCTGGACGTAGATGTACGGAATCTGGACGTCGGGCTGCGATTCCTTGGGGATGTTGAGATAGGCGAGAGCGCCGGCGACGAGCAGGAAGATGAGGATCGCGATGGTCAGCCGGGCGTGGCCGACGGCGATATCGACTATCCGACGCATCATGTGGGCGGCACCGTTTCTGTCTGCGCCGCGGACGCTGCCACAGCCTCGATCGTGTCTCCGTCCTTGACGAAGTCCTGGCCGACCACGATCACGCGCGATTCACTCGCGAGCCCGGTCACCCAGACATTGTCGCGGCCGTCCTCGACGACCTCGATCGGCTTGAACATCGCCTTGTTGTCGTCGCCGGCGATGCGCACGCCGAGGCGGCCGTCGTCGGAGAAGATCAGCGCCGAGCGCGGCACCGGCGTGGCATCGATCGGCGCCAGCAGCACCGTCATCTCGCAGGTGACGCCGTCGGCGACACCGCCAGTACCGTTCGGGAATTTCGCCTCGACCGGATACGTGCGCGTCGCCTTGTCGGCACTCAGGCCGACGAAGTCGACCGTGCCCGAAACCTTGGTCCCGTCGATGAAGCGCACCTCGGCGCTCTGCCCGACGAGCAGGCTCGCGCGGCGCGATTCCGACACGGCGCCGACCGCCAGCATCGGATCGGGATCGACGATCTCGGCGACGTCGGCGCCGATCTGCATCGCCTGTCCGACCTGCACCGGTACGGTATCGACCACGCCGTCGATGGGCGCGCGCACCAGCGAGCGGTCGGCCTCGGCCTGCGCCGAAGCCAGCGCCGCCTGCGCACCCTTAACGCCGGACTCCAGCGCCTGGATGGTGTTGCGCGGCGCGTCGCCGGTCTCGATCAGCTTCTTGTTCGCGTCGTATTCCGACTGGCGCTGGTCGAGCAGGGCCTGCGCCTGCTGCACTGCCGCCTGCCGGCCTTCGTCGGAGATGGTGGCGACGACGTCGCCCGCCTTCACGACCTTGCCGCGCGTCACGTTAAGCTCGACCAGAACGCCGGCGCCACGGGCCGTCGCCTGCGCGCGCCGATCGGCCTTGGTCACGCACGATAGAACGACCGCGCGCTGGTGACGCTCGGTTGTGGCGGTGGTGACGCTGACCTTCTGCACGGGAACGGGCGCCGACGCATCGGTCGGCACGGGCGTTGCCGCGCCGCTCTCGCCCGCCGCATCACGGTTGCCGAAGTGGCCGGAGAATATCCAGGCCGCCGCGGCGATAACGAGAACGACAGCTACGATTCGGCTGGGCCGAAAGATTCGTGAAGCCATGGATTTGATCACCCGCCCGTCGAAAGCAAGAAAGACGCCGATTCCGGTAACGCCGCCGTGCATATAAGGGTTTCATGGCGGCATTTGAACTGGTTGCAGTGCGAAAAAACTGCGTCGGAATTTTATCCAGTTATATCAATGGCTTGCATTTCAATCGCCAATTCCCGGTGGCGTCTGGACGCGGATGCACGATTGACGGCAATCGCCATCCATTGGAACAACGGTCATTGGCAAATGAGGCCCCCGTTGCGCGATATTCCTGCAAATACGCTGCGAGGCGATGCCCGTGGCCGGTAGCCAGAGCGACCTCGTCGAGGCGCTGGCCCGCGTCGCCGCCGGCGACCGCGATGCCTTCGGCCGCCTCTATTCGGCCACCTCCGCGAAACTTTTCGCCAGTGTTCGCCGTATCTTGAGCGTTGGTTCGGCAGCGGAAGACGCAGTCCAGGAAGCCTACGTCCGCATCTGGCGGCACGCCGGCGACTTCGATGCGTCGATTGCCTCGCCGATCGCATGGATGACGACCATCGCCCGTCACGCTGCGATCGACATGGCCCGTTCGAGCGGAGCCCGGATCGCGGCGCAGTCGGCCACGATCGATACGGAAATGGAAGAGCGCCTCGCCGCACCTGAAACCGGCGGCGATCCGCTGGCGGCCTCGCGCTTGTCCGATTGTCTCGGCAAGCTCGAGCAGGACAGGCGCGGCATGGTGGTCATGGCGTATTGCTATGGCCTCAGCCGCGAGGAACTCGCCGGCCGCTTCGCGCGGCCGGTGGCAACCGTGAAGACCATCTTGAGGCGCAGCCTCGTGCAGTTGAAGGAATGCCTCGGTGGCAATTGACGCCGACGATCTTGAGGCCCTTGCGGCCGAATTCGTGCTGGGCACGCTCGATGTGAACGAGCGGCGCGCGGCCGAAGCGCGCATATCCGCCGATCCGGCGTTCCGCGCCAGCGTCGCCGCGTGGGAAAATCGCCTGCAGCCGCTCGCCGACAACGTCGCGCCGGTCGCCGTGCCGCCGGCGATCTTCGCCGCCATCGAGGAGCGCGTTGCCGGCGAGCCGAAGCCCGGCGCGCGCACCTCCAACGTCGTCGCGCTCCGCCGTCAGGTCCGCACCTGGCGCATCGGCGCCGGCATCGCCACTGCCGCGGCTGCCGCGTTGCTCGCCGTCGTCGTCACCGACGTGAACCGCGGCCCATCGCCCGGCCAGATGCAATTCGTCGCGATGCTGACGCCCGATGGCGGCAAGCCCGCCTTCGTGCTCACCGTCGATACGGTGAAGAGCACCATGTCCATCCGCCAGGTCGCCGACTCCGCGCCCGCCGACAAGAGCTATGAGCTCTGGGCCATTCAGCCTGGCCAGAATCCGAAGTCGCTCGGCGTGGTCCAGCAGGCGAGCTATACGCAGCCGCTGCCCTACAAGCCGCAGGACCTCGTATTCGCGGTGAGCCTCGAGCCCGCCGGCGGATCGAAGACCGGCGCGCCGACCGGCCCGGTCGTTTTCTCGGGACCGCTCGTTCAGCAATAGATCTGTCGAATTTGATCTTTCGGGCACCGTATTCCACGGGAACGTACCCGCGTGCTCGCCAATGCGCGCGCCGTGGTGCCAACGGGGAATAAATCGCACCGCGATCTGAAACCTTCCTCCGCCTCCCTCCGTAACTGCTCCTGTTCCCACTCGGGAGCCGAGATCAAACCGGAGGAAGTCCCATGCAGTTCCGTTCCATCGCCCGCGCGGCCGCCGTTGCCGTGCTCATGTCGAGTGGCGCCTATATTGCCGCTCCCGCTTTTGCCGCCGAGATGACCGTCGAGGTCGGTGGCGCGCCGATGTATCCGTCCAAGAACATCATCGAGAACGCCGTCAACTCGAAGGATCACACCACGCTCGTCGCCGCGGTGAAGGCCGCCGGCCTCGTCGATACGCTGTCGGGCAAGGGTCCGTTCACGGTGTTCGCGCCGACCAACGAAGCCTTCGCCGCTCTGCCGGCCGGCACGGTCGACAACCTGCTCAAGCCCGAGAACAAGGCGACGCTGGTCAAGATCCTGACCTGCCATGTGCTCGCTGCCGACGCCACCTCGGCGGTCGCCATGAAGATGATCAAGGACGACGGCGGCAAGCATGAAGTCACCACGGTCGGTGGCTGCAAGCTCTGGCTCCAGTCGGACGGCAAGAAGCTGACCGTGACCGATGAGTCCGGCGGCGTCGCCAACGTGACCATCGCCGACGTGATCCAGTCGAACGGCGTCATCCACGTCGTCGACAAGGTCCTCCTGCCGAAGATGTAGGTCCCTGCGCCTGGACAGTCGCCCCCCGCGCGTCCGGGACCATACGGCCCTCGCCAGAGTATCGGCGGGGGCCGTGTGCATTTTGGGATCGGCGGCCGCCAGCGTTGCGCGGCAATCGGCGCGCCCCTAGTCTCGCCGCTCCGTCGTCGAGACCCGCCTGTGAAATCCACCAGCCCGATCTACACCGGCCTGCCCATGACCATCTTCGAGGTCATGTCGCGTCTGGCCATCGAGAATGGCGCCATCAACCTCGGCCAGGGCTTCCCCGATGTCGACGGCCCTGCCGACGTGAAGGAAGTCGCCGCGCGCGAGTTGCTCACCGGGCTCAACCAGTACCCGCCGATGATGGGCCTGCCGGAACTCCGCCAGGCGGTCGCCGCCTCGGCCAAGCGGTTCTACGATCTCGATATCGACTGGAGGAGCGAGGTGCTGGTCACCTCCGGCGCCACCGAGGCGCTGTCGGATTGCTTCAACGCACTGATCGAGCCGGGAGATGAGATCGTCGTCATCGAGCCGCTCTACGATTCCTACCTGCCGGTGATCCGCCGCGCCGGCGCGATTCCGAAACCGGTGCGGATCACGCCTCCCGAGTGGAAGCTTGACCGCGAGCAGCTCGCCGCCGCCTTCGGCCCGAAGACCAAGGCGATCCTGCTCAACAATCCGATGAACCCCGCGGGCCGCGTCTTCACGCGCGACGAGCTGGCGCTGATCGCCGAGCTTTGCGTCGAGCACGACGCCTACGCCATCTGCGACGAGGTCTACGAGCACATCCTGTTCGATGGCCGCAAGCACATCCCGCTGATGACACTGCCCGGCATGCGCGAGCGCGCCGTCCGCATCGGCTCGGCCGGCAAGACCTTTTCGCTCACCGGCTGGAAGGTCGGCTACATCAGCGCGACGCCGAAGCTGCTCGATCCGATCACCAAGGCGCACCAGTTCAACACCTTCACCACGCCGCCGAATTTCCAGAAGGCCGTCGCCTACGGTCTGGGCAAGGACGACGCCTACTACGCGTCGCTCTCCGGCGACCTCGAGAAGAAGCGCGACCGCTTCGCCGCCGGCCTGACGCGGCTGGGCTTTACGGTGGCACCATGCCAGGGCACGTACTTCCTCACTGCCGACGCCGCCCCGCTCCGCCTCAACAGCGACGACGTCGAGGTGTGCAAGACGATGACGGTGGAAGCCAAGGTCACGGCCGTGCCGGTCTCGGTCTTCTACCAGTCCGATGCGCCCAAAACTTTCCTCCGCTTCTGCTTCTCCAAGCGCGACGAGATTCTGGACGAGGCGATCGCGCGGATGGAGACGTGGTTGAAGCGATGATCGATCCGACGCTGGTCGAAGTCACCCGCGGCCGCTACGTCGAATCCCGCCACACCGGCGCGATCGTCGTCGTCGATACCGAGGGCACGCGCCGCGTCGCCGTCGGCGATGTCGAGCGCCGCGTCTTCCCGCGCTCCGCCGTGAAATCGATCCAGGCGCTGCCGCTGGTCGAGTCCGGCGCCGCCGACCGCTACGGTTTCGGCAACGCCGAACTGGCGCTGGCGTGCTCCTCGCACAACGCGGAGCCGCGCCATGTCGCGACCGCGCTGCGGATGCTGGCCGCGGCCGGGCGAGGGGAGGGCGACCTCGCCTGCGGCGGCCACGAGCCGATGGACAAGGCCTCCGCCGATGCGCTGGTGCGCGCCGGCAAGAAGCCCGGCCGCATCCACGACAACTGCAGCGGCAAGCACTCGGGCATGATCTGCTTCGCCTGCGGCACCGGCCTCGATCCGCAAGGGTACGAGCGGCCCGATCATGCCGCCCAGCGCCAGATCAGCGCCGCACTGACGGAGGTGACCGGCGCCGATCTCGGCGAGCCCGCCGTCGACGGCTGCTCGGTTCCCGCCTACGCCATCCCGCTCGACAAGCTGGCGCTGGCCTTCGCCAGGATAACGACCGGCGAAGGCCTGTCGCTGTCGCGCGCCGAGGCCGCGCGTCGCCTGATCGAGGCAGTGACCGCCGAGCCGTTCATGGTCGCCGGCACCGGCCGCTTCGACACCGAGGCGCTGACGCTGTTCGGCCGCCGCCTGTTCATCAAGAGCGGCGCCGAGGGCGTTTTCTGCGCCGCGTTTCCGGACCTCGGCCTCGGTGTCGCGATCAAATGCGACGACGGCGCCCAGCGCGGACCGGAGACGGTGATGGCGGCGGTGATCGAGGCGTTCCTGCCGCCGACGGAGGCGGAGCGGACGGCGTTCGCGCATCGCCTGCGCCCGCCGATCGACAATCGCGCCGGCGCGGTCGTCGGCGAAGTCCGTCCGGTGCCGGAACTTGCGGCGATGTTGCGCGGGTGAAATCTCCCTCCGCTTTCCCCGCGAAGGCGGGGATCCAGGAGCCGAGGCTGAGCCGCACTGCCAACCTGCGCGCCGGCCTCAACACCTGGGTCCCCGCCTTCGCGAGGAAAGCGGAGAGGAAGACAGGCCTACGCTGCGGAGCGGATGCCGCGGCTAGCTGATGCGATTACGCTCGACCAAAAGCTGCGGATAACGCTCCGCGCCCGATAGCGCGAGGTCGCCCGTGACGGTCTCCGCCCAGCGCATGCCGACGATGGCGCCGCTGGTCGCGCCCGCGATCAGGTTGTCGCTGATGATCGCCGAGCCGGCGCCGTCGACGACGCTGACCACGACGCCGAGCGGCGCGCGGCGGATGACGTTGCCGGTCGCGGCGACGTCGCGGAGATAGGGGCCCCAGCCGAGTTGCAGGCCGAACAGCGGCGCCCCGTCGATGACGTTGCCGGTCGCCGCGACGTCCGCCTCGATCGAGATGCCGATGCCGAAGCCCGGCGCGTCCGGCTGATAGGGACCCTTGCCGGTGATGTTGCGCACGATGTTGCCCGACACCACCGCCAGCCGCCCGCCTTCATTGAAGTTGACCACGCAGATGCCGGTCGCGGCGCCATCGACGATGTTGTTGGCGATCATCGCGCCCTCGAAGGCGAACTCCGAGTAGATGCCGACCTCGCCGCTCCGCGCCGTATTGTTGCCGGTGATCTGCACGTTATTGGCGCTGTTGGCGCGGATCGCGGTGAAGGCGCAATCGGCGATGCGGTTGTTCGCGACGATGACGCCGTGCGCGCGGAAGACGTTTATGCCGTTGCCGTTCTGCCCGGTGCCGCCGTCCCTGGCGGCGATGCGCGCGACGCGGTTGCCGGTGACGATGGTGCCGTCCTCGCCCTCCGCCCAGCGATAGACGAGGATGCCGGCGTTGCCGCAATCCTCGACCGTGTTGCCGCTGATCGCGAGGCCGGTCGACTCGATCGCGCGGATACCGGCATCGCCGGCGCCGCGGACGGTCGACTGCACGACGCGCCCGCCGCAACGGTCGAGCGCCAGTCCCGATTTCGCCGAGCCGATGATGGTGACGTTGTCGATGACGACGTTCGGCGTCTCGGAGAGATGCAGGATGCCCGGCACGTATTCTTCCAGCGCCTGCCCGGCGCCGTCGATGGTGATGTCGCGAATCTCGATCACCTCGGCATGCGAGCCGACGATCATGTGGCTGCCGCCGCCGTAGACGAGCTTGGTCGCGCCGGCGACACCGGCGAGCCGCGTGCGCGGCGGCAGGACGAGGTCGGAGACGACGAACGTGCCGGCCGGCAGGAACACCTGGCGGTCGTCGTTCGAGGCGGCATCGAGCAGCCGCTGCAGCGACACGCTCTGGCTGATCGCCGCGTTGCGGTCGGTGCCGAGCTCGGCCGGCGACAGCGTGCCGCGCAGCATCGGCGAATCCGGCGCGTCGAGAGCGGCCAGCGCCGGCGTCGCGGCGGCCGCGCCGATGGCGGCGGTGAGGAATGTGCGGCGATCCACGGGCAACCCTTCCCGAAAACAGGAAACCGTCGCCTGTCACTCAAGTCTTGTGCCGGGGAATTCGTGCCGGAATGGCACAAGTCGCGGGAAATACTAGAGATTCGCCCCGTCGGTCGTCTCGTATCCGAGCCGCCGGTTGAGGTCGCGGATGAGTTGCTCGGCCGCGGCCGGGATCACCGTTCCGGGCGTGAAGATCGCCGCGACGCCCGCCTCGTAAAGCGCGGCGAAATCCTGCTCGGGCACGATGCCGCCGACGACCACCATGATGTCCGGCCGCCCGCCTTGCTCCAGCGCCCGCTTCAGCGCCGGCACCAGCGTCAGGTGTCCGGCGGCGAGCGTCGAGATGCCGACCATGTGCACGTCCTTCGCCATCGCCAGCGCCGCCGCGTCCTCCGGCGACTGGAATAGCGGCCCCATCTCGACGGCGAAGCCGAGATCGGCAAATGCCGACGCGATCACCTTCTGCCCGCGATCGTGCCCGTCCTGCCCGACCTTGGCGACGAGAATGCGCGGCGGCCCGCCCTCGCGCTGGCGGAACTGGCGCACCATCGCGGCAACGCGCTGCACCGCCGCGTCGTCGTCGCCCATCTCGCGGCCGTAGGTGCCGCGCACCGCGCGCTGCTCGCCGCGATGACGCCCGAAGGCAACTTCGAGCGCGGCGCTTATCTCGCCGACGGTGGCGTGCGCCCGCGCCGCGTCGACCGCGAGCGCCAGCAGGTTGCCGTCGCTGGATTGAGCGGCGCGGGTGAGGGCGGCGAGCGTCGCCGCCACGGCCGCACCGTCGCGCTCGGCGCGCAGCCGCGCCAGCTTCGCCACCTGCGCTGCGCGTACCGCGGAGTTGTCGACGCGCAGCGTCTCGATCGGCGCCGCGTCGCTTGCGGCATATTTGTTCACGCCGACGACGGTCTGCGTGCCGTTGTCGAGCCGCGCCTGCGTCCGCGCCGCGGCCTGCTCGATGCGCTCCTGCGGCACGCCGGCCTCGATCGCCTTCGCCATGCCGCCGAGTGCATCGATCTCGGCGATGTGCGCCAGCGCCCGCGTCGCCAGCTCGTACGTCAGGCGCTCGACATAGAACGAGCCGCCCCACGGATCGATGACGCGGGTCGTGCCGGCTTCGGTCTGCAGGAACAGTTGCGTGTTGCGCGCGATGCGGGCCGAGGCGTCGGTCGGCAAGGCCAGGGCCTCGTCGAGCGCGTTGGTGTGCAGCGACTGCGTGCCGCCGTCGGTCGCCGCCATCGCCTCGATCGCGGTGCGCACGATATTATTCATCGGGTCGCTCGCCGCCAGCGACCAGCCCGAGGTCTGGCAATGCACGCGCAGCATCAGCGAGCGCTCGTCCTTCGGCGCGAAGCGCTGCTTCATCAGCCGCGCCCACAACAGGCGCGCCGCGCGCAGCTTCGCCACCTCCATGAAAAAATTCATGCCGATGTCGAAGAAGAACGAGATTCGCGGCGCGAACTGATCGACCGCCAAGCCCGCACCCATCGCCGCGTTCACGTATTCCAGCCCGTCGGCGAGCGTGTAGCCGAGCTCGAGGTCGGCCGTCGCCCCGGCCTCCTGCATGTGATAGCCGCTGACCGAGATCGGGTTGAACTTCGGCATGTGCGCCGTCGTGTAGGCGATGATGTCGGCGACGATCCGCATCGACGGTCCGGGCGGATAGATGTACGTGTTGCGGACCATGAACTCCTTGAGGATGTCGTTCTGGATTGTCCCGGCAAGCGCCGCCGGCGCCACGCCCTGCTCCTCCGCCGCCGCGATGTAGAGCGCCATCACCGGCAGCACCGCGCCGTTCATCGTCATCGACACGCTGGTGGAACCGAGCGGGATGCCGTCGAACAGCGTGCGCATGTCGTAGATCGAGTCGACCGCGACGCCCGCCATGCCGACGTCGCCGGCGATGCGCGGGTCGTCGGAGTCGTAGCCGCGGTGGGTCGGCAGGTCGAAGGCGACCGACAGGCCCTTCTGCCCGGCGGCGAGATTGCGCCGGTAGAACGCGTTCGACTCCTCGGCGGTCGAGAAGCCGGCGTATTGCCGGATCGTCCACGGCTGGTCGAGGTACATGGTCGGGTAGGGACCGCGGACGAATGGCGCGAGTCCGGGCCAGCCGTCCAGAAAATCGAGCTCGGCGACGTCGGCCGGCCCGTAGGCCGTGCGGATCGCGATGCCTTCCGGCGTCGTCCACGCGTGTTTGGCCGGCGCGGAATTTCCCGATGGCGCCTGCCATGGCACATGCGCAAAGTCGGGCAGGGTGCGTGCGCTCACGTCTCGTACGCCTCGGCGAGGCGCCGATAGACGAGGCGCCCGCACTCGTCGGAACGCGGCGCCGGCGCGCCGGCAACGGCGTTGACCCCGACGATCTTCACCAGCCCGGCCGCGACCTCCGCCAGCCGCGCCTTGCGCGCCTCGGCGACCTCGCGCAACAATCCGCCGCGCAGGATCGCGGGCACGATGCCGCCTACCGCCTCGATGCGCTGGAACCGCGCCCACGCCGCCTCGGCGAGCGCCTCGGTCATCGCCTCGATCGCGCCGGATCCCGCAGCCGGATCGGCGACGCGAAACATCTGCGCCTCCTCGGCGAGGATTATCTGCGTGTTGCGCGCCAGCCGCCGGCCGTGCCCATCGCCGCCGGCGAGCACGTCGAACGGCAGCACCGTGATCGAGTCCGCGCCGCCGGCGGCCGCGCCGAAAGCGGCGCTGGTCGCGCGCAGGATATTCATCTGCGGATCGCGCGCACTCATGCTGCGCCACGCCGTCTCGGCGTGGATGCGCGGCGCGATGTCGATGCCGGCCACCTCGCCGACACGCGCCAGCAGCAACCGCATGGCGCGGAATTTCGCGATCGTGCGGAACTGATCGGCGTCGGCGACCAGCACCACATCGACCTTGCCGCCGATCAGCCGGAGATGATGCACGAAGGTGGCGAGCGCCACGCCGAGCTCCTGCTCGTCGCTCGCCCCGCCGGCATGCCACGGCCGCCCGTCGGCAATCGCAGCAGCCGCGACGCCGCGCTCGGCGAGTTGCGCCATCCTTGTCTCGTCAACCTCCGTCGCCGCTCCCGACGCGATCCGCGCCACCGGGTCGACCGCCACGAACAATTCGAGCTTCCGAGCGACGGCGATGTCCGCGAGCGCGACGTCGTCCATATCGACGCGAACGATCGTCCCCTCCGGCAGCGCGGCAAGCAGCGCCGCGACTGCATCCCGCGGCAATCGCGCCGTCAGCGGATGGCTGCCTCCCGTCGTCGCGACGTCGATCGCGGTGGCGCCGCCTTCCAATTCGGCACGCGCTCCCGCGATCGCGTCCTCCGTCGCGACCGCGTCGACACGGCCGGCAACTACCCATGGTTGTCCTCCGACCGATCCGGTGATTGCGCGTGCAGACGCGCGACGCGGAAACAGCGCGGGCGACTCAGGGCCGGCCGCCACGCCGCGACGCGTGCGCGCCGCCGCCCGCTGCCAATCGGCCTCGGTGAAGCGGGGGAAAACGTCGGCGAGGGGGGTGGGCGCTGTCATGGCAAGCCGGCCCGTTTATACGCGCCGCGATAGCCGCGCGCCATTCGCCGGCCGTGCGCCGGGCGGGCGTGCCATCGTCGCAACGTCACACGGCAAAAGCCAGCGCGGACAATGGTTTGGCATGGCATTCGCTTGCCGAGCCAAGGTGCCCGCCGTAGATAGCGATCGGGCAGAGCGGCACGATGCCGGAGGGTGGGCATGACCGACGCCACTGCCATGTCGAGCACGCATGACGGCGACAATCGTGCGTCTCTGTCAAAACCCACAATTGCGTGCGGTGCAGTCATGTCCGTACCTCTTCGGTGCCGGGGGAAGTTAGAATGACTATTGCAGCGAGCATGATCGCGCTGAGCGAAAGCTTTCGCGACATGACGAATGGCGCACAGGTCGTCGATGCGCTCGAGAAACTGTTTCAATCGTTTGGCGCGACGAGTTTTCTGGCTACGGGAATTCCGCTTCCCGGTCGCCCGATAGAGCCGCTGATCGTGCGCATGACGTGGGTCGACGCCAAGGGCGGCGCGGTCGCGCTGAAGAGCGACGACCCGGTGCTCAATCGCGTCTTCCACACGCACCGTCCCTTCTCGTGGATCGAGACGAACCATCCCGGCGTCACCAATGTGTCGGCGCTGCTGGGCGCCCTCGGCGATGGCCCGACGCGCCTGATCGCGGTGCCGGTCTGCTCGCTCTTGCCTTACCAGGGCGTCGTGCTGAGCGCCGGCCCGACGCTGATGCTCGATACGCGCTCGCTGCTCGTGCTCGATCACGTCGTCGTCGAAGGCTTCCGCCGCCTGATGGCGCTGGGCGTCGTGCGCATGGAGCGGCCGGGCGACCTGTCGGCACGCGAGCGCCGCGTCGTCGAGCTGTCGGCTTCCGGCAAGACCGCCAACGAGATCGCCGACATCCTCGAAATCTCGCAGCGCACCGTTCACGCCCACCTGCAGAACGCCAGCGAGAAGCTCGGCGCCCACAACAAGACACACACCGTCGTCGAGGCGCTGCGCTACGGGCAGATTTCCGTCTAGATAAACTGGCTGAGGCCGGGGATCGCCGCGATCACGGCATCGACCGGCGCGTCGCCGGCGTCCGCCTTGGCGATCTTCACGAACGTCGTCACCACCGCCTGCAGCTCGTTCATGCCGAGGCCGGCGCCGGCGAGATCGTTGAACACGCCGAGCAGCCCGTCGCCGCCGTTCGGGTGCGCATCGGCGAGCGTGCGCGCGCCGGGCAGCTTGTCGAACAGCGCCGCGACCTTGTCGGCCGGCGCCTCCCGCGCAATGAACGAGACGATGATGCCGATCGCCTTCTCGGCCTCGGCGTGATCGACCCCGGCCGCCGCCGCAACGTCCTCGACAATCGTCTCCATGAGGAATCTTCTCCCGTTCTGGCGCCGATAATACAGAAAGCAGCCCGATGCTCGATGACGTTCTGAAGTTCGTCGATGACAATCTGCCCGCGAGCCTCGACCGGCTCTTCGCGCTGCTGCGCATCGATTCGATCTCGACCGATCCCGCCTACAAGGAATCGTGCCGCAAGGCGGCGACCTGGCTGGTGAGCGAATTGCAGGGCATCGGTTTCATCGCCTCGGCGCGCCAGACGCCGGGCCATCCCATCGTCGTCGGCCACCACGACGGCGAGGGGCCGCACGTTCTGTTCTACGCCCACTACGACGTGCAGCCGGTCGATCCGATCGACCTGTGGAAGACGCCGCCGTTCGAGCCGAGCATCGTGACGCTCGCCGACGGCCGCAAGGCGATCGCCGCCCGCGGCGCCGGCGACGACAAGGGCCAGTTGATGACGTTCCTCGAGGCGGTGCGCGCCTGGAAAAAGGTCACGCGGCAACTGCCGGTTAACGTCACCATGCTGCTCGAGGGCGAGGAAGAATCGGGCAGCGTCAATCTGAAGCCGTTCCTGAAATCCAATGCGAAGGAGCTGAAGGCCGACGTCGCGCTCATCTGCGACACCGGCATGTGGAGCCCGACGCGCGCCGCCATCACCACCTCGCTCCGCGGCCTCGGCGCCGAGGAGATCACCATCACCGCCGCCAGCCGCGACCTGCACTCCGGCATGTACGGCGGCGCCGCGCGCAATCCGATCCACGTGCTGGCGGCGATCCTCGCGGCGCTCCACGACGACGACGGCCGCGTCACCGTTCCCGGCTTCTACGACGGCGTGACGGAGCTTTCGCCCGCGCAGAAGAAGCAATGGGCCGAGCTTGGCTTCGACGAGCGCGAATTTTTGGGCGACGTCGGCCTGTCGATCCCCGCCGGCGAAAAGGGCCGCAGCGTGCTGGAGCAGATTTGGTCGCGCCCGACGCTGGAGGTCAACGGCATCATCGGCGGCTACACCAAGCCCGGCTTCAAGACCGTGATCCCGTCGGAAGCCTCGGCGAAGGTTTCCTTCCGCCTCGTCGGTACGCAGGACCCGGAGAAGATTGCGGCCGCCTTCCGCAAATTCGTCAGCGACCGCGTGCCGGCCGACTGCAAGGTCGCGTTCCACTCCCACGCCGGCAGCCCGGCCCGCCGCCTGCCGCTCGATGGTCCGTGGCTGAAGCGCGCGTCAAAGGCGCTGGCCGACGAGTGGGGCGAGGCGCCGGCGCTGATGGGCGGCGGCGGCTCGATCCCCGTCGTCGGCGACTTCCAGGAAATTCTCGGCCTCGACTCGGTGATGGTCGGCTTCGGCCTCGACGACGACAACATCCATTCGCCGAACGAGAAGTACGACCTCGAGAGTTACCGCCGCGGCATCCGCTCGTGGGTGCGGATCATCGCGGCGCTCGCCGACTGAGTTTTACTCCGAGACGCGATACTTCTGGTGGCAGGCCGTGCAGTCGGCGTTGACGGCGAGCACCGCCGCCTTGAAGGCGTCGGGCCCGCTTGGTGCAATGTTCGCCGCGGCAAGCGCATCGGTCTGCAGCTTCAGGGCCAGTGCCTCGAAGTCTTCCATGTGCGTCCATACGTCGGGTGAGGCTTCGGTTTGCCCGCCGGTGCTGCCCTCCGGGAAGAGCGTCAGGAACTGATCCATGTCGGTGATGATCTGCTTCATCGCGTCGCCGGCCTTCGCCGCGTCGTAAGGCGCCTTGCCCGTCGCCAGTCCGAAAGCAGCGCGGATCGAAGCGTTGTTCATCTTCATCAGCTTCTGCCGCGCCCCGACGGGATCGTCCTGAGCGAGCGCGACGCCCGCTACGAGCACCAGCGACACCGCAAGCGTCACGCCAGCAACCAACCGCATGTGAACCTCACTCCTGTTTTCGGGATGGAACCTCGCAGGCAGTGAACACGCGAGGCAAGGCGGTACGTCGTCCGGTCACGCAAGCTTGAACGCGCGTGGATGTCGCCTAAAGTGCAGGCAGGCGAGGCGACATCATGACCGTATTGCAACAGGGCAAAGTCTATCTCGGCTCGACCGCCGCGCCGGAACGCGCGCCGCAATACATCAACCTGCCGCTCGCCAATCGCCACGGCCTGATCACCGGCGCCACCGGCACCGGCAAGACGGTGTCGCTGCAGGGCATGGCGGAAGGTTTCTCCGCCGCCGGCGTGCCCGTCTTCTGTTCCGATATCAAAGGCGACGTCGCCGGCCTTGCCGAGATCGGCGAGGCGAAAGACTTCATCGCCAAGCGCAACGACGACATCGGCTTCACCGCCGAATACAAGCCGGCCGCGTTCCCGGTCGTCTTCTGGGACCTGTTCGGCAAGGACGGCCACCCGATCCGCACGACCATCTCCGAGATGGGCCCGCTGCTCCTCTCGCGCCTGCTCGACCTGAACGACACGCAGGAGGGCGTGCTCAACATCGCCTTCCGCCTCGCCGACGAGGAGGGGCTGCTCGTCCTCGATCTCAAGGATCTGCAGGCGCTGCTGGTGCACGTCGCCGACAAGGCGAGCGAGCTGACCACGCGCTACGGCAACGTCTCCAGGGCCACCGTCGGCACGGTGCAGCGCGCGCTGCTGGTGCTGGAAGAGCAGGGCGGCGCGAAATTCTTCGGCGAGCCGGCCCTCGACATCAAGCAACTGATCCGCACCACCACCGACGGCCGCGGCATCGTCAGCATCCTCGCCGCCGCGACCCTGATGCAGTCGCCGCGCCTCTACGCCACGTTCCTGCTATGGCTGCTGTCCGAGCTGTTCGAGGACCTCGAGGAGATCGGCGATCCGGAGAAGCCGCGCCTGGTCTTCTTCTTCGACGAGGCGCATCTCCTGTTCAACGAGGCACCGAAGGCGCTGCTCGAAAAGATCGAGCAGGTCGTGCGCCTCATCCGCTCTAAGGGCGTCGGCGTCTATTTCATCACGCAGAACCCGCTCGACGTGCCGGAGATCGTGCTCGCCCAGCTCGGCAACCGCGTGCAGCATGCGCTGCGCGCCTACACCCCGCGCGAGACCAAGGCGGTGAAGACCGCCGCCGACACCTTTCGCCCCAACCCGGCGTTTTCCACCTACGACGTCATCACCCAGCTCGTCACCGGCGAGGCGCTGGTCTCGACGCTGGAGGACAGGGGCGCGCCGTCGATCGTACAGCGGACGCTGATGCGCCCGCCGTCGTCGCGCATCGGCGCCATCACCGACGAGGAGCGCCGCAAGGTCATTGCCGCCAGTCCGATCGGCACGATCTACGACAACCCGATCGACCGCCAGTCCGCCTTTGAGGTGCTGTCGGTGCGCGTCGAGACCAAGGTCGAGACGACGGTGACCACGCCCGACGCGCCGCAGACACCGGACACGCCGCAACCGCCGTCGTCGCGCGGCAGCGTGCCGCCGACCGGCGGCGGACTCGGCGGCATGATCGGTGACATGTTCGGCATGAACCGCACACGCGGGCAGCGCATGACGACGACCCAGCGCGTTACCCGCGAGGTGACCCGCACCGTCACCAACCGCGTCGCCGGCGGCATCGCCGCCGAGGTTGGCCGCCAGATGGGCGGCTCGCTCGGCGGCTCCGTCGGCCGCGCGATCGTGCGCGGCGTGCTTGGTGGAATTCTGCGAGGGTAGCCGCAAGCGCGGATGTCGTCCCCGCCACGGGCCCGGCGAAGCCGGACCCGGACGCAGGCATGACAACCGCTGCGAGGCGTTGCCGGGACGCCGGTCGCGGCCTATCTTCCCACCGCGCAATTCTATTCGCCGTCCCCGACGCCCTGCCTCCCGCGGCGCGTTCCACCGACGGTCCCTCCAGAGGAGCCTGCCATGGCGTTCGAACTTCCCCCGCTGCCTTACGACTACGAGGCGCTGCAGCCGTACATGTCGAAAGAAACCCTCGAGTTTCACCACGACAAGCATCATCAGGCCTACGTCACCAACGGCAACAACCTGCTGAAGGGCTCGGGCCTTGAGGACAAGAGCCTCGAGGACGTCGTCAAGCAGAGCTACTCGAAGAACGCCGGCCTCTTCAACAACGCCGCGCAGCACTACAACCACATCTACTTCTGGAAGTGGATGAAGAAGGGCGGCGGCGGCAAGAAGGTGCCGGGCGCTCTCCAGCGCGCCATCGACACCGACCTCGGCGGCTACGACAAGTTCCGCACCGATTTCATCCAGGCCGGCGTCACGCAGTTCGGTTCGGGCTGGGCGTGGATCGCGGTGCGCGACGGCAAGCTGTCGATCACCAAGACACCCAACGGCGAGAACCCGCTCGTCCACGGCGCCACGCCGATCCTCGGCGTCGATGTCTGGGAGCACTCGTATTACATCGACTACCGCAACGCCCGCCCGAAGTACCTCGAGGCGTTCGTCGACAATCTCATCAACTGGGATGCGGTGCTCGAGTCGTACGAGAAGGCCGCCGGCAAGTAGCGCGGCCGGAGGGGAGGAGAGACACCCCTCCCCAAACCGCCTGATGGCGGTTTGACCCTCCCACAAGGGGAGGGTTCATCCATGTTGAAACGCCAAGCGCCAACGAACACCACTTGAGCCCTCCCCTTGTGGGAGGGCCAAAACCGCAAAGCGGTTTTTTGGGGAGGGGTGTCTCTCCTCCCACCGGCGCCCGCTAGTACGGCGCCCCCGTTTTGCAAAACTTCATGACCGTCATTTTCGGAAAATCGATCTGCGCCCAGTAGAGCCACGCCTTGCATGACGCCTGCGTCGTGAAGCAGGGCGCCTGCAGGAACTGCTCGTCGTGGCGATCGAAGATGTCGCGCCGCCAGCCCCAGTAGAGCGCCTGCCACGTCTTGGCGCGGCCGACCTTGGAGGCGACGGCCGCGCAATTCATGCCCTGAACGCGCGGCGGCGGTGGCGGATAGGGCCCGGCCGCCTGGGCGAACGACGGCACCGCCGCCACACCAAGCACGACCGTCGCCGCAGCGGCGAAAGAAAACAATGCGCGCATCGGAAATCCTCCCGTGACCTCGCCCTTTGTCAAACTAAGCTAGGGCAGGGCAGTTCCCCGCGAAAGCCTCACGTCCTGCCGACCGCCTTCAGCGCGAAGGCCGTCGCGAACGCCGTCTCATGCAGCCGGTCGAACCGGCCCGAGGCGCCGCCGTGCCCGGCGTCCATGTTGGTGCGGAAGACGATGACGTTGTCGTCCGTCTTGGTGGCACGCAGCTTCGCCACCCACTTCGCCGGCTCCCAGTAGGTGACCCGCGGATCGGACAGGCCGCCGAGCGCGAGGATCGCCGGATAGTCCTGCGCCCTGACGTTGTCGTAGGGCGAGTAGGACGCGATCAGGCGGTAGTCGTCGGCGCTCGCCAGCGGATTGCCCCACTCCGGCCACTCCGGCGGCGTCAGCGGCAGCGTCGCGTCGAGCATCGTGTTGAGCGTGTCGACGAACGGCACCTCGGCGATGAGGCCCGCGAACAGCTCCGGCGCCATGTTGGCGACCGCGCCGATCAGCAACCCGCCGGCCGAGCCACCCCAGCCGACGATCCTGCCGGCGCTGGTGACCTTCTCGGCGATCAGGTAGCGCGCCGCGGCGACGAAATCGGAGAACGTGTTCGGCTTGTTCTCGCGCCGCCCATCGGCGTACCAGCGGTAGCCCTTGTCCTTGCCGCCGCGGATATGCGCGATGGCGTAGACGAAGCCGCGGTCGACCAGCGACAGCCGCGTGATCCCGAACGCGGCGGGGATCGCGATGCCGTAGGCGCCGTAGCCGTAGAGCAACAGCGGCGCCGAGCCGTCGAGCGGCGTACCTTTCTTATAGAGCAGCGACACCGGCACGAGCTCGCCGTCGGCCGCCGGCGCAAACACGCGGCGCGTGACGTAGTCGTCGGGATTGTGCCCGGAGGGGACCTCGTCCTCCTTCAGCAGCAGGCGCGTCCGCGTCGCCATGTCGTAGTCGTAGACGCGCGACGGCGTCGTCATCGACGAGTAGCTGAAGCGCAGCGTCGTCGTGTCGAACTCCAGGCCGTCCATCGTGCCCAGCGAATAGGCTTCCTCGGCGAAGCCGATGGCGTGCTCCTCGCCGGTGGCGAGCTGGCGCACGATGATGCGCGGCAAACTCGACTCGCGCTCCAGCCGCACGAGATGATCGCGGTAGACCGTGAAGTCGAGGATCAGCCGCCCGGGGACATGGGGAACCAGATCGCTCCACTGGTCGCGGTCGGCGTTCGCGACCGGCGCGGTCACGATCTTGAAGTCTTCCGCGCCGCCGGCGTTGGTGAGGATGTAGAAATCGCCGCCGTTGTGGCCGAGCGAATATTCGAGCCCCGTCTCGCGCGGCGCGATCAGCCGCGGCGCCGACGCCGGATCGTCGGCGTCGATGACGCGCACCTCCGAGGTCTCGTGGTCGTGCGCGTCGATGACGATGTACTTGCGCGACTGCGTCTTGCCGACGGCGATGAAGAAGCCGGCGTCGCTCTCGCTGTAGACCGCGACATCGTCCTTCGGGTCGGTTCCGACGACGTGGCGGAAAATCTTGGCCGGCCGGTGGTTGGCGTCGATCCAGACGTAGAACAGCGTCCTGCCGTCGTTCGCCCAGGCGACCCCGCCGCCGGTCTCCTCGATCACGTCGGGCAGGTCGGCGCCGGTCTCGGCGTCACGCAGCCGCAGCGTGAAGTATTCGTTGCCCTTCTCGTCGACCGCGTAGGCGATCAGCTTGTGGTCCGGACTGTGGTCGAAGCCGCCGAGGCGGAAGTATGCCTTGCCGGCCGCCATGCGGTTGGCATCGAGCAGCACCTTCTCGTTGGTCTTGTCCCGGTCCATCCGCACGATCTGCGGGTGCTCGGCGCCATGCTGGTAGCGCGTCGCGTAGGCAAACTGACCGTCGGGCGCCGGCACCGACGAATCGTCTTCCTTTATCCGCCCGCGCATCTCCGCGAACAGCGCCGAGCGCAGGCCTTCGACATCTGCCATCTCATTGGCGGCGTACGCATTTTCAGCTTCGAGGTAAGCCCGGATTTCCGGCGCGAGCGCAGCCGGATCGCGCATCACGGTCTGCCAGTTTTCCGCCCTCAGCCACGCGTAGTCGTCAGTCCGCGCGATGTTGTGGTGGCTGGTCTTCACCGGCCGCTTCGCCGCGACCGGAATTCGGCTAACTCCAGCTCCCGCCCCCGGAAATCCTGCTTCCCGCGTTGCCGCCATCTGTCGCTCCGTCTTTTTGTTGGAAAACCAAGGGCCCGGGCGGCCTTCGGCTCCCCTTAGATGGGTCGTCCCCGGCCCATCCTCAATGACCGCCGGGCAGGCATGCAAGCGCGATCGAAAATACAGACCGAGCCTAGAATAGAAGCAAATTCAACCATAGGTTTATCATGGCTGGACAAGGAATTCGAAATCATGCCAATATCTGACAAGAAAAGCGGCGGCAAAACCGAAGTCATCGCCCTGTTTTACCTTGTCTTGTATCGGCCGAAGCCTTATAGCCGGCCTCAACTTAGAACAACGCCCAATTTTCGACGGTGATCAGAATGAGCGACAAAGACTCCGGCGTGGATCTGATTGATCTCGCAGCAGATATCGTCTCCGCCTACGTCAGCAACAATACAGTGCCGGCCTCCGACCTTCCGGCCCTGATCGCCAATGTTCACCGCGCGCTGAACAACACCATGGGCGGCGCCGTAGAGCCCGAGCCGGAGCCGCTGAAGCCGGCGGTGAACCCGAAGAAATCGGTGTTCCCGGATTACATCGTCTGTCTGGAAGACGGCAAGAAATTCAAGTCGTTGAAGCGCCATCTGCGCACGCACTACGATCTCTCGCCGGAAGATTATCGCGACAAGTGGGGCCTGCCGGCAGATTATCCGATGGTCGCCCCGAATTATGCTGCTGCCCGCTCGGCGCTCGCCAAGAAAATGGGCCTCGGCCAGCAGCGGCGCCGCAAGTAACGTTTCAAGCATCCGTAATTCTGGCGAGCGCTGCGCGTTCGGCCGCGTAGGCTTGCGCCAGCGCGATGTGCCGGTTGAGGTCGTAGGTCCAGTGGCCGGCGCGACCGCGATTGCGCTCGGCCCGCAGCGCCCGCGCCAGGCGCCGGACGATGGCGCGCCGCCCGGCCGCGCTGGTGTCTGCAATGTGGTCCGGACCGACCGGCAGAATCCGCGGCAGGTGCCGGGCGCGATCGTACGGCTCGATGCCGCGGGCGACCATGGCGCCGACGGTCCGGCCCGTGCGCCGTGAATCGAATGCAACCGGAATGGGTATGCGCATGACACGTCTCCGCTGACGAGGCGGCGAGTGTCGGGTCGCGCGCGACAGCGGGGATTGGCGCGAAAGTTATCCCCGCGGCCTGCAATGCGTCTAAATTGGTGTAGGACTTAATTCCTACACCAATAGCGGGCAGAGCAGGCGGCAGATGACGTTCGGCATCATCGAATCGAGTGACGGCAGGGTGGCGCGGCGCGGCGAATCCGCGGCCCGCAAAGTTGAGGCAATGGTCGCGTCGGCGTTCGCGCTGGGGCCGGGCGCGATCCGCGATCCGCGACGGGGGAGGGCCACGGCGGCGTTCGCGCGGCAGGTCGCGATGTACCTGGCGCACACGCGGCTGGGGCTGAGTTTCACCGAGGCCGGCGCCTACTTCGGCCGCGACCGGACGACCGCCGCGCACGCCTGCCATACGGTCGAGGACAAGCGCGAGGATCCGGCAATCGACGCGATCGTCGATTTCCTCGAGCGCGCCATCGAGGTTTGCCCCGACCTGCGCCCGGCGGAGCACGCACCATGAGCGAGCGCGACGTACTCCGCGCCCTCCGCCATCTTGCCACGCGCGGCGCGGGTGCGGACGAGACGCCGGCGCTGGCGGAAGCGCGGGCCCGCGGCCTGGTCGAAGGCAACGCCATCACCGCGACGGGCAGGGCGCATCTCCGCCGCTCGCTCGCCGCCGGCGACTTCGCTGCGCAGCATCAGGAACGCGCACCCGTCCGCATCGACGACGACACCGTCACCGTGAACCACGACGAGAGTCCGTTGTCGTGGCTGCGGCGGCGGCGCGATCGGGACGGGCGGCCGCTGGTCGATGCGGCCGAGTTCGCCGCCGGCGAGCGGCTGCGCGCCGACTACACCCGCGGCCAACTCATGCCGCGCATAACGGCGAACTGGTCGGCGTCGGTCGCCAGCCGCTCGCGCGGCGATGGCGCCAGCGACATCACCGAGGTGGCGCTGGCAGCACGGCTTCGCGTCGAGCGGGCGCTGACCACCGTCGGGCCGGAACTCGGCGGCCTGCTCGTCGATTTCTGCTGCTTCCTGAAAGGGCTGGAGGAGATCGAGCGCGAGCGGCGCTGGCCGGCGCGTTCGGCCAAGGTCGCGCTCCGCATGGCGCTGTCGGCGCTCGCCCGCCACTACGGCCTGGCGCAGCAGGCGCGTGGGCGCGAGCGCGCCGCGAAGATCGTGCACTGGGGAACGGAAGATTACCGGCCGACGCTCGACTGAACGGCGGCGGCTTCCGCCTCGCGGCGGATGCGATCGACCAGCGAGCGCAGTCCGTTGGAGCGCTGCGCCGTGAGGTGGGCGCGCAGGTCGAGCTTGTCGAAGATCGCCTCCGCGTCGAGGCTGCGAATTTCCGACGGCGTCTTGTCGTCGAAGATCGCCAGCGCCACGGCGACGAGCCCGCGCACGATCAGCGCGTCGCTGTCACCTTCGAAATGCAGGATCGGTTCGCCGTTGCGGGTGCCGTTGTGCGTCGACAGCCACACCTGGCTGGCACAGCCGCGCACCTTGTTGGCGTCGTTCTTCTCGCCATCAGCGAGCGGCGGCAGCGCCCGGCCGAGCTCGATCAGGTAGCGGTAGCGATCCTCCCAGTCGTCGAGAAGCTCGAAGTCCGCAATGATCTGGTCGATGCGCGTCATGGCAGCGATATAGGCGCGGGCATCCCGGGAGGCGAGGGAAAAGAAAGAACCGCGAGCGGAGAATAAGGGCAGTGAACCGCTCGCGGTTCGCGGCACGAGCGGCCGCGGAGGCTGTTGGTTTCGGTCGAGCGGAAACTTACGCCGCGCCAGCCGGCTTCTTCGGGCTGTGCCAGGCCGGCTTCATGTCGTCGGGGCTGAGCGTCGAGGCGCCGGCGGCCGGATCCTTCGCCGGCTTCTTGTCGCCGAAGTAGCCGTAGATCAGCTTGGCGCCGTAGCGCACCTTGTCGGAGAAGACCTGCAAGGCGCTGCCGCCCGTGACGCAGACGTCCGGGTTGCGCGTGCAGAACTGCGAGAGATCGGAAACCGCCGCCTGCGCCGCCGAGATCGTCTCGAAGGCGGTGACGCGGGGTGCCTTGTCGCCGGTCTCGCCATCTGCCGGAAGCAGCATGATGAGCAGCGACAGCCAGAAGGCTGCGCGAATGAGGAAAAACATGTGCCTGCCCTTTTAAGTCGTTTGTCGCCGCGGTTTTCCGCGATCTTGTCGGCGACCATAGCGCTGGCCGCTTGCAACGACGTTCGTTTGCCGGAGAGGATTTAGTTCAAATTTTATGGGTTTTTTCGGGCGGCGATCCCCCGTCTTCCCTGCGAAAGCCGGGATCCGGTCAACGAAGGCCGGCGCGCCTTGCCGGGCCCCCGGGCTTTCGCCGGGGTGAGGAGGGGGGATGTGGTTTAGCGTTCCTTAAGGCGTATCGGGTGAGATGGCGTCCGGTTGTGTGAGGAGCGTTCCGGCGTGGCGCGTAAGTCTGGTCAGTCTCGCAAGGCAGCGGCGCCGCAGGGCGACGGCATGGTCGCCGAACTGATCGACCGCGTGTTCGAGAACCCGGCCTCGTCGGGCGGGCTGATGGTTGTCGCGCTGACCGCCACCGCTATCGTCTCCAACGCCATGTTCCTCCAGAGCGGCCACCATCCCGATCCGCTTTTCTCGACGCGGCCCGCGATCACGCGGCAGGCGGCGAAGCCTTTGCCCGCCGCCAATCCGCCGTCCGCCATCCAGCAGGTCCAGCCGCTCGTGCTGGTGCCGTTGCCGCGGCTTTCGCCGGCCCACGCTCCGCCCGCGCCGCCGCAGCCTTCCGCCGCCGACGTCGCGGCGCAGTTGACTACCGGCATCCAGCGCGAGCTGGCCCGGCTCGGCCTCTACCAGGGCGCCATCGACGGCAAGCAGGGCCCGCGTACTGCCGCCGCTATCTCCGCCTACGAACGCGCCGCCGGCGTACCGGTGACCGGCATTCCGACGCCGGAGCTGCTCGACGCGATGAAGCATCCGCAGCCCGTCCGGCTGCCGGTCGTGCCGGTCGACACCACGACGCAGACCGACTCGATCGGCGAGGCCGCCGCGCTCGACCAGCGCGAGCGCGAACGCGCCGCCAGCATCGCCGCTGCACAGCAGACGCGCATCGAGACCGAGACGCAGCAGAATTATCGCATCGTGCAGGGCGCGCTGAACCGGATCGGCTACGGCCCGATCATGGTCGATGGCGAGGCAAGCACCGAAACCGCCGATGCCATCCGCCGCTTCGAGCTCGACAACGGCCTGCCGCTCGACGGCGAGGCGACCGACGATCTGATCAAGCACATGATCGCCATCGGCGCGATCAAGCCGACCTGACGCTGCCATGCGAGTGACCTCGTCCCTGTGGGTCGGGGCCTTCGTGCGCCGCTGCTACGGCGAGGGACTGACCGCGGTGGTCGTCCGCCGCGGCGCCGAGGAAGCCGGCGCGATCTTCATCATCCTCGACAAGCTCGACGGCGTCGTCGATCTTTACGGCCCGGCGCCGCAGTCGGCCGTGGAGGACAGCGGGAGCGACCGGCTGTTCCAGAAAATCGCGAGCGCGGCAGCGCAGGCGGAAATCAGCGCGCGGCTCGAGCGGGAAGGGCGGTTCGATCCGGACTTCTGGGTGGTCGCCGTGGAGGATCGCGCCGGGCGTGTTTTGTTCGAGACGGTGGCGGAGGACGCGCCGCGCTGACGTCGGCGCTTTGCTGAGGCACACCCCTCCCTAGAAACCGAGAAGCTACGCCCGCTTCGCCTGCTCCTGCGGCGTAGAGACCGCCGGTCGCGCCGCATCGACGCCCGATGGCCGCCGGTCGCCGTTCGGGGCGAGGTGCGGCTCGTATGTCTCCTTCGCCGAAGCCGCGGCGCTGCGCCAGGCGGCGACCAGGGTCTCGGCGACCTCGGGCTCCATGCCGGCGTAGAGATCGGAGAGCGGGAAGAACGACAGCACGTCGCGGCCGCTGGGCGCGACCAGCAGCAGCACCTGCTGCGCCTGCACGTCGTCGAGGCGGAGCGCCTTCAGCATCACGGCAAAGAGGTCGCCGCTATGATCGTTGAGTGCGGCGGTGACCAGCGGCGCCGGCAGGCCGAGTCCGTCGGCGATCGCCGCGACGATCGGGCCGACCTGGCCGCTGCGGGCATAGCCGACGATCTGCGCGGCGGAGAGGATCGAGCGGAAGGCGCGATCGATTTTCGTGGAGTTGGCGGTGTAGGGCATGGTCGGCGGGCGCGATGCGATGTCGGCGATGAGTTTCAGGCGGGCCGGGCGGTCGAGCGCCAGGAAGCGCCACGGGTCGAGGCGGTTGCTGCGGTAGACGATGCCTGCCGGCGGCAAGGCCGCGGCGGAAGTGTCGATCGCCCGCTCGACCGGCGTTTCGCGCGAAGCGGCGACGGTGGATGTGCTGTCGAGTTTCGCAGCGACGGTCGCATCGCCCGTGAGGCGGAGCGCGCGCGTCACCTCGGGCGACAGGTAGCTGCGGCGCGCGATCAGGCGGTGGTGCTCAGGCCCGGCGGCGGCGATCACGGCAAGCAGATCGATCGGCCCCAGCACCGAGGAATGCTTGATCACCGGCGCGGCGACTTCGATGACGTCGCGCGCCAGCATGCGGATGATTGCGGACGGCGCGTCGCCGCACGCCGCCAGGCACTCGGCGACGAAGACACGGTCGGCGACCGGCACCTTGGGCAGGAAGTGGCTGGCGATCTCCTCGAAGCGGCGGATCTCGTCGCGGTCGTGGATGACGTCGAGCACGAACAGTTCGGTCGTGGCGCGCAGCAGCGCCGAGTCGCGCTTCTGCTCGTTGACGCGGGCGGCGTTGGGAAGACCGGCGGTCAGCTCTTTCGGGTGCATCGGGTATCCGCGCCAGAACCGTTGGTACGAGGGCAAGCGGGGGCATTCTGGCGCTAAGTCGTTAGCGTCCCGTTAACCTTGCCCGTTCCTATATGGAGACGCGCGGTCGGCATGCCGCCGACCGGGAATTCGATCTCGGGCTGGGGGTCGCGATGAGCATGGTGCTTCAGTTCAAGTCGTTCGGACGAGCGGAGCCGCGGCGGCCATTCTCCGACGGCGCGGAATGCGAGATCGTGATCTTTCCGGGCATCCGCATCGAGCGGCACGAGACGGCGGACATCGACCTCGCGCATCGCGTCGGCAAGGCCGGCGACGATTTCGACGGGCTGGGCGGCGGGCGTCGCCGGCCGCGGAAGTCTTCGTAAGCGGCGCTACTGAATCTTGCCGGCGCAGTCGGCCGAGGCGAGCGCCGCGGTCACCGTCGGTAGCATCGAATCGTCCGGCACGAACGCGCGGATGAGCAGGAAGCCGACGTCGAGCGGCTGCTCCAGCACGATCGCCGATTCCAGCGACGCCGGCGGGTTCTGCCGCGTCTGCGCCATCTGCACGGGCGTGAGGATCGCGAGATCGAGATGCGAGCGCTCGGCGGCGCGGTCGTTGAGGCTGTAGACGTTGCGCCCGCGCCGGTCGAAGACGGCGACCGACCAGAACTCGTCCGGCAGATTGGCGCTCACCCGAACCGGGCCGTTGGCGAGCGTGAAACGGCAGACGGCGGTCATCATGCGCGGGTCGAGATCGGGGATCGCCTCGGCGCCGGCCTCCGACATCGGGATGGTGTGGAACTGGCCGTCGGCGCCGAAGCGGCCCATCGCCGCCCACGCATCCTTGCCGGCGAAGGCCGGCACGAGAAAGACGATGGCGATGTGGATGACGCCGCCGACGAGCAGGCCGCCCAGCGCGAAGAGCAGGGTGCGCCTCACGGGCAGGCGACCTTCTGTATCGTCGGCATCGTGAGCGCCGCGAGCTGGCTGCCGGTGGTGAGCGGCGTATCGTAGAGGCGCAGCTCCAGCTTGAAGCGGCTGACCGGTGCGATCGGCAGCCAGTTGCCGGCCGCGACGTTCGGCGACAGCCGGATATGGAAATCGCCGTCGGCATCGCGCACGACCTCGCGCGAATGGAAGCCGGGGCGGCGCGCGACGTTCGCCATCAGCGCGCCGTCGTCGTCGTACGCGGTGAGCGTCCACAGCCGCGCCGCCGGCGTCTCGCCGGCGACGTCGTAGTCGCAGCGCCCGTCAAGCGGCTCGCCGGCGGCATCGTTGCTGGCGGTGAAGGAGAGGCCCTCGCCGCCGCCGAGCGGCACCTCGCCGGTGCGCGCCAGCATCGCCAGCGTGTAGGGATCCGCCTCGGGCGTGCCTTCCAGCGGCCACGCGGTCCAGCCACCGACGGTGACCGCGCCGAAGATCGTGCCGCGGTCGATCGCTATCCAGGCGCTGCCCACGCCGACGATGATCGCAACGGCGAGGGCAACACCGAGATCAATGAGGAAGCGCACCGCCCGCCATCTCTGTCAGCGTTGCCTGCGGCGGGGTGAGGGCGGCGAGCGGCTTGAGACGCGGCGCATTGCGCATCAGCCCCTCGATGATGGCGAGCCGCTCGCTGGTCGCGGCCGACAAACTCGAGGCGCGGGCGCCATCGTCCGCCGGGGTGTCGCTTTTCGCGACGACCGTCTGCGGCTGCTCGAACGGCGGATCGACAAACGGGATCGGCTTCAGGTCGATGCCCTGGTGAGCGTAGGTCATGGCCTGCTTCCACGCCATCGCCGGCAGGATGCCGCCGGTCAGCCGGCGCGAAGGCGTGAAGTCGTCGTTGCCGAACCAGACTGCGGCCGCGTAGTTACCGGTGAAGCCGACGAACCACGCGTCGCGGAAGCCGGACGTCGTGCCCGTCTTGCCGGCGGTCCGGATGCCGTCGAGCTTGGCGCGCTTGCCGGTGCCGCGTTCCGGCACCTGCACCATCATGCCGTTCATCTCGGCGACGACCTTGTCGTCGAGCACGCGTGCCGCCGGCGGCGCATCGCGCTTGTGGTCGTAGAGCACCTCGCCCTGGCTGTTGATGATTTGCGTGAAGGGGTATGGCGTCGCCTTGAAGCCGCCGTTGGCGAAGGCGGCATAGGCCCCCGCCATGTCGATCACCGACACCTCCGACGAGCCGAGCGGCAGCGAGCGCGTGATGCGCAGCTCGCTGGTGATGCCCATGCGGTGCGCCGTGTCGACGATCTTGTCGCGCCCGATCGCCTCGGCGAGGCGGACGGGAATGATGTTGATCGAGTTCACGATCGCGGTCGTGATGGTGATCGGCCCGAGGAAGCCGCCGGAAAAGTTCGACGGGCACCAGTTGCCGAGGCAGATCGGCGCGTCGAGCACGATGCTCTTGGGCGTGAAGCCGTTCGCCATCGCGGTGGCGTAGACGAACGGCTTGAACGACGAGCCCGGCTGGCGGAGCGCATCGGTGGCGCGGTTGAACTGGCTTTCGCCGTAGTCGCGCCCGCCGACCATGGCGCGCACCGCGCCGTCGGGCTCGACCGCGACCATCGCGCCCTGCTTCACGCGATAGGAGTTGCCGTACTGGCGCAGCGTCGATTCGATCGCGTCCTCGCCCGCCTTCTGCACACCCATGTCGATGGTGGTGCGCACCGTCAGCACGCGGTCGCCCTCGATGTTCGCCTCCTTCACCTTCTCGAAGGCCCAGTCGAGGAAGTAGTCGGGCGAGCCGGACGTGGCGGCGTGCTCGATGACGTCGGCGGGATGGCGGCGGGCGCCGACCACCTGGCCCTCGGTCATGAAGCCGGCCTGCACCATGTTGGTCAGCACCTCGTTGGCGCGGGCGCGGGCGGCGGGCAGGTTGATGTGCGGGGCGTAGCGCGTCGGCGCCTTGAACAGGCCGGCGAGCATCGCCGCTTCGGCGAGGCTGACGTCCTTCACCGACTTGCCATAGTAGAACTCCGAAGCCGCCTCGACGCCGAAGGCGCCGCCGCCCATGTAGGCGCGGTCGAGGTAGAGCTTCAGGATCTCCTGCTTTGACAGGTTGGCTTCGAGCCAGACGGCGAGGAAGGCTTCCTTGATCTTGCGGTCGATGGTGCGCTCGTTCGACAGGAAGAGATTCTTTGCGAGCTGCTGCGACAGCGACGAGCCGCCCTGGATCACAGCGTTGGCGCGCAGGTTCTCGACCAGCGCGCGCAGCGTCCCCGGCACGTCGATGCCGAAGTGATCGAAGAAGCGCCGATCCTCGGTGGCGAGCACAGCCTTGATCAACTGATCCGGCATTTCCTCCAGCGGCACCGCGTCGCTCTGCTTCAACCCGCGCTTGCCGATCTCGTTGCCGTAGCGGTCGAGGAAGGTGACGGCGAGGTCGCCCTTGGAGCGCCAGTCGCCCTTGGTCGCCTGGAAGGCGGGCAGCGCCAGCGCCAGCATCAGCACCGCCGCACCGGCCGCGAGCGTCAATCCGTCGCCCAGAATTTCGACCACGACGCGGGTGACGCCGGTGGCGCGGAAACGGCGCAGGAACAGCGACACCGCGACAAAGCCGCCCGCGATCGCCCGGCCGGCGCGGAAGATCGATGAATCGATCCACGCGTCGACCTCGATCGGCGTGAGGCGGCGCCTGGGCTTGTTGGACTGGAACGGGTCGCGCATCGGGCGGCGACGATACGCCAATCAGCGCGAAACGACTACCGGAGTGCCCACCGAGACGCGGGAATAAAGGTCGAGGATATCCCCGTTGAACATGCGTATGCAGCCGTACGAAACGAAGCCGCCGATGGAGTTCGGCCGGTTGGTGCCGTGGATGGCGTATTCGCCGCCGGTGAGCACCATGGCCGCCGCGCCCATCGGGTTCGCCGGCGTGCCGCCCTTGATGAGATCGGGCAGGCGGGGATTGTCGTGCTTGACCTCGGCCGGCGGGCTCCAGTCGGGCTTGATGAACTTGGCCACGATCCGCGCCGACCCGGCCCACTGCTTGCCGGCCTTCCCGACGCCGACGGGATAGCGCAGCGCCTTGCCGGAACCGAGCACGAGATAAAGCCGCCGCTCCGAGGTGCGCACGATGATCGTGCCGGGCGAATATTGGGCCGTGAGGCTGACCGTCGCGGGCGCCGCCTGGGTGGCAAAGGACGGCAGGGCGAGGGCGGCCGTTGCCGCCAGGAGGAACGCGATACGCATGGTGAATGAAGTGTAAACCGGCACCGCACCGGAGTCAGCAGCCATGCGGATTCAGGGTGAACGGGCTCGCTCTTTCCTCCTGTCATTCCTTCGGCGGCGCGGAGCGCCGACCGGAGGACCAGCCGCGGCATTCTGTCCGTTGAGAGTGGTCCTCCGGTCGAGGCCTTCGCCTCGCCGAAGGATGACAGGAGGAAGGATGACAGGAGAGAGTGGAGAGCGGACGCGGTGGGCAATGACGCATCGCGTGCCTGTGCTATGTACTCCGCCATGTCCGAACCCGCCGCGCTGCCCTTCTGGAAAACCCTCGCGCTGTCCGAGATGAGTCACGCCCAGTGGGAGTCGCTCTGCGATGGATGCGGCCGCTGCTGTCTCAATAAGCTGATGTACGAGGACACCGGCGAGATCGCGTGGACCGACGTCGCGTGCAAGCTGCTCGACGGCGACACCTGCCGCTGCACGGACTATCCGAACCGCCATGCCCGCGTGCCGGATTGCCAGGCGCTGACGCCGGAGAACGTGCCGGGCCTCACCTGGCTGCCGCCGAGCTGCGGCTATCGCCTCGTTGCCGAGGGCCGCGACCTCTATTGGTGGCACCCGCTGGTCTCCGGCGATCCGGATACGGTGCACGCCGCAGGGATCTCGGTGAAGGGCCGCACGCAGAGCGAAGCCGAGATGACGATCGAGGATTTCGAGGACTACGTCGTGGCCTGGCCGGGCGAGATCCCGGCGAAGGCGCGCGAGCCGCTCGCCGCCAAGCGCCGCAAGTAGCACCGGTCCCGCCGCGCTCTCAACACAGGTATTGCAACGCCGGCGCGCGAAAAATCTTACGGTCGCCGCGTTTACCAAGAATCGCCTGATGATCGCGTAAAGTTTTACGCGAATTCGTGCCTAGCCTTTGGCAAATTGGCAGAGGCTTTTCAGTAGGACATTTCCGTTCGATGCCACGACCGGACGGAGTCGGATTTTGTTCACCAATCTTTCGCGCACCCTTTTCGGGGCCGCTCTTCTCTCCCTGACACTGGCTGGCGCCGCGAGCGCCGAGCCCTGGCAGATCACCCAGTCGACCGGGCCGGTGTGGTTCGGCTCCGACCAGACGCAACTCGTGTCGCTGGGCTCCAGCACCGACATCCCCGGCGGCCAGACCGTCGTCACCGGCGAAGGCGCCCGCGTGATGCTGGTGCGCGGCGAGCAGACGATGCTGATCGGCGCCAACTCGGTCGTCACGGTTCCCGACGCTGACGAAGGCGGCATCACCACGATCCTGCAGCGCTCCGGCGAGGTCACTTTCGACGTCGATCGCCAGAAGGTGCAGCACTTCGCGGTCGAGACGCCGTATCTCGCGGCGGTCGTGAAGGGCACGATGTTCACGGTCGACGTCGACGCCTTCACCGCGACGGTGTCCGTCGACCGCGGCCTGGTCGAGGTCTCCGATCTCGTCACCGGCGAGAAGGTCGATACGGCCCCGGGTCAGCGCGCCGCGGTCAGCGGGCCGGGTGCCAAGCTCAACATTTCCGGCTCGGGCCTGCTGGCGCTCATCTCGCAGGGCGAAGCGCGCGCGCCGCTCGTGGCGCCGCTGTCTTCCGACGGCCTGCGCGCGTTGCAGACCAAGGCGCGTGGCGGCAACTCGACCCAGGCGCTGAACAGCACCGGTGGCGATATCAACAACGCCGGCCTTGCCGCGATCGCGGCGGGCGGCGGCAACGGTGGCGGCGGCCCGACCGGCGGCACCGGCGGCGACGTCACCGGCGGCCCGAGCGGCGGCGGCAGCGCGCAGAACGTTGCGCTCTACACCGGCAACGACGCCGCCTTCAAGCGGCACCCGGCGCCGGAGCAGGGCGTCAGCCCGCTCACCTTCGCGCTCGCGGCGGCGTTCCTGACGCTGCTGGCGCTGGCCTGGGCTTACGTGCGCCGCAACGCCTGAGGTCGCGGCAGTCGCCCGGCCTGACCGCCGCAAGGAAATGACATGAGGCTCCGCCGCGCCGTCGCCGCCGCCCTGATCATTCTGGTTGCGCTGGCGGCGCATTGGGGCGGCCTGCTCCGGCCGCTGAACCATGCGCTGACGTCGCTCAGGATGTATTCCGAGCCGCGGCAGCCGACCGGCGACGTCGTCGTCGTCGACATCGATGCCAAGAGCATCGCCACCATCGGCAGTTGGCCGTGGCCGCGCCGCCTGCATGCCGAGCTGATCGACAGGCTGGTCGAGCTCGGCGCCTCCGACATCGCCTTCGACATCGACTTCAGCGCCGCGACCAACCCGACCGACGACGCCGCGCTGGAGGCGGCGATCGCCCGCGCCGCCGGCAAGATCACGCTCGCCGCCTTCGTCCAGAAGCAGACGACGGGGGCGGATTCGGCGGTGGCGTTCAACCGGCCGCTGGCGCGCTTTGCCAAGAACGCGTGGATGGGCAGCGTCAACGTCCGCCAGGACTCCGACGGCATCGTCCGCCAGTTCGGCTACGGCCTCATTCTCGACGGCAAGGTGATCCCCTCGATCCCGTCGATCCTCGCCGGCGGCATCAGCCGCACCGGGCGTGAATTTTCCATCGACTTCAGCATCGACACGCGCGCCATCGACCGCATCTCGCTGATCGACGTGCTGCGCGGCACCGTCGATCCTCAGCGGCTGGCGGGCAAGAAGGTGATCGTCGGCGCGCAGGCGGTCGAGCTCCGCGACTTCTTCAACGTGCCGGTGGCCGGCACGATCTCGGGCGCGATGCTGCAGGCGGCGGCGACCGAGACGCTGCTGCAGGGCCGCGCGCTGGAGCCGTCGAGCGTCTGGGTGGAGGTCGCCGGCCTGATGCTGATCGCGCTCGCGGTTTTGGCGATCGGCCGCGTCCGCTGGTCGACCATGGTCGCCGCGCTGATCGCCATCGCCGCGCTGACCGAAGCCGCCGCGGCGATGATCCAGAAGGAATACGCTTTCGCCACCAACACGGCGCCATGGCATGTCGCGTTCGCGACCTTCGCCATCGCGGTGCTGGTGAGCGAGATCGATATCCGCGAGCTGCTGCAAAACATGTGGCGGCTGCGCGCCTCGAACGCCGAGGCGCTGCTGACCAAGGTCGTCGCCGACAATTTCGCCGGCGTCGTCGTTGTCGACGAGACCGGCATCGTCCGCGCCGCCAGCCGCAGCGCCTCCGAGCTGCTCAACCTGCGCCGCAGCCTGATCGGCGCCGCGGCACGCGAGGTGCTGCCGCCCGAACTGATGGCCGGCATCGATGCGGTCATGGCGGTACCGGAATTCGACCGCGTTTCCCGCCGTCCGAGCGTCACGGTGCTTACCCGCCGCGACGGCCAGGAGCGCGCCATCGAGCACGTCACGACGGTCTCCGAGGTGGAGAGCGTGCCGGCCGAAGGCGGCGGGCTGCGCAGGCAGCGCGTCGCGACCGTGACCTTCACCGACGTCACCGAGCAGCGCGCCGCCGAGGCGCAGATCGCCTACATGGCGCGCTTCGACGCGCTGACCGAGCTGCCCAACCGCAACCTGGTGATCGAGCGGCTGGAAGATGTCTTCGCCTCGAAGGATACCGCGGTGCGCGCCAGCGCCGTGGTCTGCCTCGACCTCGACGGCTTCAAGAACGTCAACGACAGCCTCGGCCACCAGACCGGCGACCTGCTGCTGCAGGCGGTGGCCCAGAAGGCAACCGCGATCCTGCCGCATGGCGCGATGGTCGCGCGGCTGGGCGGCGACGAATTCGCGGCGATTTTCTCCGGCAAGACCGCCAGCGAGGATGCGGTCGAGTTCGCGACGCGCGCCGTCCACAAGGTCAATCTGCCCTTCGACATCGCCGGCCACCGCATCCTGATCAGCGCCAGCGCCGGCGTCGCACTGGCCGACGCCCGCGACCGCGGACCGGACGACATCCTGAAGCGCGCCGACGTCGCGCTGTCGCGCGCCAAGGCGAACGGCGGCAACGGCGTCGCCATTTTCGAGCGGCGGATGCTGGAGGCGGTGGTCGAACGCCAGAAGCTTGAGCTGGATCTCTGGCAGGCTCTGGAGCGCGAGGAATTCGAGGTCTGGTACCAGCCGCAAGTCGAGCTGCGCACCGGCCGCGTCGCCGGCGTCGAGGCGCTGCTGCGCTGGCGCCATCCCGACCGCGGCCTGGTGATGCCGGGCGACTTCATTCCGGTCGCCGAGGCGATCGGCCTGATCGACGAACTCGGCCAATGGGTGCTGGAGACGGCGTGCGCCGAGGTCGCGACGTGGCCGGCCGACGTGCGCCTGGCGGTCAACGTATCGTCGGCGCAGTTCGCGCGCTGCGACATGGCGGCGCTGGTCGCGTCGGCGCTGGAGAAGGGGAACCTGCCGGCATCGCGGCTCGACCTCGAAATCACGGAGTCGGTGTTCCTGCAGCCGAGCTCGACGCTGCATGACGTTTTGACCAGTTTGCGTTCGATGGGCGTCGGCATCGCGCTCGACGATTTCGGCACCGGCTACTCGTCGCTGGGCTACCTGCAGAAGTTCCCGATCACCAAGATCAAGCTGGATCGCCAGTTCGTTGCGGATTTGCCGGCCAATGCCGGCTCGGCTGCGATCGTGCGCGCCGTCGCGAGTCTTGCGCGTGAGCTGAAGCTGCAGCTCAACGCCGAAGGCGTCGAGATGGTGGCGCAGGTCGCCTTCCTCAACGCCTACGGCATCGACGAAGTGCAGGGCTACCTCTACGGCCGCCCGGCGCCGGCCAGGGACATCATCGGCACGCTCGAGCCTTCGACCGAGGGCGTCGCGCGGCTGCGCGCCTGACGCTTTCGCCGGCCGCCGCAACCGGCGTAGTCTCCGCGCCATGAGCGAAACGCCGCCGCCGCTGCCGGTCGTCACCATCCAGTATTGCCGGCAATGCCGCTGGCTGCTCCGCGCCGCGTGGATGGCGCAGGAACTGCTTACCACCTTCGAGGACGAACTCGGTGGCGTGACGCTGATCCCCGGCACCGGCGGCATCTTCGTCGTCCGCGTCGACGGCGACATCGTCTGGTCGCGGAAGGACGAGGACCGCTTCCCCGAGATCACCGAATTGAAGCAGCGCGTGCGCGACCGCGCCGCGCCCGACAAGCCGCTCGGGCATTCGGAGAAGAAGGCGGCGATCGTTCGGGATTAGCTTCCGCTTTCCCCGCGAGGGGGAAAGCAGGTGGCAACTGCGGCCGCAACGATGCCATGCGGGTCCGACTCCCGGGCGGAGGAAGCGAAGTTGGTCGGAGACCCGGCGGCTCGGCGAAGAGAGATAAAAGAAGAAGACGCCGGCGGCTTTGCCGCCGACGCCCCCCTGATGCTGTCCGGCAGGGACGTCGCGCCGCACGCCCCTTCCCACGAAAAAGGGGTGCCGGGTTTCGCGGACACGACGCCTACCCTGTCTGGGACAACGGCCCGGATGACACTCTGCGGCTTCGCAGCAGCGATGCCGTTACCGGGTGAACCGCGCTGCCCGGCCGCGTTGGGTCCGGGTACCTGCGCCTTGTCCAACGGAGTGGCCGCCGTTGGGAGCGATCGGTCGCCGCTTGGGCCAAAGGCCGGCGGCTTTCCCATGTGCGCTCCCCCGGCCGGTGCCCGCCTCTCACGCGCGAGCGGCGGCCGGACCGGGGCATGGACCCGGACCGCGCGCCGCACCGGGTCGAGCCGGCTGCAACCTTTGGTCCGAGGATGGCGAAGGTGCGGTGATTCTGGAAAAGAGGGAAGGGGACAAACGCGCCGCGGCCGGCACGACGCGACTCAGGCGGGTCGGCTGCCGTTACGCCGGCGCGGCGGGAGCGCGATGCCACAGGCCCTTCTTGATGTCGAATTTCACCAGGCCTTCGTCGCGCATCTGCATGAGCAGGATCTGCACGGCCTCGACCGAGCCGCCGGGATTGAGGATGGCGCGGAGCGAGAGGGTGGAGCGCGGCTTGTCGAGGGCGGTGAGGATTTTTTCTTTGGTCATGGGGAGGGTCTACACCAGTCTGTCGCTGTCGTGGGCACTACCGTGAAGCCCGATGCTTCGGACGCAGGGACGAATGGCGAAAGGAGTTGAACCGACGGAGTTGTTGCAACTCTGCCTATTGTCATGTATATAACTGACAAATGGCAAAAGCCTCGCGTGCTGCAACTACTGTCGAAGACATTGCGCCGGTCAATCTCAACGATCCGGCGGACCAGGCCCGGCTTTCGCCGGCCGCCGGCAAGGCGATGCTGCGCATCGCCGATTTCTGGAATCTCAGCCCCGAGCAAGCGGGCGGGCTGCTCGGCGGCATCTCCGTGCGCACCTGGTACCGCATGAAGAGTGCCCCCGCCGAAGCGATGGGGCAGGACATGCTGACGCGGATCAGCGCCGTGGTCGGCATCTACAAGGGCCTCCGGCTGCTGTTCTCCGAGCCGCTGTCGAACGACTGGGTGAGGAAGCCGAACCGACATCCAATCTTCGGCGGGCGCACGCCGCTGACGGCGATGATCGAGGGCGGCATCCCGAAGATGCTGGAGGTGCGCGGCTACGTCGACGCGCTCCGCGGCGGCCTGTGATCGGGAAGGCGGTCGCGCTGCGCCAGGCCGACACCGTGCGGCTGCTGCCCTCGGCGCGGCTGAAAGCACCGGCGCTGGCGCCGCTTGCCGACACGGCGGAGGAATTCGACGCGCTCGTGCAACTCGAGTCCGCCACCCACGGCCGCCTGAGGGCGCAGGAGTCGGGCCTGGGCGGCCTCGCCGCGCGCGAGATGGTGTTCAACGTGCCGAACTTCACCTTCATCAACGCGGCCTTCGCCTATACGCGGCCGGGCGGCAACCGCTTCAACCGGCCCGATCGCGGCGCGTGGTATTGCGGCTTCGCGGTCGAAACGTCGCTCGCCGAGGTCGCCTACCACCTGACGCGTGCGCTGGCGGACGCCGACGGCAGCTTCGACAACGTGACGGAATACGTGGAGCTCTACGCCGACTTCAACGGCGAGTTCCGCGATCTCCGCGGCCTCAAGCCGTCGCCGCGCTGCCTCAACGAGGATCCGCGCGTCGGCTATCCGGCCGGGCAGGCGGCGGCTGCCGATATTCTCGCGGCAAAGCAGGCGTTGGGCGTCGTCTATCCTTCGGTGCGCCACGCCGGCGGCACGTGTCTGGCGGCGTTTCATCCTTATGTCGTGCAGAATGTGCGGCAGGGCGGGATGTGGCGGCTGACGTGGGCGGGGAAGGCGGTGCCGGATGTGGCGAAAATTTCGTGACGGGAGATAGGAATAAATTCTTGACACCGCAACGCTGCTCGCGTACTGTTATGTCAACGTCGCAGAAGTGGGCGCCGGCACCCCCTCCCCAAAACCGCTTCGCGGTTTTGACCCTCCCGCAAGGGGAGGGTTCGGAGGATGAGGCGTTCGCGAGTCCGATAGGCGCTGAGCGGCGCGATAGAGTTTTGGCCTCCGCGGCTTAGCCTCGGGGGCTTTTCTTTTTCTGAGGTGGCGCGGTTGACCCATTTGAATGGTGGCGATGCGCCGGCGCGGGCGAACGGGCTTGGCTCGCACCGGCCGGATCACTCGGCGCTGAAGGCCGAGGCGCGGCGGCTGGTCGAGGGGACGACCTATTCGCAGCAGGCGATTGCCGAGCAACTCCGGATCGCGCCGAGCACGCTTTCGACGTGGAAGCGGGATGGCGGGTGGGTGCGTCCCGAAGGCGCGCCGCTGCCGCCGGTGCTCGACAATGCCGGCCGCGATCTCGACGTCGACGGCAAACGGCGACAGCGGCTGCTGGCGCGGCTCTATGGCGTCTTCGACCGCCAGCTTCAGGATGTTGAATCGCGCGCGGCCGATGCCGTAGCGATGACTGAGGAGAAAGATGCCCGCACGCTGGGCACGCTTGCACGGACGCTTGGAACGCTGATTGCGCTTGAGACTGGGGGCGAGCGGGACGAGGGCGCACCGGCCGATGCACCGGAGCCTTACGATCCTGATGAAATCCGCGCCCGACTTGCGCAGAGACTGGCTGGCCTTAGGGAGGACGAAGAAGGGTAGGGCGAAACTTGCGAGCCTGCCGCCCGCGGAGCAGGACGAACTGCTCAGGCTGTGGGACACGACGGCGCGCGACGACCAGTGGCCGCCGGCCGGCGACTGGCTTGTCTGGCTGCTGGTGGGCGGACGCGGCGCCGGCAAGACGCGCGCCGGCGCCGAGTGGGTGCGCGGGATGGCGCTCGGACGGCAGGGTTTTGCGGCAGCACCGGTCGGGCGCATCGCGCTGGTCGGCGAAACGTTTGCCGACGTGCGCGAGGTGATGATCGAGGGCGTGTCCGGAATTCTCGCCGTGCACGACCGCGGCGAGCGGCCGACCTGGCTGCCGGCTCGACGCGTGGTCGAATGGAACAATGGCGCGCGGGCGCAGGCGTTCTCGTCCGAAGATCCGGAGAGTTTGCGCGGGCCGCAGTTTGAAGCGTCCTGGGGGGATGAGCTCGGCAAATGGAAACACGCCGAGGCGACGTGGGACATGCTGCAGTTCGGTTTGCGTCTCGGCGACCGGCCGCGCCAGGTGGTGACCACGACGCCGCGGCCGGTGCCGATCTTGCGCCGGCTGCTGAAGGCCGAGGGCACGGTGGTGACGCGGGCGCGCACCGCCGACAACGCGGCGCACCTCGCGATCGGCTTCCTCGAGCGGATGGCGGCGCAGTACGGCGGCACGCGGCTCGGCCGGCAGGAACTAGACGGCGAGCTGATCGAGGATCGCGGCGACGCGCTCTGGCGGCGCGCCGATATCGAGACGGCGCGCATCGATGGGGCACCGGACCTGGCGCGCATCGTGGTGGCGGTCGATCCGCCGGCGACGCGGCGCTCCGGCATCTGCGGCATCGTCGCGGCGGGAGTGGGCCGCGACGGCATCGGCTATGTGCTTGCCGACGCGACGCTGCGGGAAGTGCGGCCGGCGGAATGGGCGGCGCGTGCGGTGGCGCTCTACCGGCGGCTGGGCGCCGACGCGCTGGTCGCGGAGGTCAACCAGGGCGGCGACATGGTCGCGGCGGTGATCCGCGAAGTCGATGCCGGCGTGCCGGTGAAGGAAGTGCGGGCGACGCGCGGCAAGTACCTCCGCGCCGAGCCCGTCGCGGCACTTTATGCGCAGGGGCGGGTGCGGCACGCCGGCGCGTTCCCGGAGCTGGAGGACGAACTCTGCGACTTCGGCACGGACGGGCTTTCCGCCGGGCGCTCGCCGGACCGGCTCGATGCGCTGGTGTGGGCGCTGACCGCGCTGATGCTGGGTGAGGGCGGCGAGCCGAAGGTGCGGCGGATGTGATATGAGGCAGCGAGAGAAATTCGCTGGAGGGCGGAGATGAAATCGCGGCATGCGGCGCGGCTGGGGCGCGAGGTTTCGGAGATCGGGTTCGGCGCCTGGGCGATCGGCGGTAGCTGGGGCGCGGTTGCCGAGAGCGACGCGGTCGCGGCGCTGAATGCGGCGCTCGATGGCGGCGTGACGTTTGTCGATACCGCCGACGTTTATGGCGGCGGACGCTCGGAGGAGATCATCGGGCGCGTGCTGAAGGCGCGCGGCGGCCACCGGCCGTTCGTCGCGACCAAGTGCGGGCGCGGCGGAACGAACACGCCGGAGAGTTACAGCAAGGCGAATCTCGCCGGCTGGGTGGAGGCGAGTCTTCGCCGCCTGCAGGCCGAGGCGCTGGACCTGATCCAGCTCCACTGCCCGCCGACCGCCGTCTACTACATGCCCGAGGTGTTCGGGTATCTCGACGAGATCGTGGCGAGCGGCAAGTTGCGGCGCTATGGCGTCAGCGTCGAGAAGGTCGAGGAGGGGCTGAAGGCGATCGAGTATCCGGGCGTCGCCTCGGTGCAGATCATCTATAATATTTTCCGCCAGCGGCCGGCGCGGCTTTTCTTCCGCGAGGCGAAGCGCAAGGGCGTCGCGACGATCGTGCGCGTGCCGCTGTCGAGTGGCATGCTCTCGGGCAAGATGACCAGGGAGACGGCGTTCGCGGCGGACGACCACCGCGAATACAACCGCGAGGGAGCCTCGTTCGATAAGGGCGAGACGTTCTCCGGCGTGCCGTTCGACGTGGGCCTGGCGGCGGTCGAGGAGCTCAGGCCGCTGGTGCCGGCGGGCGTGACTATGGCGGCGTTTGCGCTCCGCTGGATATTGATGAACGACGGCGTCACCACGGTGATCCCCGGTGCGCGGAACGCCGCGCAGGCGGCGGCGAACTCGGCCGCCGACGATGTCGCGGCGATATCGGACAAGACGATGGCGGCGGTGGCGGAGATCTATCAGCGGCGGATTGCGCCGTTGGTTGATGCGCGGTGGGTGAGCGCGGTCTGGCTCCCGGGTCCCGCCTTCGCGGGGATGAGCGGAGGGGACGCTACCGGCGCAGCAGGAACGCGGCGGGCACGAGTAGCGCCCAGCCGAGGATCATGGCGCTGCCGCCGATGGGCGCGGACATCGGGAACAACGCGGCGCCGGTGAAGTGGCGCGTCGCGAGGTCAGCGCAGAAGATGAGGGCGCCGAGGGCGATCAGCGTCGTTGCGATGCGCGCGATCAGTTGCTTCGGCGCGAGCAGGCCGAGCGCGAGGAGCGCCGGCGCCTGGGTGAGGGCGATCAGCGACAGGGCGCCGAGGATGCGTTCGTCGCCGGCGTGACTGGCGCCGGCCGCCGCGATGATGCCGATGGCGCCGAGTATGCCCGCGACGGCGATCGTGAGGCGGCTGAACCAGTCTTGGGTCATGAGACTTTGTATCTGATCTGGCGGCGTTCGTAACACAGGACAAGCACCACACGCGGTGGCGTAGCGCCACGGCCCCTGGGTCCCCGCTTTGGCGGGGATGAGCGGAGTTTGGTTCGACATGCACATTCCATTTCTGACGGCGCGCGGCTCCCGCGCGGCGGCCGAGGCGGCGCGCCCGCATGCCGACGTCGAGGCGAAGGCGTCGCGGGTTGGGCCGCTGATCGCGTTCCAGTCGCAGGGCCGCGCGGTGTGGACGCCGCGCGACTATGCGGCACTGGCGCGCGAGGGGTTCGCGAAGAACGCCATCGTCTATCGCTGCGTGCGCATGATTGCCGAGGCGACGGCGTCGGTGCCGTGGCTGCTCTACGAGGGCGACGCGGAGCTGACCGAGCATCCGCTGCTGACGCTGCTCGCCAGGCCGAACCGGCGCCAGGCCGGCGCCGACTTTCGCGAGTCGCTTGCCGGGGTACCTGATGGTCGCCGGCAACGCCTACATCGAGGCGGTCAGTCTGGACTCTGGCGGCTCCGCCGCGGGCGACGTCACGGTGCGCGAGCTGCACACGCTGCGGCCCGACCGCATGAAGGTGGTGCCGGGCAGCGACGGCTGGCCGGAGGCATACGAGTACACCGCCGGCGGGCGCACGGTGCGCTTCACCGATCCGGGCGAGGGCGCGCTATCGCCGATCCTGCAGCTATCGCTGTTCCATCCGCTTGACGATCACTACGGCTTCGCGCCGGTCGAGGCCGCGGCCGTGGCGCTCGACCTGCACAACGCCGCCGGCAACTGGAACAAGGCGCTGCTCGACAATTCGGCGCGGCCCTCCGGCGCGCTGGTCTATACGGCGAAGGACGGCGGCAACCTTTCCGCCGAACAGTACGAGCGCCTGAAGGCGGAGTTGGAGACGGGCTTCACCGGCGCGGCGCGCGCCGGGCGGCCGCTGCTCTTGGAAGGCGGGCTCGACTGGAAGGCGATGAGCCTCTCGCCGAAGGACATGGATTTTCTGGAAGCCAAGAACAGCGCGGCGCGCGAGATCGCGCTCGCCTTCGGCGTGCCGCCGATGCTGCTCGGCATCCCCGGCGACAACACGTATGCGAATTACAAGGAAGCCAACGCCGCCTTCTGGCGCGGCACCGTGCTGCCGCTGACCGCGAAGATCGCCGGCGCAATCGGCGCCTGGCTGGCGCCGGCGTTCGGCGATCAGCTCAGGCTGTGGTTCGACGCCGACCAGGTCGATGCGCTCAGCGCCGACCGCGAAGCATTATGGGCGCGGGTGGCGGCGGCGGATTTCCTGACGGTGAACGAGAAGCGCGCGGCGGTTGGGTATGACGCTGTGGCGGGTGGCGACGAGACGAAGCGGGCGGATGTCACTTGGAAGTACAGCCCCGATCAGCCGCGCGTGCCGAGAGGCGACCCGGAGGGCGGGCAGTGGACAATAGCTGAGGGTGCGCCCGGTTCGGGCACAGCAGCAAGGCCACTCACTGCCGCGCGCGATAGCGCCGCGTCAGGCTTTCGGGTGGCGGGTGGCGTTGAGCCCGGTCAGCAGGGCATGACGGAGCAAGACTTCGTCTCGGCCTATTGCGGCGCAAGTATCAATCGCGTTCTGCCTGGTCAGTTTTACGACATGACGATTGCTGATGTAATGGCAATGGCGAGCACAGGTGACAGCGCAGCGCGGCGCTGCATTAAACTTCTTAATCAAGACCGTTTCAGAAAATAGCCGGGAAAGAACTATGCAGCTGAATGGCATAAAAGACTTGCTCTCATTTCTTCAGCATCTGCGGGATTTATCGGGCGCTCCATGGTTTCGTCTCGACTACAGTCGGTACGATGCAGTCATGGTCGAGATCGATATGCCTGGGGTGCGGCTGGAGGTCGAATTTTTCGAGGATCACGTCGAGTACAGCATCTTTGAGGGCAGTGAGGATGTGCTCGACGACCAGGCGCGACTCTTCACGCTGATCGACGAGCGGGGGAAAGTAGCGGGCCGCGCGAGATCGCGCTCGCCTTCGGCGTGCCGCCGATGTTGCTCGGCATCCCCGGCGACAACACGTATGCGAATTACAAGGAAGCCAACGCCGCCTTCTGGCGCGGCACGGTGCTGCCGCTGACGGCGAAGATCGCCGGCGCGATCGGCGCCTGGCTGGCGCCGGCGTTCGGCGATCAGCTCAGGCTGTGGTTCGACGCCGACCAGGTCGATGCGCTCAGCGCCGACCGCGAGGCGCTGTGGGCGCGCGTCGCGGCGGCGGATTTTCTCACCGTGAACGAGAGACCGGCGGACGATGAAGGGAACGTTTGATGCGCCTCGTCGCCGAAGCTCACGTCGAGGCCGCCTTAGGGTTGTACAGCGTGAGTTAGTTCATTAGCTTTACCGCCGGTCATAGGCGGGGAAAACGTTATGCGGCGCTGCGGGGCGGAAGCCTATTTGGTTGAAGTACGACCTCTAAATGGACGGCAAAACTCAAATCTCACGTTTGGAAAATTTGACGGCACCGCTGACCTAGCGACCGTATTGAGAAAATTGATCGGGAAATACAGCAAGTATACAAATATACCGCTGCTGCAAAGATCGTTCAAAATTGATCTGTCTAAGCTGAACGGCTATGCAATTAGTGGATTTATATCAATGGGGGACTACGGGACGGAATCCGAAATCATAAATACTGTCACCGGCAGCGCCAGCTATAAAAAGAAGAAAAATGAAACCGATCCAACGCCGTTTTACTTTCAATTGCATCTGCCTTCGAAGGAGGATCGAGGCATACTTTGTATGCAAAAATGGGGTCTCTCCGGGGTAAAAAGCTTATTCCAAGACGTAATTTCATCTGTGTTCCAAGCCAACTATCCGAACCTTCGTCTGCACATAAGGCCACTGACAGTAAGCGACGCGCTTCAACACTACATCGGGAAAGGGCTCGTCCAAGAGATCATAGTGGAGAAATCCGAGATACCCTCAGATATAGCTGACAAGTTCATGGGCCAGCGTAAGGCGTTCGAAGGCGTATTCTCTTACTCAATCAAGCCCAAGAGTCGTTCGGTGTTGAAGAGGCCTGGTCTCATAGCCTTCGCAAAGGGGACCGAGAAACTCGAGAACGTCTATGATTTCGGCGACACGGGCTTCGACACCGTGAAGGTCGTTGTCGAAATCAATGGAAACGCGAAGACCCTCAACCTCACGAAGCCAGACACCATCTCCTCTACTTTTGACCTAACCGAGGAGGTCGCCTTGGGGCCAAATGGATATCCGCTGGAGAGTTCCTTAGCCTCTCAGTTTAGCTCGATCGTCGGCGACTTAGCCAAGCGAGGGGGCATCTCGCTATGAGCAGCAAGATAAATCTGCTGGTCGTTGTAAGAGATCATCTGGCGACGCTCAAGGACGAGGCGACGGGAAAGACCAGTGTAGCGGACGTGGTCACGATGTTTGTCCTGCCAGCCATATGCTCCGCAATAGCAGGCGTTCTCGGCTACAAAATCGATGAAGCCGCCGTTGAGATCGTCGTTGGAGTCTTTGCAATTTTCGCCGGGCTTCTGCTCAACGTTCTTGTCCTCATCTATGGCTTGTCCGACGCGCCCACCGACGATGAAAAGGCAAAAGAAAAAAAGCAGACCAAGGACACGCTTCTTCGACAATCCTTTGCAAATATCTCCTACGAAATTCTCGTTTCTCTGCTCGTCGTCGTTGTGCTGTGGGTGACCCTGTTGTCTGGCGAAGTCGGCGTTAGGGTTGCGTCGTGCCTCTTCATTTTTTTGGCAGTGCATTTTTTCCTGACGCTGTTGATGGTCCTAAAGAGGATGCACGTGCTGCTTGCTGATCGTTTCGGACCGTAAGGGGCGGAACTGGGGAGACAGACGAATGCAACGAGACGTCTCACGAAGTAGTCGCGTCGTGACTGGGATGCCTCCACGCAGGTTGCGCTCGGTTCTTTCGCCGAAGGAAAATGGTTTTGGACGACATCACACGCACCTTCACGGAGCGCGGCGATCTTGCGCATCTGGCCCTGTTTTTGTGGGCAAGCGGGGCGAGTGGGTTGCTGGTGTGGACGCTGCGCGAGCTCGCGGCTTCCAATCGGCGGTTCAATGATTTCGTCAATGAGATTGCGCGGCTGAACCGGTTTTTCGATCGGGACTAGCGCGACCCCCTCCCGAAACCGGCGATGCCGGTTTCGACCTCCCCTCAAGGGGGAGGTTGAACAAGAAGACCCACCCACCGCGTTGCGCGCGGTCCCCTCCCCGGAGCGGGGAGGGATGGAGTTTTACCTACGGAGATTTTGTCATGAGACGAATCCTGGCGCGCTTCGGCGCGGGGCCGGGCGCGGATTATCGCGTCGTGTTTTCTGAGTTTGCGCGGTCGCTGGAGCGCGTCATGCGCCGGCGCTCGGCGCCCAAGATTCGTGCGGTGGCGGGATAGGCGCTCCACCGTCATCCCCGGCGAAAGCCAGGTCCAGCGCTTACGGCGAGCGAGACGTGTTGCCCGCGCTGGATTCCGGCTTTCGCCGGAATGACAAGACGGTAGTGCCCGCCTCTCCTGGTCCCCCGGTCAAGCCGGGGGATGACGGCGAGGGGACGGGGCCGTCGTCCACGACATGGACAAGGCCCGCGCCATTCACTGCGACCGGATGCGCGCGGCGCGCGCGCCGCGGCTGGCGGCGCTCGACATCGCCTATCAGCGCGCCGACGAGAGCGGCGATGCGGCGGCCAAGGCGGCCGTCGCGGCACGGAAGCAGGCGCTCCGCGACGTGACCGCGGACCCGGCAATCGCCGCGGCGGAAACTCCGGACGCGCTGAAGGCGGTCTGGCCGGAAATTCTTCAGGACTAGCGAAGGAAGATCACCATGCTTGCACGGATTGCGAAGCTCTGGGCCGCGGCCAAGGGCTGGCGGACCCTCGTTGTCTCTCTGACGCTGGCAATAGTCGGCGTGCTGCAGACCGCGGATTGGGCGACCATCGTCGGCCCCGGCGCGGTCGGCCCGGTCATGCTCGGCATCGGCGCCGTGGTTGCCGTGCTACGCACTTTCACAGATACGCCGATCGGAACGAAGTGATGCTTGCCGCGCTCGCCGGCTTCATCCTCAGGCTGGCGTCTTCCGGCATCCTCGAGAAGACGCTGGCCGCGATGCAGGCACGCTCGACCAGCGACGTCGAGCGCGAGCGCATCGACGCCGGCGTCGCTATCGAGGAGATACGCGCCGAGCTCGGGCGGCGGCAGGCGCAGCGCGATGTGCTGGTCGCGGAGCAGGGGCGGCTGGTGACCTCGCTGATGCGGCCGGCGTTCGCCTATCCGCTCGCCGTGTACTATGCGGCGGTGATCGCCGACAGCCTTCTGCATTTTCGCTGGAACGTCTCCGCCCTCCCATCGCCGATTGGCGACTGGAGTGGGTGGATCATTTCCGCCATATTCCTCTCCGAGAGCGGCGAACGCATCACCCGCACCATCGCCAATCGCCGCAAGGCGTGATGGCCGGAAATCCAGGGAGCGCAAGGTGTTCAGCGGGTGTTCATGTTTTGGCGCCTATTGAGCGACCCATGTTCAGGACGCTCGCCATCGCCGCTCTGCTGACCGCCGGCCTCGCCGCGCCGGCGCTGGCCGACGAGTGCTATTCGGCCGGGCAGACGCGGCAGATGGTGCAGCAGGGCCAGGCGGTGCCGCTGTCGGGCGTGCTCGGCCAGATCAAGGCGATCGGGCAGATCGTCTCGTCGGACGCGCTGCTGTGCAACGTCGGCGGCCGGCTGGTTTATCTCGTCGATGTGCTCCAGAACGGCAACGTGATCCACGTGCAGGTGGACGCGCGGAGCGGCCAGATCACGTACTGAGGAGGCGGCGAACGTGCGGATCCTGGTGGTGGAGGACGACGCCGACCTGAACCGGCAGCTCAGCGACGCGCTGAAGGAAGCGGGCTACGTGGTCGATTCCGCGAAGGACGGCGAGGAGGGCCACTTCCTCGGCGACACCGAGCCTTACGATGCGGTCGTGCTCGACATCGGCCTGCCGGTGCTCGACGGCATCAGCGTGCTGGAGAAATGGCGGCGCGACGGGCGCACCATGCCGGTGCTGATCCTGACGGCGCGCGACCGCTGGAGCGACAAGGTGCAGGGCATCGACGCCGGCGCCGACGACTATGTCGCCAAGCCCTTTCACATCGAGGAGGTGCTGGCGCGCGTCCGAGCGCTGGTGCGCCGCGCCGCCGGCCACGCCACCAACGAGATCGAGATCGGGCCGGTGCGGCTCGACGCCAAGGCCGGCAAGGTCACCGTCGACGGCAATCCAGTAAAGCTGACCTCGCATGAATATCGCGTGCTCGAGTATCTCATGCATCATCGCGACCGCGTCGTCTCGCGCACCGAATTGATCGAGCATCTCTACGATCAGGATTTCGACCGCGACTCCAACACCATCGAGGTGTTCGTCGGACGGCTGAGGAAGAAGCTCGCCGCCGACATCATCGAGACGGTGCGCGGGCTGGGCTATCGCCTTGTCGTCCCCGGCAATGCGGACTAACTCGCTCGCCTTCCGCCTGATCGTCGCCGCCGGCCTGTGGAGCGCGATCGCACTCATCGTCGCCGGCTTCATCCTCACCTCGCTCTATCGCCACAACGCCGAGCGCGCCTTCGACGATCGCCTCGGCGTCTATCTGAAGACGCTGATCGGCAACCTCGCCGGCCAGGATCCCGACGCGCCCTTCGCCGAACCCGGGAACCTCGGCGAGCAGCGCTTCGAACTCCTCTATTCCGGCTGGTACTGGCAGGTGCGCCAGCCGGGCGGCGGCGCCATTGTCCTATCCTCGCGCTCGCTCTTCTCCGACACGCTCGATATCGCCAAGGCGACCGGCACCGAGGCCAACGACGGCGTCACCTCGGGCGCGCTGGTCGGCCCGGATAAGCAGCATCTGCGCGTGCTCAGCCAGACCGTGACCTTCGACGCCGCCCGCAAGTTCGACGTGCTGGTCGCGGGCGACGCCGGCGACCTCGAGACGCAGATCGCCGGTTTTGGCGCAAACGTCGCGGCGACGCTGGCGATCTTCGGCATCGGCCTCATCCTCGCCACCACCATCCAGACGCGCTGGGGCCTCAGGCCGCTCGACCGCGTGCGCCGCGGCCTTTCCGATCTCAGAAGCGGCAAGCAGGCGCGTTTCGACGAGGGCAACCTGCCCGCCGAGATCGAGCCGCTGGTCAAGGAACTGAACGCGCTGCTCGAATCGAACAAGGAAATCATCGACCGCGCCCGCACTCAGGTCGGCAATCTGGCGCACGCGCTGAAGACGCCGCTCTCCGTCATCATCAACGAGTCGCGCGCCAACCGGACGCCCTACGGCAGCAAGGTCGCCGAGCAGGCGGAAGCGATGCGCCAGCAGGTCAATCATTATCTCGACCGCGCGCGCATCGCGGCGCAGGTCAACGTCATCGGCGCGGTGACCGACGTGAACCCCGCGATGGCGCGGCTGGTGCGCGCCATGAATCGCATCCACAGCGACCGCGGCATCGCGATTGCGGCGACCGGACCGGAGACGGCGCGCTTCAAGGGCGAGCAGCAGGACCTCGAGGAGATCGTCGGCAATCTCGTCGACAACGCCTGCAAGTGGGCGAAGGCCAACGTCACCGTTGCGACGGAATACGTCGCGCCCGACGACGCCAACGCCGGGAGGCTGACCATCACCGTCGACGACGACGGCCCCGGCATCACGGCTGAGCAGATGGCGCAGGCGACGACACGCGGCAAGCGGCTCGACGAGACCAAGCCGGGGTCTGGGCTGGGACTGTCGATCGTGACCGACTTGGTGCAGCTTTATCAGGGGACGTTCCGGCTGGATCGGTCGCCGATGGGCGGGCTGAGGGCGGTGGTGGCGTTGCCGGCGGCGTAGGTCATTTGCCTGTTGCGCATATCGCAGCTACTTTCGATTGCGGAGCAAATTTGCCACAATCTCAATCTTCCACACTTCTGTTGCCTTCAACAGAAGTGTGGAGTGCGCTATATGCGACATGAACGCCAGTGAACTCAGACGACTGCTTGCCAAAAAGGGCTGCAAATTCGCGACCCATCGGGGTGGTAGCGGTCATATCACAGTCACGCGGGGCCAACGAAAAACACAACTGCCGATGCACGGCGGCTCGAAAGAGCTTGGAACAAAGCTCGTAAAAAAAATCTTGAAAGACTTGGAGCTCGAATAGATGGCGATCGCGGAGAAGGAAAAAGGCGGACGCTGGTACGAGGTGAAGTTTGACATGGACGACAACGACACGTTCGTTGCAACCGTGCCTGACTTTCCTGAAGTGACCACGTTTGGCTCGACGCAAGAGGAGGCACTGCGCAACGCGTTGCGGGCGATCGAAGAGGCAATCGCCTCTCGCATTGCCGACGCTGACGACGTGCCACATCCGCTCGAGAAGACGAAGGGCAAGGGCCGTTTCGTCGAACTTCCGTTGCTGACGTACCTCAAGGCCGGTCTTTATATGATCAGCCGCGGCGACGGTGTAACGCGCGCCGAATTAGCGCGCCGTATGGGCGTGCACCGGGAACAGGTTGACCGGCTTTTTCGGATCGATCACAAGTCACAGATCGATCAGATCGAAGCTGCCGCAAAGGCGCTCGGTGTTTCTATTTCAGTGGGCATCCCGTTCCCCGCTGCGGCGTGACCGCTTCTCATTTTCGCCACGCTCGCGTGTGATCTCGCCGGTCTCGAGTTGGGCCGCCCGAATCATCCGGAGACGTGAAATGAACCGCATCGCTTTTGCCGGTGCCCTTGCTGTCGTGGTGTTGCCGCTTGCCGGGTGCATGGGCAATGGGCCTAACCAGGACGTGGGTACGCTGTTTGGCGCGGCGACCGGTGCGATCGTTGGCGGGTCGCTCGGCAACGGAAGTCTGGGCGCGGTCGCGGCGGGCGCCGTGGTCGGCGGGTTCCTCGGCAATGCGCTGGGCTCGGAGCTCGATGCGGCCGATCAGCGGCGGGCGGCGGCGGCGCAATATCAGGCGCTGGAGTATGGGCGGACCGGTGCGCCGGTTGAGTGGCGCGGCGGACGCGGGCGCTATGGCGACGTCGTCGCGGGCTCGCCCTACCGCGTTAATGACTACAACTGCCGCGACTTCACCCACACCATCTATATCGACGGGCGGCCGGAGACGGCGCGCGGCACGGCCTGCAGGCAGCCGGACGGCACCTGGAAGGTGGTCGGTTAGGCCCGCAGTTGCCTTCGGCCGGTTTCGCGACACTATGTCAGCGGGCGGCCGGTAGGCGGCAGGGCTAAGACCCCGGCCTGGAAACGTCGATGCTTCTCTGGATCGCCATGGCGGTGCTCGCCGCCGCGGCCTCAATCCCGCTCCTGGTGGCGCTCGGACGCCCGCCGCGCGGTGCGTCGCAATCGGCGCAGGCGGTGGCGATCTATCGCGATCAGCTCGACGAAGTCTCACGCGATGTAGCGCGCGGCGTCGTAGGCGAGGCGGATGCGGAAGGCGCGCGGACCGAGATCGCGCGCCGGCTGATCCGCGCCGGCGATGCGCCGGCGGAGGGCACCGCGACGTCGGACCGGTGGCGCAGCGTCGCGACGGCGGTGATCATCGCGATGCCGGTCGCGGCGCTGGCGCTCTATCTTCTCCTCGGCTCCCCCCTCGATCCCGACCTGCCGCTCGCCGCGCGTCCTGACGTCGCCGAGTTCCAGAAATTGAATCTCGGCGTCGCGCAGATCGAGGCGCATCTCGCGGCGGCGCCTGACGACGGCAAGGGTTGGGAGGTAATCGCGCCGGTTTATTCCGCGCTCGGCCGCGATGCCGATGCGGCGCACGCCTGGCAACGCGCGATCGATCTTCTCGGATCGACGGCGGTGCGTCAGGCGAACCTCGGCGAGACGCTGGTCGCTGTTGGCGGCGGGGCCGTCACGCCGGACGCCAAGGCCGCGTTCGAGAAGGCGCATGCGTTGGCGCAGGACGATGCGCGGCCGCGGTTCTATCTGGCGCTGGCGCTGTCGCAGGCCGGCGACAAGGATGCGGCGACGGCCGCATGGCGCGATCTCATCGCGACGGCGCCGAAGGATGCGTCGTGGCTGCCGCTCGCCGCCAACCAGCTTGCCGCGCTGCAGGGCGGGCCGGAAGGCATGGTCGCCGCGCTGGCCGCGCGGTTGAAAACCGAGCCCGGCGACGCCGACGGTTGGGCGGAGCTCGTCCGCTCCTATATGGTGCTCGGTCGCGCGGTCGATGCGCGCGCGGCGCTCGCCGACGCGCGGGTGGCGCTGGCGGGCGACGCGGCGAAGATCGCTGCCGTCGAGGCGGCGGCGCGCGATGCGGGTCTGGCGGAGGCGACGCAATGACGCGGAAGCAGCGGCGCCTGACGTTGATCGCGATTGCCGGCGTCGTGCTCGTCGCCGCGGCGGGGCTGGTGCTCTACGCGCTGTCGGACCGCATCGTGTTTTTCAATTCGCCGAGCGACATTGTCGACAAGCAGATCCCGGCCGGCACGCGCATCCGCCTCGGCGGGCTGGTGGTCGACGGTTCGCTCGTGAAGCGGGACGACGGGCATGTGCGGTTCGATGTGAGCGACGGGCGGACGTCGATTGCGGTGAGCTATCAGGGCCTGCTGCCCGATCTGTTTCGCGAGGGGCAGGGCGTGGTCGCCGAGGGCGTGATCGCGCCCGATCTTTCATTTGCGGCGGATACGGTGCTGGCGAAGCACGATGAGAGATACATGCCGCCCGAGGTGGTCGAGGCGCTGAAGAAGGCCGGGCGGTGGCAGGAGGGGCAGGGCACTGTCGAAGGCGCGGCGGGCGCGGCCAACGGTCCGCCGATGCCGCTGCAGCCGGGCACGCAATGAGCACCACTCTTACCAAGGAATTTGTGAGCGGCGATTTTTCCCCTGCTCTTCCCCGCGAAAGCGGGGATCTAGGTGTCTCCCACTGGCACTGGAGTCGCGGTGACTCCTGGACCCCCCGCTTTCGTGGGGCAAGCGGAGTGTGGGACATGATCGCCGAACTCGGCCACTTCGCACTGGTACTGGCGCTGGGCCTTGCGCTTGTCCAGTCCATCGTGCCGTTCGTGGGCGCGCTGCGGAACGATGCGCGGCTGCAGGCGGTGGCCTCGCCCGCGGCGCTGACGCAGTTCCTGTTTGTCGGACTGGCGTTCGCGGCACTCGTTCACGCCTACGTCGTGTCGGATTTCTCGCTCGCCAACGTCGTCGAGAATTCGCATTCCGCCAAGCCGCTGCTCTACAAGGTCACCGGCGTGTGGTCGAACCACGAAGGTTCGATGCTGCTGTGGGTCCTGATCCTCGCGCTGTTCGGCGCGCTGGTCGCGGCCTTCGGCGCCAACCTCCCCGACAGGCTCAAGGCGCTGGTGCTGGCGGTGCAAGGCTGGATCGCGGCGGCGTTTCTTCTCTTCATCCTCACGACGTCGAATCCCTTCCTGCGTCTTGCCAATCCGCCGCTGGAAGGCAACGACCTCAACCCGGTGCTGCAGGACATCGGCCTCGCGATCCATCCGCCGCTGCTCTACCTCGGCTACGTCGGCTGCTCGATCTCGTTTGCCTTCGCCGTCGCGGCGCTGATCGAAGGGCGCATCGACGCGGCGTGGGCGCGCTGGGCGCGGCCGTGGACGCTGGCCGCGTGGATGTTCCTCACGGTCGGCATCGCGATGGGCTCGTACTGGGCCTACTACGAGCTCGGCTGGGGTGGCTTCTGGTTCTGGGACCCGGTCGAGAATGCGTCGCTGATGCCGTGGCTGGCGGCGACCGCGCTGCTCCACTCGGCGGTCGTGATGGAGAAGCGCGACGCGTTGAAGATTTGGACGGTGCTGCTCGCGATCCTTGCGTTCTCGCTGTCGCTGATCGGTACGTTCCTCGTCCGCTCCGGCGTGCTGACCTCGGTGCACGCCTTCGCGTCGGATCCGACGCGCGGCATCTTCATTCTCTGCATCCTCGTCGTCTTCATCGGCGGCGCACTGGCACTGTTCGCGTTCCGTGCCGGCACGCTCGCGCCGGGCGGCGTCTTTGCGCCGATCAGCCGCGAGGGGGCGCTGGTCCTCAACAATATATTCCTGTCGGCCGCGGCGGCGACTGTCATCGTTGGTACGCTTTACCCGCTGGCGCTGGAGGCGCTGACGGGGACACGCATCTCGGTCGGCGCGCCGTTCTTCAATCTGACGTTTGTGCCGCTGGTCGTGCCGCTGCTGGCGATCGTGCCGTTCGGGCCAATGCTGGCGTGGAAGCGCGGCGACCTCCAGGCGGCGGCGCAGCGGCTGATGCTGGCGTTCGGCCTGACACTAGGCGCGACGATCATTGGCGCGGATTTCGCGGGCGTCGGCACGACGCTGCCGCTGCTCGGCGTCTGGCTCGGGCTTTGGCTGATCGCCGGCGCGATCGCGGAGATCGCGTTTCGCGTGAAGCTCGGACTGGCGCCGCTCGACGAAAGTTGGCGCCGTGCGCGCGGCTTGCCGCGCTCCGCCTACGGTACGGCGCTGGCGCATGCCGGCGTCGGCGTCACGGTGCTGGGCATCGTCGTCGCCACGACCTGGGCGACGGAGGCGATCCGCACGATGCGGCCGGGCGATACGGTCGAGCTGTCGGGCTACGCGGTGACGCTCAACGGGTTCGTCGATCGCACCAGCCCCGACTATGACGAGACGGCGGTGCAGTTTTCGGTGCGTAAGGGCGGCACGATTGTCGCGGTTCTGGAGCCGGCGAAGCGGCGGTTCGCGACGCGACAGACGGAGACGACCGAGGCCGGCATCCGCACGTTCGGTTTCTCGCAGCTCTACGTCTCGTTGGGCGACATCGTCGATAACGCGGTCACGGTGCGCGTGTTCTGGAAGCCGCTGGTGACGCTGATCTGGCTGGGGGCGATCGTGATGGCGGCCGGTGGGCTGCTGTCGCTGAGCGACCGGCGGCTGCGGGTCGGTGCGCCGAAGCAGGCGGCGCGGCGGCAGATGGCGGCGGCGGAGTGACCCGCGCCCCGCTTCCCCCGCGCAAGCGAGGGTCCAGGTTTTTCCGCGCACTGGGTGTGAGGCTCCTGCGCCCCCGCCTTCGCGGGGGAAGCGGAGTTGTGATGCTGCTCCTGTTTTTCTTCGCCACCGCAGCGCACGCTGTGCAGCCATCCGAGATGCTGCCGGACCCGGCGCTGGAGGCGCGGGCGCGGGCGTTGTCGGCTGAGCTGCGCTGCATGGTCTGCCAGAATCAATCCATCGACGATTCCGATGCACCGCTGGCGGCCGACATCCGCGTGCTGCTGCGCGAGCGGATCGTGGCCGGCGATTCGGATGCGGCGGTCGTCGATTTTCTCGTCGCCCGCTATGGTGAATTCATTCTTCTGAAGCCGCGGTTCAACTGGCACACGGCGCTGCTCTGGATCACGCCGTTCGGCGTGCTGATTCTGGGGGCGGGGATCGCGGCCGTTGCCTATCGCCGGCGGGCGGTCTCGGTGCCGGTACCGCTCGATCCGGTCGAGCAAGAAGCCTTGCGGCGCCTCACTTCCGGCGGCCCCTGAAGGCTGCAACATTACTGAATCTTAATGGGGCTGACAGTGCTCCGTAAGGTCCTCCCTCCCATATTCGCTGGCAACTGATGACGCCCGATTGCGGACGCCGATCGGTGTCTGAGAGGCCTACGGAGACATCCCATGAACGACCAGATCAACAATCAGAATCCCAAGAAGCGCAGCGTCCGTTCGCTGGCGCTCGCCGGCACCGCGCTTGCGCTCGTGCTGGGCGGCGCCGTCATCGGCGGTGCTTCGCTTGAAATAGTGCGCCCGAACGCGGCTCTCGCCGATGCCGTCTCGGTGCAGGGCGTCGAGCCGGCGAGCTTCGCTGACGTCGTCGACAAGGTTCGCCCGGCGGTGGTCAGCGTCCGCGTCAAGTCGACTGCCGACGACGTCAGCGCAGACGACAGCGACACGCCCTTCTTCGACTTCCCGCAGGGCACGCCGATGGACCGCTTCTTCAAGCAGTTCCGTCAGCAGAACCCGAACGCCCAGCGTCCGCAGCGGCAGCAGACCAGCCTCGGCTCCGGCTTCTTCATCTCGGAAGACGGCTACGTCGTGACCAACAATCACGTCGTCGACAAGGAGACCCAGGTCACCGTCATCATGGATGACGGCACGGAGCTCAACGCCAAGGTCATCGGCGTCGACACCAAGACCGACCTCGCCCTTCTCAAGGTCGACGGCAAGGGCCAGAAGTTCACCTACGTGAAGTTCTCGGACGCCGAGCCGCGCGTCGGCGACTGGGTGGTAGCGGTCGGCAACCCGTTCGGCCTCGGCGGCACGGTTACCGCCGGCATCATCTCGGCCCACGGCCGCCAGATCGGCGCCGGTCCCTACGACGACTTCCTGCAGATCGACGCGGCGGTGAACCGCGGTAACTCTGGCGGTCCGGCTTTCAACGCCCATGGCGAAGTGGTTGGCGTCAACACGGCGATCTTCTCGCCGTCGGGCGGCAACGTCGGCATCGCCTTCGCGATCCCCGCGTCCACTGCCTCCGGCGTCATCAACCAGATCGAGCAGCATGGCTCGGTCACGCGCGGCTGGCTCGGCGTGCAGATCCAGCCGATCTCGCAGGGCCTCGCCGACTCGATGAAGCTCGACAGTGCTGCGGGCGCTCTGGTCAACGACGTCACGGCCGGCAGCCCGGCCGCCAAGATCGGCTTCAAGGCCGGCGACGCGATCACCGCCGTCGACGGCAAGCCGGTCAAGGACTCGCGCGACCTGGCGCTGCGCATCTCGGCGCTCGAGCCCGGCAAGACGATCAAGGTCACCTACTGGCGCGATGGCGCAAGCCATGACGTCGACGTGACCATCGGCACCTTCCCGACCGACGAACAGCTCGCCGCCGCGAATCCGAAGGACAAGTCTCCGTCGTCCAAGGAAGCCCCGGCGACCTCGATGCTCTCCGACTTCGGCCTGAGCATTGCGCCGAGCGATGACAACACCGGCGTCGTGGTCAGCGACGTCGATCCCAATGGGCAGGCCGCCGAACTCGGCCTGCAGTCCGGTGACGTGATCCTCTCGGTCGGCGACAGCGATGTCTCCACCCCGGCCGACGTCGAGAGCAAGATCGCGGCCGCGAAGAAGGATGGCCTCAAGGCCGTCCGCCTGCGCGTGAAGTCCGGCGACACCACTCAGTTCGTCGCACTCACTTTCGCGACGACCTGATCCCCTGCGAGCGGCGAAGGTACTCGATCGTCGCCCCGAGGCTTTCGCCAACGCGGACGGCAGGCCGGCTAACCCCGGCCTGCCGTTCTCTTTTGGGCGGCTCGCAATGTATGGTCATCCCATGCGGATTCTGCTGATCGAGGACGACAAGGAGACTGCGGCCTACCTTTCCAAGGCGCTGCGCGAGGCGGGGCATGTGCCGGACCACGCGCTGGACGGGGACTCGGGCGCCGCGATGGCCGCCGACGGCGGCTACGACGTGCTGGTCGTGGACCGCATGCTGCCCAAGCGCGACGGCCTCTCCGTCATCGAGGAACTGCGCGGCAAGGGCGACCATACGCCGGCGCTGATTCTCTCGGCGCTGGGCCAGGTTGACGACCGCGTCGCGGGCCTGCGCGCCGGCGGCGACGATTATCTCCCGAAGCCTTACGCATTTTCCGAGCTGCTGGCGCGCGTCGAGGCGCTGGCGCGGCGGCGCATTCCCGACGCGGCCGAGACGGTGTTCCGCGTCGGCGATCTGGAACTCGATCGCCTGAGCCACACGGTGGCGCGGAGCGGCCAGGCGATCCCGCTGCAGCCGCGCGAGTTCCGCCTGCTCGAATATCTGATGAAGCACGCCGGCCAGGTGGTCACGCGCACCATGCTGCTGGAAAATGTCTGGGACTATCACTTCGATCCGCAGACCAACGTCATCGACGTGCACATCTCGCGGCTGCGTGCCAAGATCGACAAGGGCTTCCGCGAGCCGCTGCTCCACACCGTGCGCGGCGCGGGGTACATGATCAAGTGACGCGCATCGGCAAGGTCGTCCGCACCACAGCCTTCAAGCTGTCGGCGATCTACATTGCCGTCTTCTCCGTCTTCTCGATCTTCTTCATCTTCTACATTTCGTATTCGACCAACGTGCTGCTCAACCAGCAGCTCCGCGACACCATTGCGACCGAGCTGCTCGGGCTGAACGACCAGTACAAAATCGGCGGCCTGCCCGCCGTCGTCGATGTGATCGAGCAGCGCGCCCACCAGCCCGGTGCCAGCCTCTATCTCGTCACCGATATTTCCGGCCGCATTCTCGCCGGCAACGTCGCCGAGGTCGCGGACGACGTGCTGAATTCGCCGGGCATCGACCCGATCCTCGTCCAGTACGAGCGCTACACCGGCGACTCGGAGCAGCGCACCGCGATGGTGCAGGTGGTGCGCCTGCAGGGCGGCTTCCTGCTGCTCGTCGGGCGCGACGTCGGCGAGCGCGAGCAGTTTCGCCAGATCATCGGCCGCGCGCTGCTCTGGGCGCTGGTCCTGATGATCGCGCTGGCGACGCTGTCTTATATCTTCGTGTCGCGCGTCGTCCTGCGCCGGATCGATTCCCTCTCCGCCTCGAGCCGCCGCATCATGGAGGGCGATCTCACCGGGCGGCTGGAGGTGACCGGTTCGGGCGACGAGTTCGACCGGCTGGCCGACAACGTCAACGCCATGCTGTCGCGTATCGAGCACCTGCTCTACGGCGTCAAGGACGTCTCCGACAACATCGCGCACGACCTGAAGACGCCGCTGACACGGCTGCGCAACCGCGTCGAGGCGGCGCTCGCCGGCCCGGCCGACGCCGAGCGCTACCGCGCGACGCTGGAGGCGACGATCGAGGAGTCCGACCAGCTCATCAAGACGTTCAACGCGCTGCTCATGATCGCGCGCATCGAGGCGGGGTCGCCGGACGGCGCCATGACCGAGATCGACGTCGAGGCGATCGTGCGCGACGTCGGCGAGCTCTACGAACCGGTCGCCGACGAAACCGGCGTCGAGCTCGTCGTCGATGCGGCGCCGCAGCCCATCGTGATCAAGGCGAGCCGCGAGCTGCTCGGCCAGGCGCTCGCCAACCTCATCGACAACGCCATCAAATACGGCGCGCCGGAGTCGGGCCAGCCGCGCATCGCGATCAGCTCGGCGCGCGAGGGCGACACGCTGATCCTGCGCGTCGCCGACAACGGGCCGGGCATCCCGGCGGAGGACCGCGAACGCGCACTGCAGCGATTCGTGCGGCTGGAGAAAAGCCGGACGCAGCCGGGCAGCGGCCTCGGATTGAGCCTTGTCGCGGCGGTCGCGCGCCTGCACCATGGCACCATCGAGCTGGGCGACGGCAACCCGGGCCTCGTGGTGACCATGCGCTTGCCGCTGAAATGACGGGATGCCCGCGAAGACGCCGCCGAAATCATCGCTCGCCGCGAAGCTGAAGCCGCGCATCAGGCCGGCGACGGCCGCGGCAACGAAGGCGCGGATGGCGGAGCTGGAGCCGGCCAAGGCGCCGGCATCCGCGGTCGCGCCTTTTCTTGCCGCGGTGATGGAGTGCTCGCCTTTCCTTGCCGAGTTGATGCGCGACGATCCGGAGCGGCTCGCCGCGCTTCTCGACGCTGATCCGGACGCGCGGCTGAAGGCGATCACTACTGCCACCGCAGGTGCTTGGCGCGATACGAACGAAGCCGAGTTGATGGCGGCGCTCCGCAAGGCGCGAAATGAGGTCGCGTTGCTTGCCGCACTGGCCGATCTCGGCGGCGTGTGGGACGTGACGGCCGTGACGACTGCGCTGTCCGCGTTCGCCGATGCCGCCGTCGGCGCGGCGGTCCGCTTCCTGCTGGCGCAGGCGGCATCGTCCGGCGACATCGCCATCGCCGATGACTCAGTGCCCGACGAAAACTCCGGCTTCATCGTGCTCGCCATGGGCAAGTTCGGCGCCGGCGAGCTCAACTATTCCAGCGACATCGATCTCATCGTCCTGTTCGATCCCGAGAAGGTGCGGGTCGCCGACGACAAAATTCCGGCCGAGGTGTTCGTCAAGCTGACCAAGCGCCTGGTCGCGCTGCTGCATGAGCGCACCGCCGACGGCTACGTCTTCCGCATCGATCTTCGCCTGCGCCCGGATCCGAGCTCGACCAGCATCGCGATCTCGACCGACGCGGCGCTGCAGTACTACGAGAGCCTCGGCCAGAACTGGGAGCGTGCCGCGCTGATCAAGGCGCGCGCCGTCGCTGGCGACATCCATGCCGGCGAAGTGTTCCTGGCGGAGCTGACGCCGTACATCTGGCGGAAGTATCTCGACTATGCCGCGATCGCCGATATCCATTCGATCAAGCGGCAGATACAGGATCACCGCGGCCACCAGGAGATCGCGGTCGCCGGCCACAACGTCAAGCTCGGCCGCGGCGGCATCCGCGAGATCGAGTTTTTCGTTCAGACGCAGCAACTGATCGCCGGCGGGCGCGACCCGGCGCTGCGCGGCCGCGGCACACTGGCGATGCTGGCGGCGCTCGCCGACGGCGGCTGGATCGACACCGCGGCGCGCGACGACCTCACGCGCGCGTACCTGTTCCTCCGCGAAGTCGAGCATTGCCTGCAGATGGTCGGCGACGAGCAGACGCATACGCTGCCCGAGGACGACGCCGGTCTGGCGGCGATCGCGCGCATGGCGGGCTTCGGCGACACCGCCGCGTTCGCCAAGGCGCTGACCGCGACGCTGACCATAGTCCGCGACCGCTACGCCCATCTCTTCGAGGCGGCGCCGACGCTGACATCGCCCGCCGGCAGCCTCGTCTTCACCGGCGAGGAGGACGATCCCGAAACGCTGGCGACGCTCCGCCGTCTTGGCTACCGCAAGCCGGAGGATGTGACGCGCGCCGTCCGCGGCTGGCATCACGGCCGTTACCCGGCGACCCGGTCGGCGAGCGCGCGTGAGCGGCTCACCGATTTCGTGCCGGTGCTGATCGAGACGCTCGGCGGCAACGAGAATGGCGACGCCGCCTTCGCCGCCTTCGACCGGTTCCTGGCGCGCGTGCCGACCGGCGTGCAGCTCTTCGCGCTGCTCCAGTCCAACAAGGGCCTGCTCGGCCTGCTGGCGATGATCCTCGGCGCAGCGCCGCGGCTCGCCGAGACGATCGCGCAGCGCCCGCATGTGCTGGATGCGCTGATCGAGCCGGCGTTCTTCGGCAACCTGCCGGATCGCAAGACATTGGAGCGGCGCCTTGCCGGGACGCTCGCCGAGGCGGAGTCGTTCGAGGATGTACTCAATCGCGCCCGCATCTTCGGGCAGGAGCAGACGTTTCTCATCGGCGTTCGCGTGCTGGCGGGCACGGTCAGCGTGCGCAGCGCCGGCTATGCCTACAGCGACCTCGCCGAGGTGCTGCTGACCTCGCTGCTCGCCGCCGTGCAGGATGAATTCGCATCGGCGCATGGCCGCATGAAAGGCGGCGCGGTGGCGCTGGTGGCGATGGGCCGGCTCGGCGCGCGCGAGATGACGGCGGCCTCCGACCTCGATCTGCTGCTGCTTTACGATTTCGACGAGAAGGCAACGGCCTCCGATGGCAAGCGGCCGCTGCAGGGCACGCTGTATTTCGCGCGCCTGACGCAGCGGCTGGTAGCCGCCGTCTCGGCGCCGACGGCGGAGGGGACGCTCTATCCGGTCGACTTCCGCCTGCGCCCCTCCGGCAATGCCGGTCCGCTCGCCACGCACATCGACGGCTTCGCCGTCTACCAGGCGAAGGAGGCGTGGACGTGGGAGCACATGGCGCTGACGCGGGCGCGCGTCATCGCCGGCGACGCCAAGCTGGTCGCCCGGGCGCGCGCCGAGATCGCGAAGATCGTCGCCAGGCCGCGCGACCCGGCCAAGGTCATCGCCGACGTAACCGAGATGCGCGGCATGGTCGAGGACGCCAAGGGCGGCGAGGGCGCGTGGGACCTGAAGCAGGCCGCGGGCGGGCTGGTCGATATCGAGTTCATCGCGCAAACGCTGCAACTGGTGCACGCCGCGAAGCATCCGGAGATCGTGTCGACGGAAACCAACGTCGCGCTGGCCGCGGCGGCGAAGGCCGGGCTGCTATCGGCGGCGGATGCGGAGGTGCTGCTGCCGGCGTTGTCGCTCTATCAGGCGCTGATCCAGATTCTGCGGCTGTGCGTCGATGGCGTCTTCGACCCGGCCGCGGCGCCACGCGAATTTCTCGAGCGGCTGGCAAAGGCCGCGGACCTTCCGGATTTTGTTACGCTCGATGCGCATTTGCGGGAGACCGAGCGGGCGGTGCGGGGTGTGTTTACGCGGCTGGTGGGGAAGGTGGGCTCCGCTTAATCCTCCCCCGAGGGGGGCAAAACCGCACAGCGGTTTTGGGGAGGGCCGCTTTGCCTTGGGGGCACCCCTCCCGAAACCGCTTCGCGATTTCGACCTCCCTCAAGGGAAGGTTGGCCTCGCCTACGCCGCCGAGCGATGCGGCTCCGGCACGGGCGGCGCCAGCGGCAGCCTTACCGACACGATCGTACCGCGGCCTTCCGTCGAGCGGATGCGCATCGTGCCGCCGTGAAGCGAGGCCTGCGACGAGGCGATGGCGAGGCCGAGGCCGGAACCGCGATGGTTCTTGGTGAACTGGTTCGACACCTGCTCGAACGGCCGGCCGAGCTTGTTGAGCGCCTCGCGCGGGATGCCTATGCCGGAGTCGGAGACCGAGAACGTCGCGGCGCCGCCGACGGCGCGGGCGCGCACGCGGATGCGCCCGCCGGCCGGCGTGAACTTCACCGCGTTCGACAGAAGATTGAGCATGATCTGCGTCAGCGCGCGCCGGTCGCCGCGCATGTGGAGGCCGTGGCCGATCTCGGGGACCACCTCGATCTGCTGCGCCGCCGCCATGGTCGAGACGACGCGGATCGATTCCTCGACCAGCTCGTCGAGGTCGAGGTCCTCCGGGTGCAGCATCATGCGGCCGGCCTCGATGCGCGACATGTCGAGCACGTCGTTGATGACGCCGAGCAGGTAGGTCCCGCTCTGGTGGATGTCCTGGCAGTACTCGACGTACTTGGCGGAGCCGAGCGGGCCGAACATCCCGGACTCCATGATCTCCGAGAAGCCGATGATCGCGTTGAGCGGGGTGCGCAGCTCGTGGCTGATGTTGGCGAGGAACTCGGACTTCGTCCGGTTCGCCGCCTCGGCGCGGTCCTTCTCCTCGGCGTATTTCTCGGCAAGCTCGACCATCTGCTGCGCCTGCTGTTCCAGCTTCTGGCGGGATTGGCGGAGGTCCGCGATGGTCGCCATCAGCCGGCGCTCGCCGTCGATCAGCTTGCTCTCGTGGCGCTTGAGCTGGGTGATGTCGGTGCCGACCGAGACGAAGCCGCCGTCCTTGGTGCGCCGCTCGTTGATTTGCAGCCAGCGCCCATCCTCGAGCTGCAACTCGAAGCTCCGCGCGCCGTCTTCCGGCTTGCCATCGACGACGACCTGCGAACGCACCAGCGGCTTGCGGCCGGCGGCGATGACTTCGTTATAGGCGGCGCCGGGCTGCAGGGCGGCGTCGGGGATACCGTGGAGCTGCTGGTATTTCGAGTTGCACATCACCAGCCGGTTTTCCGAATCCCACAGCACGAAGGCTTCCGACACCGTCTCGATGGCGTCGCGGAGGCGGATGTCGGCGGTCTTGGAGCGCTCCACCAGCCGCATCTGCTCGGTGACATCGACGGCGATGCCGATGAGGTGCGGCTCGGCCCCGCCGCCGTCGACCAGTTCGGCGCGGGCGCGCAGCCACACCCAGCGGCCGTCCTCGTGGCGCATGCGGAACATTCGGTCGACCGTGGTCTCGGCGCTGCCGTACATCGATTCGGCGAGCGCCATCAGGTCGCCGTCCTCCGGGTGCATCAGCCGCGCCACCTCGCCGTAGCCGAGCAGCGCGTCGCGCGGCTCCAGCCCGACCAGCTCGAACATCGAGCGCGACCAGAACATGCGGCCCTTGGCGAGATCCCAGTCCCACAGCCCGCAGCGGCCGCGCATCAGCGCCGTCTCGAAATGGGCCTGCGTCTCGGTGTAGATGCGGTCGGCTTCCGCCGCCCGCGACACCTGCGCGAAGTAGCCGTAGAGGATGACCAGCAGGATGGCGCTGGTGCCGACGAAGATGGTGACGTTGAGCGACACCGCCTGGCGCCAGCCGGCGTAGACTGCGGCGACCGGCTGCACGACCGCGACGAAGCCCAGCGGCGCGCCGATCTCGGTGGCGGCGGCAAGCGCCGGGTCGTTGTTGGTGAGGTTGATCTCGAGCACGCCGGCGCGGGCGCCGAACGTGGTGAGCGGCTGCGCCTCGCCGATGATGTCGGTGAGCGCCTTGCCCTCGATGTCGGTGGCGCGCGGCGCCGTCGCGACGATGATGCCGGCGTCGTTGGTGACGTAGATGCGGCGGTCGTCGGCGGTGGCGCCCGCCGGCAAGGCGTCGGCGAGCATGTTGAGGATCGCGTCGGTCGATAGCGGCGTCGCGCCTTGCCCGGCGAAGGCGGCCGAGGTGACGGCGGCGATCATCGCGACGCTCTGGCGCGCGTTGGTCTCGTGGTCGGCCTTCTGCTGGTAGAGTTCGACGAAGCGGGCGAGGCCCACCATCACCAGAAACATCACGATCAGGATCGGGATCGCCCGGCGCAGCGCCGGCTCGGCCGCGAGCAGCTTCTGGTAGGCGGGATGCGCGAGCAGCTTCGCGTGCCCCGGAATGCCGGTTTTCCCGGCCGCTCCGTTACCGGAAAAAGGCAAACGCTTCGCCACGGGCGGCTGTGCCGCCTCGGCCCGCGCCATGCGCGCTCCTCTCGATTTGATAAATGATTTTCGGGAGACGCCACGACCGAATCACCGTCATTTGAATCGACGGGAATCGGCTTGTCCAGAGCGTAAATGAAGTATTTACGAATGTGACAGTCGCCGTCGCCGAGCCAAGGTTTCCGCGGGCTTTTTGCGACTCCGGTAGGCGTACCAATCCGAATCGCGCGCCAAGTCGAACGGCGTCAGCAGTTCCAGCAGCCGCTCGCGCAGCCAGCGATGCTCGGGGTCGCCGGTGTGGCGCCGGTGCCAGAACAACTGCAGCGTCACGGGTTCGACCTCGAACGGATTGCGGTAGACGTTGAGTTCAAGGCGCTCGGCGAGAGCGCGGGCGAAGGGCGGCGGCACGTTGCCGACCAGTTGGCTCTGTGCCGCGATGCGCGCGACGGCGAAGAATTGCGGCACGCTCGCCACCACGTTGCGCCTGAGGCCAAGCTTCGCCAGCGCCTCATCCTCGCTGCCGAACATCACGCCGTTCGGCGCGAAAAGGATATGCCGCATCTGCAGGTACAGATCCATCGGGATCGTGTCGCCATCCTTGAGGCCGGCGCGCGCAAATTGCCGGTTCCTGCGGCTGGCCACCGCGGCCGAGGCGCCGCGCGCGGCGACGACGTGCTCGACCCAGTCCGGCGTCTCCTGGCTCTCGGAGAACGCCAGGTCGACGGTGCCGTCGGCGAAAAGCGCTGCCAGAGACTGCGGGCCGAGCGGCAGCAACTGAAGCCGCATCGACGGCGCCTGCTCGGACATCAGCGTCAGCAGGCCGGGCAGGACCATCTCCGCCAGAAAATCTTCGCTGACGATGCGGAAGGTGCGCGTCGATCTCGCCGGGTCGAATTTGGCGCCGCCGGACAGCGCGCTCTCGATCTGCTGAAGCGCGTCGCGGAGCGGAGCGTCGAGCGTTTCGGCAAAGGCCGTCGGCACCATGTGGTTTCCCTCGCGTACGAACAGCGGATCGCCGAGCGCATGGCGGAGGCGGTTCAGCGCCGAGCTGACGGCGGGCTGGCTGAGCCCGACGCGCTCGCCGACACGCACCGTGCTGCGCTCGGCGAGCATCGCTTCAAGCACGCGGAGGAGATTGAGATCGAGAGCCTGCCAATTCATGACATGAATATATCATATACAATCTATCCATTTCATAAATTCCGCGTCGCACGGCAAAGTCTGCCCATCGCAACGGCCACAGCGGCCGAAACAAGAGGAAGATGAAAATGGAAACGATGATTGTCGCCGGTCAGGCCGCCGCCTTCGCCAAGTCCCGCCGCCAGGGCGAGGACGCCTTCTACCGGCAGCAGGCGCCGCGCCGGCCCATCGCCATCCGCGGCCTGGACGTCGTCCTCGCGGTTGCCCTGATCGCGTTTGTCGCAGTCGGCGTGCTGACCGCCTGAGCGGTCAGGCGAGCGTCCGCGTGACGATGTCGCGCGTGTCCGACGAAAGGTCGGAAACCTGCGCTACCTTGCGCAGCGCCTTCTCGGCGAGCGCGCGCCGCCTGGCTTCGAGCGCGCGCCAGGAGCGGAAGCTGACCAGCAGCCGCGCCGCGGTCTGCGGATTGCGCCTGTCGAGGTCGATGACGAAGTCGGCGAGGAAGTCGTAGCCGGCTCCGTCGGCGCGGTTGAACTGCGTCTGGTTGCCGCCGGCGAAACTGCCGACCAGCGCGCGGATACGGTTCGGGTTGGTGGCCGCGAAGCTCGGATCGTCGAGGAGGGCGCGGACGCGGTCGAGCGTCTCCGGCGCCGGCACCGACGCCTCGAAGCCCAGCCACTTGTCGAGCACCAGTGGATCGTTCGCGTAGCGGCGGTGGAAATCTTCCAGCGCGGCGATGCGTTCCGGCCGCGCCGCAGCGACGAGAGTGCTGAGCGCCGCCGAGCGGTCGGTCATGTTGTCGGCTTCATAGTAGCGGCGCACGACGCGGGCAACCGCATCGGCGTCGCCATTCGCGGCGGCAAGATCGAGCGCGACGTTGGCGAGCGCCCGGCGGCCGGCCGAGGCGGCATCCGAGGTGAAGGTCCCGCCGGTCGTCATGCGCTCGGCGACGGCGGTCAGCCGCGCACCGGCACGAACGCCGATCGCGGCACGGAAGCTGTTGCGCGCGGTGGCGATCGCCTCCGGATCGACGTCGCGGCCGATCTCCCGCGCAATGTCGGATTCGCCCGGCAGCACCAGCACCTGCGCGCGGAAGGCGGGCTCGAGGTCGTCGTTCTCGGCGACCTCGGCGAGCGCGTCGATCAGCTTGTCGTCGGCGGACAGGGAGCGCCTCGCGGCCACGGCAGCGGCGCCCGCGATCAGCCCGCGCACGATTAGCGTCTGCGCTGCCTGCCAGCGGTTGAAGGGATCGGCGTCGGTACGCAGCAGGAAGAGAAGATCGGCCGGCGGTGTGTCCATCACCAGACGCACCGGCGCCGAGAACCCGCGGAACAACGACGGCACCGGCTTGGTCGACACGCCGCGGAAGACGATCGTCTGCCTCGCCTCGGTGAGGTGGATGACGTTGCCCTCGACGCGTCCGCCGGTGGTGCTCTCGTAGGCGAGGTCGGCGCCGTTCTGGCCGACGAGGCCGAAGCGGACGGGAATGACCATCGGCTTCTTCAGCGGCTGCCCAGGCGTCGGCGGGCACGTCTGCGACAGCGTCAGCGTGTAGGTCTTCTGCTGCGCATCATAGACGCCGCTGGCGGTGACCTCGGGCGTCCCGGCCTGGCTGTACCAGAGCTTGAACTGCGTCAGGTCCACCTGGTTGGCATCGGCGAAGGCGGCGAGGAAATCCTCGATCGTCACCGCCTGGCCGTCATGCCGCTGGAAGTAGAGGTCCATGCCGGCGCGAAAACCGTCGCGCCCGATCACGGTCTGCAGCATGCGCACGACCTCGGCGCCCTTCTCGTAGACCGTCGGCGTATAGAAGTTGTTGATCTCGGAATAGACCTCGGGCCGCACCGGATGGGCGAGGGGGCCGGCGTCTTCCGGGAACTGGCGCGCGTGCAAGGTGCGTACGTCGGCGATGCGCTTGACCGGCCGCGAGCGCACGTCGGAAGAAAATTCCTGGTCGCGATAGACGGTCAGGCCTTCCTTCAGGCAGAGCTGGAACCAGTCGCGGCAGGTGATGCGGTCGCCCGTCCAGTTGTGGAAGTATTCGTGCGCGATGACGCCCTCGACGAAGACGAAGTCGACGTCGGTGGCGGTGTCGGGATCGGCCAGCACGTACTTGTCGTTGAATACGTTGAGGCCCTTGTTCTCCATCGCGCCCATGTTGAAGTCGGACACGGCGACGATGTTGAAGACGTCGAGATCGTACTCGCGGCCGAAGGCGGTCTCGTCCCAGCGCATCGATCGCTTCAGCGCCTCGAGCGCGTAGGCACAGCGATCCTCCTTGCCGTGCTCGCAGTAGATGCCGAGCGCGACGTTGCGGCCGGACATCGTCTTGAACGTGCCGTGGATAGACCCGAGGTCGCCGGCGACCATGGCGAAGAGATACGCCGGCTTCGGAAACGGATCGTGCCAGACGGCGAAGTGGCGCCCGCCGGGAAGATCACCGGACTGCGTCAGGTTGCCGTTCGACAGCAGCACCGGCGCGCCGGCTTTCGGCGCCTCGATGCGCGTCGTGTAGACCGCGAGCACATCCGGCCGGTCGAGGAAATACGTGATGCGGCGGAAGCCTTCCGCCTCGCACTGCGTGCAGTAGGTGCCGCTGGAGCGATAGAGCCCCATCAGCTTCGTGTTGGCGGTCGGGTTGATCTCGGTCTCGACGGTCAGCGTGAAGCGGCCGGCGGGCACGTCGCGCACCGTCAGCCGCTGCGGCGTCGCATGGTAGCGGTTGGCGGGCAGCACCGTGCCGTCGAGGGCGACCGACACGAGCTTCAGTTCGTCGCCGATGAGCACCAGGTCGCTAGCTCCGTCGCGCGGCCTGAGCTTCAGGATCGCGGTTACCCGCGTCGCCTCCGGGTCGAGCCGGAAGGTCAGATCGACCGTGTCGATCCAGAAATCCGGCGGGCGGTAGTCTTCCAGGCGAACGGGCGCCGTCTCGATCTTCATGGGGCAATCTGCTGTTTTCGGTAGGTGGCTCGCCCTTTCTGGCGCATTCGGGGCCGCTCTGCAATTGAGGGATGCGCGGCCTTTCATGGGTGCGCGGGCAGATGGATTTAGTTCATATTTGAAGTGCGCCCCTCTCGCCTCGCATTGGCCGAATTGCAATCCATTCCGGGCCACGTTAAGGAGCGGTGTGGAGGGGTTTTTGATGCCGCGTACCACGCTTGAGGACGTCGCCCGCACGGCGGGCGTCAGCCTGGCGACAGTTGATCGTGTGTTGAACCGGCGTCCCGGCGTTCACGCGAATACGGCGGAGCGTGTCCAGGCGGCGGTCGATCTCCTCAAGTATCGCCCGGACCGTCTCGCCGCGCGGCTCGCCCGCGGCCGCGACCATCGTTTCCGCTTCGTGCTGCCGACGGGCGACAACGCCTTTATGCAGACGCTCGAGAAGGAGGCGCTGTCCGCCGCCGAGCGTTTTGCCGAGGAACGCGTGCAGATCGGCATCACGCACGTCGACGTGTTCGACGGCGATGTACTCGCCACCGCGCTCGAAGGGTTGCAGGGCGAGGTCGACGGCATCGCGGTCGTCGCCCTCGACCATCCGCGCGTCCGTGAAGCCATCGACGATCTCGCCGCCGCAGGCGTGACGGTGGTGACGCTGGTCTCCGACGTGCCGCGCGCCGGCCGCGCCCACTACGTCGGCATCGACAACTCCGCCGCCGGCCGCACCGCCGCGAGTCTGCTCGGCCGTTTCCTCTCCGGCCGCGAGGGCAAGGTCGGCCTGATCGCCGGCTCGGTCGCGCTGCGCGATCATATCGAGCGCCAGCTCGGCTTCGAGCAGGTGATGAGCCGCGACTTTCCGCATCTCAAAGTGCTGCCGATCCGCGAAGGGCGCGACGAGGACGAGCGCGCCGAGGCGCTGTGCCGCGACCTGCTGCGCGACCATGCCGATCTGGTTGGCGTCTACAACATCGGCGCCGGCACCTCGGGCGTGGTCACGGCGCTGGAGTCGGCCGGGCGCGAGCGCGACATCGTCTTCATCGCCCACGATCTCACCACCTTCAATCGCAAGTACCTGATCCGCGGCGCCATCGACGCCGTCATCCACCAGGATCCCGGCCACGAGGTACGCAGCGCCGTGCGGCTGCTGCTCGCCGAGCGCGAGGGCGTGCCGATCTACCCCGGCCAGGAGCGCATCCGCATCGACATCTTCCTGCGCGAAAATGTTCCGTAGACGGCGCGGGGAGGCGCTCTGAATGTACGTCGGCCTGGATATCGGCACCTCGTCGGTGAAGGCGGTTCTCATCGACGAGAACCAGAAACTCGTCGCGAGCGAGACGGCGCCGCTGGAGGTGTCGCGCCCGCATGCCGGCTGGTCGGAACAGGACCCGGACTCATGGTGGACGGCGTGCGAGGCGGTGATGGATCGCCTGGCGCAGTCGCATGCGCGTGAGCTGGGCGCCGTCAAAGGCATCGGCCTCTCCGGCCACATGCACGGCGCGACGCTCCTCGATGCGAACGACAAGCCGCTCCGGCCCTGCATCCTGTGGAACGATGTGCGCTCCGCCGACGAAGCCGCGGCGCTTGACCGCAACCCGATCTTCCGCGCCCTCACCGGCAACATCGTGTTCCCCGGTTTCACCGCGCCCAAGCTGGTATGGGTCGCGAAGCACGAGCCGGAAATCTTCGCCAGGGTCACGACGGTCCTGCTGCCCAAGGACTACGTCCGGCTGAAGCTCACCGGCGACCGCGCCTCCGAGATGTCGGACTCGGCCGGCACGTCGTGGCTGGACGTCGGCAAACGCGACTGGAGCGACGAGCTGCTTGCGGCGACCAAGCTCGCCCGCAAGCAGATGCCGAAGCTTTACGAAGGGTCGCAGGCGACCGGGAAACTGCGCGCCGATCTCGCCAAGCGCTGGGGCATCGCGACGGCGCCGGTCGTGGCCGGTGGCGGCGGCGATAACGCGGCGTCGGCTTGCGGCGTCGGCGTGGTCAAGCCGGGCACCGCGTTCCTGTCGCTCGGCACCTCCGGCGTGCTGTTCGTTTCCAACGCGCGCTTCTCGCCGGATCCGGCGACGGCGGTGCACGCCTTCTGCCACGCCGTGCCCAACACCTGGCACCAGATGGGCGTCATTCTTTCCGCCGCCGGCGCGCTCGAATGGCTGGCCGGAGTCTTCGCAACCGATGCCGCGCACCTGACCAAGCCGCTGGAAGGCGAGAAGGGCGGCCCGGGCGACGTGATGTTCCTGCCGTATCTCGGCGGCGAGCGCACGCCGCACAACGACGCCGCGATCCGCGGCAGCTTCACCGGCCTAAACTACGCCACCGACAAGACGGCGCTGACCCGCGCCGTGCTGGAGGGCGTCGCCTTCGCTTTCGCCGACAGCCTCAGGGCACTCAGCACCGCCGGCGCCGATGTCGACCGCGCGCTGGCCGTCGGCGGCGGCTCGCGCTCGCGCGCGTGGCTGCAGATCATCGCCAGCACGCTCGACATCGCCATCGACGTTCCGGAGGAGGGCGACTTCGGCGCGGGCTTGGGCGCCGCGCGACTGGGCCTCATCGCGGCGACCGGCGCTGATCCGTTCGCGGTCTGCACGCAGCCGAAAATCCGCGAGACGATCGAGCCCGACCGGAACCTCGTGCCTGCTTATGCAGCGGCCTACGCGACCTACAAGAGACTCTATCCTGCCATCAAGGAGGCAATGCCCCGATGAGTGCTCGTTTCTTCACCCAGGAGAAGCCAATCAAGTACAAGGGCCCGAAGGCCGAGGGTCTTGCCTACCGCTGGTACGACCCGAACCGGAAGGTGCTCGGCAAGCGCATGGAGGATCATCTCCGCTTCGCCGTCGTCTATTGGCACTCGTTCACCTGGCCGGGCGGCGATCCCTTCGGCGGCGAGACTTTCAACCGCCCGTGGATGCACACCAACGACGCCATGGAAGGCGCGCGCCAGAAGGCCGATGTCGCCTTCGAGATGTTCCGCCTGCTCGGCGTTCCGTTCTTCTCGTTCCACGATCGCGACATCGCGCCGGAAGGCGAGACGCTGGCCGAATCCAACAAGATGGTCCGCCAGATCGGGGAGATCTTCGCGAAGAAGATGGAGAAGACCGGCGTAAAACTCCTCTGGGGCACCGCCAATCTCTTCTCCAACCGCCGCTACATGGCAGGCGCCGCGACCAACCCCGACCCGGAAATCTTCGCCTACGCCGCAGGGCAGGTGAAGAACGTGCTCGAGCTGACGCATGAGCTTGGCGGCGCCAACTACGTCCTGTGGGGCGGCCGCGAGGGCTACGAGACGCTGCTCAACACCGACATCAAGCGCGAGCTGGCGCAGCTCGGCCGCTTCCTGACGCTGGTCGTCGAGCACAAGGAGAAGATCGGCTTCAAGGGCACCGTCCTGATCGAGCCGAAGCCGAAGGAGCCGACCAAGCACCAGTACGACTACGACGTCGGCACCATCTTCGGCATGCTCAAGCAGTTCGGCCTCGAGAAGCAGGTCAAGATCAACATCGAGCAGAACCACGCTATCCTCGCCGGCCACACCTTCGAGCACGAGCTGCAGCTTGCCGGCGCGCTCGGGATCCTGGGCTCGATCGACATCAACCGCGGCGACTATCTCCTGGGCTGGGACACCGACCAGTTCGCCATGAACGTTCCCGAGATGGCGCTGGCGGCGCTCGCCATTCTCAAGGCCGGCGGCCTCGGCACCGGCGGCTACAACTTCGACGCCAAGATCCGCCGCCAGTCGATCGACCCGGACGATCTGCTCATCGCGCACGTCAACTCGATGGACGCCTGCGCCCGCGGCCTGCTCGTCGCCGAGAAGATCATCGAGGACGGCAAGCACGACGCCTTCCTCGCCGACCGTTATTCCGGCTGGGACGGCAAGGAGGGGAAAGCCATCCTCGCCGGCAAGCGCTCGCTGGACGACCTCTCGGACTATGTGCTGAAAAAGAAGCTCGATCCGCAGCCGAAGAGCGGCAAGCAGGAATATCTCGAAGGGCTGATGAACGACTATCTCTGACCAGCGCCGGCAAACAGAGCGCGACCGGGAGAAACGAAAATGGTGCAGGCATTCGAACCGAAGTTCATGAAGGTCGGCGTGCTGACCGCGGCGTTGCAGGAGCTGACGCCGCGCAAGGTTCGCGATCCCGATCCCGACAAGGCGATCGAGGACTGGCTGGATTTCGCCAACGATCTTGGCGTCAAATACATCCAGCTTTCGGCGGCGTTGCACCCGTCGGAGTCGGACGTGCCGCCCGAGGCGATGCTCGACCCGGTCGCCAACACGCTCGATTTGCGGAAGCCGTTCGACAAAGCGCGCGCCACGCGCGTCGCCGCGGCGATGAAGTCGACGGGCGTGTCGCTGTCGGACATCGGCTACTTCGACAACATGCTGCATGGCGATCCGGCCATCCGGAGGAAGAAGGCCGACTTCATGGTGCGCGCCATGGACGCGGCGGTGCTGCTCGGCACCGACGCGGTCTGCGGCTTCGTGGGCCGCAATCAGGAACACTCGATGGATCAGAACCTCGACGACTTCGTCGAGGCCTTCATTCCCCTGCTCAAGGCCGCCAAGGATCGCGGCCTCGTCTATCGCGTCGAGCAGTGCCCGATGCCCGGCTGGACCGTTAAGGACAACTGGCACAACAATATCGCCTACACGCCCGGCGCCTGGATTGCCCTCCATCGCATCGCCGAGAAGCACGGCGTCGGCGACCAGTTCCGCATCCACTACGATCCGTCGCATGCCATCCTGATGGGCCAGGATACGCGCTCGATTTTCCAGTACCTCAAGGACACCGGCTACGGCTTCCTGATCGCCGGCTTCCACGTGAAGGGCCAGGTGATCGACTCCAAGGGCATCGCCGCCTGGGGCTATGGCGGCCAGACCATGGAACGCGGCGACTGGAAGGGCGGCAAGCCGTCGACCAATGCCGCCGACTGGGGCAACGCCTGGAAGAAGCAGGTCGCCTTCAGCGAGCACGAGCTGCCGGGCACCGCACGGCACGATCCGCTCGCCTATCTGCAGAACCGCACCGTGGATTGGCTCGACCACCAGCTTGCCGCGCGCGAACTGCTGCCGCTCGATCCGGCCAAGACGCACATCGTCGTCGAGCACGAATACGGTCCGGCGCGCGTGCAGGAACGCGAGAAACTGAAGCCGATCCTGCAGGGCTCGATCGCCTTCACCCGCTACATCGACGAGGCCGCCGCCGCGATGTACGCGCTCCAGCACGAGGTGCTGAAGAGCCAGAACATTCCGGTGCAGGGCGTCGGCCGCCAGGCCTACCGGTCGTAAGCAAGAACGAGGGGGAGCGACAATGGTTGAAGCAAGAAGCGACGCCAGCACCGGCCGGCGCATCCGCCTCGGCATGGTCGGCGGCGGGCAGGGCGCCTTCATCGGTGCCGTCCACCGCATCGCCTCACGCATCGACGACCGGTACGAGCTGGTCGCCGGGGCGCTGTCCTCGACGCCGCAGAAGGCGATCGACTCCGCGCTGGAGATCGGCATCGCTCGCGACCGCGCCTACGGCAGCTTCGAGGAGATGGCCAAGGCCGAGGCGAAGCGCGCCGACGGCATCGAGGCCGTCGCTATCGTGACGCCCAACTACATGCACGCCGGGCCGGCAAAGGCTTTCCTCAAGGCCGGCATCCACGTCATCTGCGACAAGCCGCTGGCGCTCTCCGCCAAGGAGGCGAAGGAACTGGTCGCGCTGACCAGGAAGACCGGCAAGATTTTCGCGGTGACGCATAACTACACCGGCTACCCGATGATCCGGCAGGCGCGCGCCATGATCGCCGCCGGCGAGCTCGGCGAGATCCGCATCGTCCAGGCCGAGTACGCGCAGGACTGGCTGACCGAGAGCACCGAGGGCAAGGGCAACAAGCAGGCCGACTGGCGCACCGACCCGAAAAAATCAGGCGCCGGCGGCGCGCTCGGCGACATCGGCACGCATGCCTATAACCTCGCGTGCTTCGTTACCGGCCTGACGCTGGATTCACTGCTGGCGGACCTCACCTCGTTCGTGAAGGGCCGCAAGCTTGACGACAACGACAATGTGCTGCTCCGCTTCAAGGGCGGCGCCAAGGGCATGCTCTGGGCGAGCCAGGTCGCGCCCGGCAACGAGAACGCGCTGACGCTGCGCGTCTACGGCACCAAGGGCGGCCTGTCGTGGAAGCAGGAGGACCCGAACTACCTCTGGTTCGCGCCCTTCGGCCAGCCGCCGCGCAAGATCACCCGCGGCGGCGCCGGCGCCGGCCCCGAGGCGGCGCGCCTCACGCGCGTTCCTTCCGGCCACCCGGAGGGCTACCTCGAAGGCTTCGCCAACATCTACTCCGAGGTCGCCAAGGCGATCGTCGCGGCCCGCACCGGCGCCAAGCTCGACCCGGCGGTGACCTTCCCGACGGTCGAGGACGGCCTCAAGGGCATGCAGTTCATCGAGGCGGCAGTGAAATCGAGCGCCAAGGGCGCGACGTGGGTGAAGGTGTAGGCCACACCTCGAGAGGATAGGGAGACCGTGCGGCTCCTCTCCGGTTTCCCGCGAAGGCAAGGACCAAGGATTATCCGCTGGCCTCTCAGTTTATCCCCTCTCCCTCCAGGGAGAGGTGACCAACTGGCGATGAGCCTCGCCACGCACCATTGGCCGCCGCGCAGGCTCGGCTAGTATGCTGCCATGACCGCGCTCCCGCCGTTCTCCGCCGCCTACGCCCCTGACGACGAAAGCCTGATCCGCCGCTTCATCGCCGAGACGAAACTCGATGCCGTCGGCGAGGCGCGCATCGATCGCCTGGCGACGGCGCTGATCGAGCAGATCCGCGCCAGCGCCGGCTCGATCGGCGGGCTGGAAGATTTCCTCCGCGAGTTCGCGCTGTCGACCCGGGAAGGGCTGGCGCTGATGGTGCTCGCCGAGGCGCTGCTCCGTATCCCCGACAACGCCACGCAGGACAAGCTGATCGAGGAGAAGCTCGGCGGCGGCGACTGGGAGGAGCACGCCGGCAAGCACGACACGCTGTTCGTCGCCGCTTCGATCTGGGCGCTCGGCCTGTCGAGCCGCATCGTCGAGCCGGGCGACACGCCGCGGGGAATTTTCGCCGGCATGGTCCGCCGCCTCGGCCAGCCGGCCGTGCGTGCCGCGACCAAGCAGGCGATGCGCGTGCTCGGCCACCATTTCGTGCTCGGCGAGACCATCGGCGACGCGCTCCGCCGCGCGGCACCGGCGGAGGCCCGCGGCAGCCGCCATTCGTACGACATGTTGGGCGAGGGCGCCCGCACGGCGCCCGACGCCGAGCGCTACCTCGAGGCCTACGCAAGCGCGCTGACCGAGATCGGCAAGGCCGCCGGGAGCAAATCACTGCCCGACCGGCCGGGCATCTCGGTGAAGCTGTCGGCGCTCCACCCGCGCTACGAGGCCGTGAAGCACGAGCGCGTGCTGCGCGAACTGGCGCCGCGTCTGCTGTCGCTGGCGCGCATGGCGAAGCAATACGACCTCAACCTCACCGTCGATGCGGAAGAAGCAGACCGGCTCGAACTATCGCTGGCGGTGGTCGGCGCCGTCGCCGCCGATGCCTCGCTCGCCGGATGGGACGGCTTCGGCATCGCCATCCAGGCCTACCAGAAGCGCGCCACGTCGGTGGTGGCGTGGATGGCAGACCTCGCCGCGAGCCTCGACCGCCGTTTCATGGTGCGGCTGGTGAAGGGCGCCTACTGGGACAGCGAGGTGAAGCGCGCGCAGGAGCGCGGCCTGGCGGACTACCCCGTCTTTACCCGCAAGGCGGCGACCGACCAGTCTTACCTCGCTGCGGCGCGCCGCCTGCTTGATGCGCGGGAGCGCATCTATCCGCAATTCGCGACCCACAACGCGCTGACCGTCGCCTCGATCGTCGAGATGGCCGGCCGCGTCGAGGGCTTCGAGTTCCAGCGCCTGCACGGCATGGGCGAGGCGCTGCAGGAGGCGACCGCCAAGCAGAACGTCGGCGTCGCCTGGCGCATCTACGCGCCGGTGGGCGGCCATCGCGAATTGCTGGCATATCTCGTGCGCCGCCTGCTGGAGAATGGCGCGAACTCGTCGTTCGTCGCGGTGGTCGGCGACAAGAACGTGCCGGTGGCGAGTTTGCTGCGTCGTCCCGCCGAATTGCTGGAAGGCGGCATGCGCGTCCGCCACAGCCGCATTCCGTTGCCGGCTAACATGTATATGCCAAGCCGGCGAAATTCCCGCGGCATGGAATTCGGCAACGCCGCCGAACTCGGCGCCTTGGTCGCTGGCGTCGCCAAGGCGGAGGCGCCGCTGCAGCCGGTGCTCGACACGCCGGTGGAAGGCATCGACGCCATCATGGCCGCGGCGCAGACAGCCTTCGCGTCGTGGTCGCGCGTGCCTGCGACCGAGCGCGCCGCGGCGCTGGATCGCCTCGCCGATTTGCTCGAGGCCGACCGCGACGGCCTCGTCGCGCTGATGGCGGCCGAGGGTGGCAAGACGCCGGTCGACGGCATCTCCGAGGTGCGCGAGGCCGCCGACTTCTGCCGCTACTACGCCGCCGAAGCGCGGCGATTGTTCGCCGGCGAAACGATGCCCGGACCGACCGGCGAAAACGACCGCCTCGTCCGCCGCGGACGCGGTGTCTTCGTCTGCATCTCGCCGTGGAATTTCCCTCTGGCGATCTTCCTCGGCCAGGTGACCGCCGCGCTCGCCGCCGGCAATGCCGTCGTCGCCAAGCCGGCCGAACAGACGCCGCGCACCGCCGCCCGTGCCGTGGCGCTGCTCCACCGGGCCGGCATCCCGGCCGAGGCGGCGCAACTCGCGCCCGGCTACGGCAAGATTGGCGCCGCGCTGGTCGCCCATCGTCTGGTCGCCGGCGTCGCCTTCACCGGCTCGACCGAGGTCGCCTGGTCGATCAACCGCGCGCTCGCCGCCAAGCAGGGGCCGATCGTGCCGCTCGTCGCCGAGACCGGTGGCATCAACGCCATGATCGTCGATGCTACCGCATTGCCCGAGCAGGTCGCCGACGACGTCGTCACGTCGGCGTTCCGCTCGGCCGGCCAGCGCTGCTCGGCGCTGCGGCTGCTGTGCCTGCAGGACGACATCGCCGACCGCATGATCGCGATGATCGCGGGCGCGGCGGCTGAACTGACGGTCGGCGATCCGCGCCTGCCGGAAACCGACGTCGGCCCGGTGATCGACGCCGAGGCGAAGCAGAATCTCGACGCCCACATCGCGAAGATGCGCGCCGCGCCGTGGGCGAAGATCGTCTACGCCGGCAGTGCGCCGGCGGCCGGCACCTTCGTTCCCCCGCACATCATCGAGCTGGACGCGCCGCAACGTCTCGACCGGGAAGTCTTCGGCCCGGTGCTCCACGTCGTCCGCTGGAAGGCCCGCGACCTCGACGCTCTGATCGACGCGATCGCCGCGACCGGCTACGGCCTCACCCTCGGCGTCCATTCGCGCATCGACGAAACCGCCCGCCACGTCATCGATCGGCTGCCGGCAGGCAACGTCTACGTCAACCGCAACATGATCGGCGCGGTCGTCGGCACGCAGCCCTTCGGCGGCTCCGGCCTGTCGGGCACCGGGCCCAAGGCCGGCGGGCCGGACTATCTTCGCCGTTTCGCGCTCGAGCAGGTGGTGTCGGTGAACACCGCGGCGGCCGGCGGCAATGCTTCGCTGATCGCGATGGGCGACGACTAGATCGGCCACCGGCGCTCTGCCATTCTGGCGGCAGCCAAAGGACCGAGACATGATCGACAAAGCTTCCCTTTCGCGCGCCATCGACCAGGGCCGCGGCGCCGCGCCTGCCGATCTCGTGATCAAGAATGTCGGCCTGCTCGACATCGTCTCCGGCGGCGTCACGGTCACCGACATCGCCATCTCCGGCGACCGCGTCGTCGGCACATACGAGAAGTACAAGGGCGCGCGCGAGATCGACGGCACGGGACTGTTCGCCGTGCCGGGATTCATCGACACGCACCTGCACGTCGAGTCTTCGCTGCTGACGCCGCAGGAATTCGACCGCTGCGTCCTGCCGCATGGCGTCACCACCGCCATCTGCGATCCGCACGAGATCGCCAATGTGCTCGGCGCCGAGGGTATCCAATATTTCCTCGACTCGGCCGGGACGACGGTGATGGACCTGCGCGTCAATCTATCGTCGTGCGTGCCGGCAACCGCGTTTGAGACATCGGGCGCGACGCTAAAGGCGAAGGATCTGATCGCGCTACGCAATCATCCGAAGGTCATCGGCCTCGCGGAGTTCATGAATTTCCCAGGCGTTCTCCACAGCGAGCCGGATGTGCTCGACAAGCTGGTCGCCTTCCAGGATGGCCACATCGACGGCCACGCGCCGCTGGTGCGCGGCTACGACCTAAACGGCTACCTCGCCGCCGGCATCCGCACCGACCACGAGACGACGATCGCCAGCGACGGCCGCGAGAAGCTGAAGAAAGGGATGCAGGTGCTGATCCGCGAGGGGTCGGTGACCAAGGACCTGCATGCGCTCGCCGAGATCCTCGACGAGAACACGTCAAGCTTCTGCTGCCTGTGCACCGACGACCGCAACCCGCTCGACATCGCCGAGGAAGGCCACCTCGATTTCATGATCCGCACGCTGATCGGCCTCGGCCGGCCAGTGCATCATGTCTATCGCGCCGCGAGCTGGTCCGCGGCCAACGCCTTCGGCCTCCGCGACCGCGGCATGATCGCACCCGGCAGGCGTGCCGACATTGTGCTCGTTGGCGACCTGAAGGAATGTGACGTCAGGACCGTGATCTCTGCCGGCCGCATCGTCGGCGACGATCTGTTCGCGGCGCGGAAGAAGGTCGCGCCGGTCGGGCTCGATAGCATGAAGTCGCGCGAGGTCACGGCGGCGGATTTCCGCGTGCCCGGCGAGGCGGCCGAGCTGACCATGATCGGCGTCGCGCCCGGCCGCGTCGTGACCGACAGCGTGCAGAAATGGGTGGAGAGTATCGACGGCGTACGGCAGACCGATGTCCTCCGCGACGTCGCCAAGGTGGCGGTCATCGAGCGTCACGGCAAGAACGGCAACATCGCCCGCGCTTTCGTCACCGGCTTTGGCCTGCAGCGCGGCGCCATCGCATCATCCGTCGGCCACGACAGCCACAACATCTGCGTCATCGGCATGGACGACGAGGACATGGCGGGCGCGGTCAACCGCCTGCGCGAGCTGGGCGGCGGCTATGTCGTGGCGTCCGGCGGCGAGGTGGTGGCGGAGATCGCGCTGCCCGTCGCCGGGCTGATCAGCCTGCAGCCGTTCGACGAGGTGCGCGTCGCGCTGAAGAAGCTGCGCGACGCCACCCACGAGGAACTCGGCTGCACCTTGCCCGAGCCGCTGCTGACGGTGGTGTTCCTGCCGCTGCCCGTGATCCCGCACATGAAGATCACCGACTTTGGCCTGTTCGACGTCGATAAATTCGCGCTGGTCGAGCAGGCCTAGCTCGCGCGGCGGGCGCCGAAGGCATCGGCCGTCGCTTGCCGGGCGCGGGCGCGTTCGGCGACTTCGTTGGCGCGCTCGCGGAACCAGTCTTCCAGCGTCCGCTCGGGCGAGACGAACGGCAGGTCGAATTCGATCTCGGGCAGCGCGGCCGCGGGTGCCGGCGCGATCTCCATCGCCACCGGCGGCGCGTCGTGGCCGAGCAGCGCGGGCGGCGGCGGCTCGAACAGGAACGACAGGTCGAACTTGATCTCGGGGAAATTGTCGATGTCGGTCGCGGCCGGCGGCGTGGCGCGGCGGCCTTCGTCGCCGGTCTTGTGCACGGGCCAGAGCAGGAAGGCGGTGAGGCCGAGGAAGCCAACCGCGATCGAGATTGGCAAGGCTTCGGGCCCGAACAGATCGATCAGGTAGCCGACCGGCGTCGAGCCGACGATGGAGCCGGCGGCGTAGGCCATGGCGAAGCCCGTGGACACGTAGGCGAGCGTCTGGCCGCGGAAGTCCTGGCCCATGAGGATGACGCCCAGCGTGTAGATGCCGGAGATCGCGCCGCCGGCGAGGAACAGCACCGGCCACAGCGCGAACGGCGAGCCGACCGCGAAGGGGAGGAGGGCGCTGGTGATCGTCGCCAGGATCGAACACGTCAGCAGCGTGAACTTGCGGCCATAGCGGTCGGCCATCCAGCCGAGTACGGCGACCAGCACCGCCTCGCCAAGGCTGAAGATCGCGACCAGTTGCGCCGCGCCGGCGTCGCTGACGCCGTGCGCCAGGCCGTAGAGCGGCAGCAGGGCCTGCATCGCGGTCTCGCCGATGCCGCCGAGGAAGGCGGCAGCGACCAGCGCGCCGGCGACCGACAGCGCCAAGCGCAGGCTCTTGGTGTCGCCGAGATTCTCTTCTTCTTCGACCTCGCCCTTTGCCGAGGTGATCGAAACCGCCACCGCGACGCCGACGGCGAGCGGCACCATCGCCACGATCAGCGGCAGCGAGCCGGTGACGCCGACGCCGCCGAGCACCAGCGGGCCGATGAATTGGCACGTCGCGTAGAGCGTGCCCGACGCGCCGATGATGCGGCCGCGGTGGCGGTCATCGACGACGCCGTTCAGCCAGATCTCGGTCGTCGTCCACAGCGCCGCGAAGCAGGCGCCCATGACGAAGCGCGCCGCGAACCAGACCACGAGATGATCGGCGGCCAGGATCGCTGCGAACGAGGCGAGCGACAGCGCGAAGAGGGCGGTGACCAGTTGGCGGAGGCCGAATTTATCGATCAGCCACGGCAGCACCGGGCCGACGATCAGGATGCCGGCGCCGGCGAGCGATGCGTTAAGGCCGATCAGCCAGGTCGCCAACTCGCGCTTTTCCAGCGCCAGCGAGAAGAACGGATAGCTATAGCCGTAGAGCAGCGCCTCCGCACCGATCAGGATGAGTACGCCGATGACACGCCACGTCTTCATGAGCGGCTACTCAGATCTGGCAGCGGTTTTCCGTCTGGCACCAGCACTGCTTGCCTTCCGGCACCAGGTTGAAGGTGCGGTAGTCAGCGGTGATTTCCTCGCCCGGCTGGATGTCGCGGAGCGCATAGACGTAGAGCTGGCCTTCGACGCGGGCGTTCGGGTGGCAGGAATGGTTGAGGTAGTCGACGCCTTCCGGCTCCCACATCGGCAGCAGGCAGAGCAGCTTGGTGCCCTCCAGCCTGAGGTGCACCGACTGGCGCCACCAGTAATCGTCGAGCGAAGATTTGTCGGCGAGGTCGACCATGATCGACTTGCCGTCGAAGAAGCCGATCAATTCGTCCTTGGCGATCGGCTTGGTCGCGTAGATCGCCTTGTGGTCCGCGCTGATCGCGCGCACCTCGAGGAAATCAAAATTGGAATAGCTCACTGGAAAGCCCCTCGACCTCGAACACTTCGTCCGATACCGCCACGCCGCCCGATTGCCCGTCGCGGGTCGGCACGTACGGTTGTCCATCGAAAAGGTTAGCCGACCATTTAGCCGTCAGCCGCGCGGCATAGGTAATCGGCATTTCGTGCTGGTAGGGGCACTTCTTCAGCTCGGCGAACACCGGATCGTTGTGCGCCGCGAACCAGCGCGTGCGGTCCTCGCTGAGGTGGACGCCGCGCGAGGGATCCTCGGTGACGCGGCTGTAGTTGCCGATGGTGGTGATCGACATGTTCTGCCAGGCCGTGACGCAGCGCTGGAACAGCCGCTCGACGGCGTCTCGGTCGTGCGTCATTGCGTGCACCGGCCGACCCCAGGCGCGCCGGGCCTGGTCGTCGACCAGGCGGGCGAAGGCAAAGGCGTCCGAGGTCGTGTTGACCGCGGTGAAGGGCGCCGACAGCGACGGATCGTAGAGCGGATCGCGTGGGTTGGCGGCGTTGCGGCAGAAGGCGACCGAGAAGAAATCGTAGAACGTGTCGAGGCCGGTGACCGGGCACGGCACCTCGATGGAATGCGCCAGCGCCTTGCCGGCGATCAGCGCCTCAAGGTCGTCGGTGAGCCCGGCGTCGTACATCGCGGCGCCGAGGATGTTGAGCTCGTCCTCGACCGTCGGGCAGCGCTCTTCGCTGACCAGGATGGCGAGAAAGCCGGTCTTGCGATGGGCCGCGACCTCGCGGCGGAAGTCGGCGAGCGCCGCGGCGTATTCCGCGCCGCTGGCAAAGCGGGCGACGTGGTAGCGGCCGAGCCGGAACTCGCGCTTGCCGGCCATGCACTGCAGGCCCGCCTCGAGCCACGCATTGAAGCTGTCGGCTTTCTGGTGGTAGGGGCAGCCGGCGGCTTTGGCCTCAGCCGCAACCGGCATCGCCTGCCGCGCGAAAACATTCGCCGACGCGAAATCCGCCAGACTCATGAACGCCTCCTCGTACGCAACTCAACCGCATTAATACTTGTCCGCCGGGCGCAACTAAGCTGCCTCTATTAACCAGTTGTCAACTATTCGGGGCCGGCGGAGAGCCTGGAAAATAGGCAGGCCAGCGGAAATTCACCTTATTTCACTAAGCGTTAACCATGACTGTAATCTTCGTCACAGCCTCCGCGTGTCTGCCGAGCTCCCGGCTCGCCGACAACCCAGGCTAGAATAAGGTCCGACGAATACTGGAAAACCCTAGTGTCCGACTATGCGACGCGCGGCGTATTCGGCGCAAAACTGTGCCTCTGGCGCTCTATGCTTAACCAAGGCTTGCCGCGCTCTTAAACAGATCGCAAGTCCGATTTGCTAGCTCTTCGCCATTATCAGGGGACCTGTGGGCGAGACCACGATGGCCAGAGCAATTACCGGGCGGATCACCGCCAACCTTATCGCCGGTATCGTCATTACCGTCGGCACGGTGCTCATCACCATCTCGTGGATGGCGCACAAGCATAACGAACAGGCCGCGATCAGCACTCAGACCATGGTTGCCGGCGGCGTCGAGGCGATGGGCAAGCGCCTGGCCTCGCTCGCCAACGACTACGGCTGGTGGGAAGAGGCCTACGACGCCTACGTCCGCAAGGACAAGACCTGGATCGACGCCAACGTCGGCACCGGCATCACCGACACCAACATCGCCGACATGCTGGTCATCGCTTCGCCGGACGGCAAGCTCGACCCCGACAACGAGTGGCTGATCGACGGCGCGCCCGACGCCATCGAAAAGATCATCACGCCCGGCAAGCTCGCCGCGATCAAGAAGATCGCCGATACTTTGCCGGTCGAGAATTTCGCCGCCAAGAGCGTCATCTACATCGACACGCCGTCGGTGCCGATGATGATCTCGATCCAGCATCTCAGCCCGGTGTCGAAGGCCGGCGAGGTCAAGTCGTCCGATCTGCCGATCATCGTCTTCGGCCAGTATCTCGAAAGCCAGCGCCTGATCGATCTCGGCAAGGCGTTCCTGATCGACGACCTTCATTTCGTCCGCGCCGACAGCGCCCCCGACGGCCAGCCGGCGGTAGTGAATCTTGTCGGCAAGACCACGGGCTACTTTGCCTGGACGCCGCCGAAGCCGGGCGACGCGCTGCTCCGCAGCGTGCTCCTGCCGATCGGCGTCGCGCTGCTGCTCTTCTGCGTCGTCGCCGCGACCACCGCGTTCCGCGCCCGCCGCATGGCGATCGCGCTCACCGAAAGCGAGAAGGAAGCCGTCACCGCCGCGCGCACCGACTCGATGACGGGCCTCATGAACCGCACCGGCTTCAGCGAGATGCTGGAATCGCCGCACTACGAGGGCGCCTGCGGCGTCGGCGACCTCGCCGTCATCTATCTCGACGTCAACGGCTTCAAGCTGGTCAACGACTCGATCGGCCACCACGGCGGCGACGAACTCGTCCGCCTGCTCGCCAGCCGCATCGGCAGCGTCATGCCGGAAGGCGGCACGCTTGCCCGCATCGGCGGCGACGAGTTTGCCGTCGCGCTGCTCACCAACGGCCATGGCACCCTGGCGCTCGAGACGGCGCGCCGTATCGCCCATTCGATCGACCGCCCGTTCACGATCTCGGGCTTCGAGTTTCACGTCACCGCCTCGGTCGGCTACGCCATCGCCAACGAGATCGGCATGAAGTCGTCGGAGATCATCCGCCGCGCCGACGTCGCCATGTATCACGCCAAGAACGGCGCCGAGCGCGAGCCGGTCGCCTACCAGGCGACCATGGAAACCGGCGCGCTGGAAAAGAAGCAGATCGAGACCGGCTTGCGCCGCGCCATCGAAAACGGCGACCTTAAGGTGTTCTACCAGCCGGTCGTACGCGCCATCGACGGCGAGATCGTCGGCCTCGAGGCGCTGATGCGCTGGACCTCGGCCGAATTCGGCGCCGTGTCGCCGGCGGTGTTCATTCCCGTCGCCGAGGAAACCGGCCTCATCCACGACATCGGCCGCCTCGTCGTCACCCGCGCCTGCATCGACCTGCACCGCTGGCCGGGCCTGCAGATGGCGATCAACGTCTCGCCGGTGCAGCTCCGCGATCCGGGCTTCGCCGACGAGATCCGCCAGATCGTCGAGAGCCACGGCCACAGCCCGTCGCGCTTCGACCTCGAACTGACCGAAGGCATCCTGGTCAACAACCCGATGATCGCCGAGCGCAAGCTGCGCAAGCTGAAGGAATTCGGCTTCAACCTGTCGCTCGACGATTTCGGCACCGGCTTCTCCTCGATCGGCTACCTCCGCCAGTTCCCGTTCAACACGCTGAAGGTCGACCGCTCCTTCGTGAAGGAAATCGGCATGAACGGCGAGGCCAACGCGCTGTTCCAGTCGCTGGTCTCGCTGGGCGATGCCCTCGGCCTGTCGATCATCGCGGAAGGCATCGAGACCGAGGATCAGTTGCGGCTGCTGCGGCTGACCCGCTGCCAGCAGGTGCAGGGCTTCTTCTTCAGCCGCCCGGTTCCGGCCGACGACATCGATACGATGCTCGCCGGCAAGCAGCGCGGCGCGCTGCCCGCCGACCGCCGCGTCGCCGCCCGCGCCTGACGCGCCACTGGCGCGGCGTTGCCGCGCTTGGCATAAGGCGGGCGAATGCCCGCCGATCTCCCGCCGCCGAAAACATCGCTGACCGCGGACGAAGCCCGCCGCATCGCGCTCGCCGCGCAGGGCTTCGCCCATCGCAAGACCGCCGGCCGCTCGCCGTGGCCGGCCGTTGCCGCGACCATCGACCGCCTCGGCCTGCTGCAGCTCGACTCGGTCAACGTGCTGGTGCGCTCGCACTACCTGCCGGTGTTTTCACGCCTCGGCGACTACGACCGCGCCGCGCTCGACAAGCGCGGCTTCGCTTCCGGCAAGGAGCGCACGCTGTTCGAGTATTGGGCGCACGAGGCCTCGCTCCTGCCGCTCCGCCTGCAGCCGCTGCTGCGCTGGCGCATGGACCGCGCCCGCCGCCTAGTCGACCACACGCCGGCGCGCGCCAAGGCGCACCGCGAACTCCGCGCCTACTACCGCGCCATCCTCAAGGAGGTCGCCGCGCGCGGGCCGATCGCGGCGAGCGAACTGCAGGATCCCGGCGAGCGCTCCGGTCCCTGGTGGGGCTGGCACAAGGGCAAGGGCGCGCTGGAGCGCCTGTTCCACACCGGCGAGGTTACCTCGGCCGGCCGCCGCGGCGGCTTCGAGCGCGTCTACGATCTGCCCGAGCGCGTCATCCCCGCCGACATCCTCGCCGTGCCGACGCCATCGGAGAGGGACGCCATCCGCGAGCTGGCGCTGATGGGCGCCCGCGCCTTCGGGGTCGCCACCGAAGCCGACATCCGCGACTATTTCCGCCTACCGATACCCGAAGCGAGGAAGGCGCTGGCGGAACTCGCGGAGGAGGGCGCCCTGATCCCCGCCGCCGTCGAAGCTTGGGACAAGCCGGCGTATCTCGCCGCGGACGCCGAGACGCCGGCCCGGGTCACGGCCAGCGCGCTGCTGTCGCCGTTCGACCCGCTGGTCTGGTTCCGCCCGCGCACCGAGCGCGTGTTCGACTTCCACTACCGCATCGAGATCTACACGCCGCAGGCCAAGCGCCGCTTCGGCTACTACGTGCTGCCGTTCCTCCACCGCGGCCGCCTCAGGGCGCGCGTTGACCTCAAAGCCGAGCGCGACTCCGGCACCCTTGCCGTGCGTGGCGCCCACGCCGAGGCGGGCGCCGACCGCGACGCCATCGCCCCTGACCTCGCCGCGGAACTCCGCCGCATGGCGGCGTGGCTGGGCCTCGCCGAAATCCGCGTCAGCCCGAACGGCGACCTGGCCGCGGCGTTGGCGAAGCACCTCTGACGCTGGACTTTCCGCCGCCTCCGGTCCATTTCACGCCGACCATGACCGCGCCCCACGCCATCGCCATCGCCCCGATGATGGACTGGACCGACCGCCACTGCCGCTTCTTCCACCGGCAGTTGACCGGACGGGCGCTGCTGCACACCGAGATGATCACCGCCGACGCGATCCTGCACGGCGACCTCCACCGGCTGCTCAGCTTCTCGCCGGCGGAGCATCCGGTCGCGCTCCAGCTCGGCGGCTCCGACCCGGCGAAGCTGGCACGCGCCGCCGCCGTGAGTGCGGAGCGGGGCTACGACGAGATCAACCTCAACGTCGGCTGCCCGTCCGACCGCGTGCAGTCCGGCACCTTCGGCGCCTGCCTGATGCGGACGCCGGCACTGGTCGCCGAATGCATCGCCGCCATCAAGGCGGCAGTCGCCGTGCCCGTGACAGTGAAGTGCCGCCTCGGCGTCGACGACCAGGACACCGAGATCGCGCTGGACGCGCTCGCCGATGCAGTCATCGCGGCGGGCGCGGACGCGATCTGGGTGCACGCCCGCAAGGCGTGGCTGCAGGGCCTCAGCCCGAAGGAAAACCGCGAGGTGCCGCCGCTCGACTACGCGCGCGTCTATCGCCTGAAGGCGCGGCTGCCCGGCGTCTTCGTCGGCATCAACGGCGGCATTGCCACCCTCGATGACGCGGCGGAGCACCTCCGCCATGTCGATGGCGTCATGCTCGGCCGCGCCGCCTATCACACGCCGGCGATCCTCGCGGGCGTCGATGCGCGGTTCTACGGCGAGCCGGCCGCGGATCGCGACGTCATGGACGCGATGATCCCATACATCGAATCCGAACTGGCGCGCGGCGAGCGTCTGTCGCACATCACGCGCCACATGCTCGGCCTGTTCCACGGCGAGCCCGGCGCGCGGAGCTGGCGGCGCATCCTGACCGTCGGCGCGGTCAGGCCCGGCGCCGGCATCGAGGTCGTGCGCGAGGCGCTGGCGGCACTCGATTTTGCCGGCGAAACATCGGACGAGCGCGCCGTCGCCTGATGGATATTTCGGTTACCCAGCTAATTGAACTCGCCGTAGCCGTCTTGGTATCCGGCGCCATTTCCGGCCTGCTCGCCGGCCTGTTCGGCATCGGCGGCGGCACGGTTCTGGTGCCCGTGCTCTATCAGGGGCTGGAGCTGATCGGCGTCGATGAGGGCGTGCGCATGCAGGTCTCGGTCGGCACCTCGATCGCGATCATCGTGCCGACGGCGATCCAGTCGTTCCTGGCGCACCGCAAGCGCGGCGCCGTCGATACGCAACTGCTCAAGGATTGGCTGATCCCGCTGCCGGTCGGCGTCATCGCCGCCTCGATCGTCGCGGCCTACATCTCGGGCGGGGCGCTGCGCGCCATCTTCGCGGTCGTCGCGCTGCTGGTCGCGATCCGCCTCATCTTCAATCGCGAATCGTGGCGCCTCGGCAGCGATCTGCCCGGCCAGCCGGCGCGCTCGGTGGTTGGCGTCGTCATCGGCTTCCTGTCGACGCTGATGGGCATCGGCGGCGGCGTGCTCAACAACACGTTCATGACGCTCTACGGCCGCTCCATGCATCAGGCGGTAGCGACGTCGTCCGGCGTCGGCGTCATCATCTCGATCCCCGGCATCCTCGGCTACATCTGGGCCGGCTGGGGCGCGAGCGGCCTGCCGCCGCTGTCCACCGGCTTCGTCAATTTCCCCGCAGTGCTGATCCTCATCCCGACGTCGGTGCTCGCCGCGCCTTATGGCGTGCGGCTGGCGCACGCGCTGTCGCGGCGCAAGCTCGAGGTCGCGTTCGGCTGCTTCCTGCTGTTCGTCGCCGCGCGCTTCGCCTGGAGTTTGTTCTAGGGCGTCAGCACGAGGCGGTCGCCGGAGATGGCGTAGCCGTCGAGCGTGTTGAGGAAGCTCATGCCGAGCAGGCTCTGATCCAGCGAATTTGGCGGCGCCACCAGCGCCGCGATCTCGCGCCGCTCGATCGAGCCGACCGCCAGCTTGGCGATGGTGATGGGCGCAGCCTCGATCGTGCCGTTGGCGGTGCGGATCGTCATGTTGAAGCGCAGCGTGCTGGTGTCGATGCCGATGGCCTTGGCGTCGGCGGGCGTCAGCGTCACGAAGCTCGCGCCGGTATCGACCATCATGGTCATCGGCTTGCCCTGCACCTCGGCGTGCACGCCGAAATGCCCGTCGAGCCCGCGCGCGATGACCACCGCGCTGTCCGCCTCACCTGCCAGCCGGCCGGAGATCGGCACGCCCGGCGCCAGGACGCCCAGCATGCGCGCGCCGACGCCGGTGAGTTCGGTGCGGTAGGCATACGCGCCGATCAGGAACAGAAACACCGCCAGCCAACCGGCCGTGGCGCGCACGATCTCGCCGGCACCGAGCCCGCGCCCGAGCAGCGCTGAGCCGACGAAGATCAGGATCACGACCAGATAGCCGAGCTGCGCCAGGTCCTTGTTGTCGAGGCCGAAGGTCGTGCCATTGGCGTCGCGCGCGGCGAGCGCCACGGCCAGCGCAACGACGCCCGCGAGCAGGATCCAGAAGATGAATTGCGGCCGGCGCCGCACCCGCGGCGCGCTCATCCGGGGCCGCTCGGCCGGTGCCGTTCAAGCCGCGCCGGCAAGAGCGCCATGATGGCGCAGCGCTCGTCGTCGGAATAGCGCATCCAGCGGCCGATCTCGGCGAGCGTGCGCCCGCAGCCGACGCAGAAGCCGCTATCGGGATCGAGGGTACAGAGGCGCACGCAGGGGGAAATCATCAGGGAGGCTAGACCACCGATGCGCCGATGAGGAAGGCGGCGACCGCCACCTGCTGGCAGGCGCCGAGCGTGTCGCCGGTCCGCCCGCCAAGCGTGCGCGCCGTAACGCGGATCACGACGTACGTCGCGACGACGGCGAAGGCGCCGGCGAGGATCGTCGGCCATAGTCCCACGGCGGGCAGCGCGACGATCACTGCGATTGCCGCGGCGGCCGCGATGGCGATCAGCATCGCGTTCTGGTCTGGCGCGCCGGTATCGTTGGAGAGGCCGCCCATGCGCGCCGCGGGCAGGTCGTGCCAGAGCCGCACCATGGAGGCGCGCGACACGGCCTCCGCCGCGATCAGCACCAGCCCGGCGCGCACCGACCCGACGACGACCGCCAGCGCGCCAAGCGCAGTGATGCGGATCACGACCGAGAGAATGAGCGCCAGCGCGCCGTAGGTGCCGACGCGGCTGTCGTCCATGATCGCCAGCTTCTTCTCGGTCGTGGAGCCGCCGAGGCTGTCGGCGGCATCCGCGAGGCCGTCTTCGTGCAGCCCGCCGGTGAGGATCACGGTTGCCGAGACCGCCAGCGCGGCGCCGACCATCGCCGGAATGTTGAGCAGGTCGGCGACCACCAGCACGACGCCGCCGACGAGGCCGACCAGCGCACCGACCACCGGGAACACCCGCGCCGCGTGCCGGAAATCCGGAACGGCGGCGGCGCTCGCGCCGAGGTAGCGGGGCGGCACGCGCGTCAGGAAGATCGACGCGCTCCGCAACTCCGCCACCGCGATGCCGATCTCGCTCGGAACCTGGCTCTCGCTCATCCCCGTCTCCAGTTGCCCGCCCGCGACAGCGGTTCGCTTGCCGACGGTGCAGGCAAGGTTATAGAACCTCGGCGCCTCCCTTCAAAGAATCCGTGGGATTCGCCGGTGGTCGCCCCTTCCTCTGGCCTGCCTTTCGATGATTTCCGCGCCCTTGTCCGCGCCATGCCCGGCCCCAGCGAAGCCGCCGTGGCGGCGGTCCGCGCCCGCGATTCGGTGCTGACCAAGCCGGCCGGCTCGCTCGGCCGCCTCGAGCAGATCGTCGAGTGGCTGGCCGCCTGGCAGGGCAAGGCGCCGCCCTCGGTCCAGCGGCCGCTGGTCGCGGTCTTCGCCGGCAATCATGGCGTGACGGCAGAGGGCGTCTCGGCTTTCCCCGCGGCGGTGACGCAGCAGATGGTCGAGAATTTCGCCGCCGGCGGCGCGGCGATCAACCAGATCTGCCTCGCCTTCGACCTGTCGCTGAAGGTTTACGACCTCGCGCTCGACATCCCGACCGGCAACATCGCGCGCGACGCCGCGCTCGACGAGGCCGCCTGCGCCGCGACCATGGCCTTCGGCATGGAGTCGATCGCCGGCGGGATCGATCTCCTGTGCATCGGCGAGATGGGCATCGGCAACACCACGGTCGCCGCCGCGATCTTCGCCGCGCTGTTCGGCGGCACCGGCGCCGATTGGGTCGGCCGCGGCACCGGCGTCGACGACGCGGGTCTGGCGCGCAAGCGCGACGCCGTCGATGCCGCGCTGGCGACCCACGCCCGCCACCTCGCCGATCCGCTCGAGGTGCTGCGCCGCGTCGGCGGCCGCGAGATCGCGGCGATGACCGGCGCCATCCTCGCCGCACGCATGAATCATGTGCCGGTGATCGTCGATGGCTACGTCGCGACGTCCGCCGCGGCGGTGCTCTACGCGATGGACAAGACCGCGCTCGACCATTGCCTGTTCGGCCACGTGTCGGCCGAGCCCGGTCACCGCAAGGCGCTGGCGCGGATGGAAAAGACACCGCTGCTCGATCTCGGCATGCGCCTGGGAGAGGGGACGGGCGCGGCGCTCGCCGCCGGCATCGTCAAGGCCGCTGTCGGCATGCACACCGGCATGGCGACGTTCGCCCAGGCCGGCGTCGCGACGAAGGAAGGCTAGCCCGTCCGCAGCCAGCCGCGGCGCGGCGGGTCGCGGTCGATCGGCGGCAGCGCCTCCATGACGCGCGACTGCGGGAAGGTGGCGATCACCTCCGTGCCCTGCCGCAGTTTCGATTTCAGCTCGAAGCTGCCGTCGTGCATCTGCATCAGCGCCTGCACGATGGGCAGGCCGAGCCCGGCGCCCCGCTCGGCGCTCTTGATCGCGATCGAGCCCTGGCCGAAGGCCGACAGCACGATCGGAATCTCTTCCTCCGGAATGCCGGGACCGTTGTCGCGGATCGACAGGAACTGGCCGCCATCGGGGGCCCAGCCGACCTTGATCGCGATCTCGCCGCCGCTCGGCGTGAACTTCACGGCGTTGGAAATGAGGTTGAGCGCGATCTGCCGCACCGCGCGCTCGTCCGCCCACAGGCGGGGCAGGGTGCGGACGTAGTCTTCGGTGACCGTGATGTTCTTGGCCTTGGCCTTGAGCTGCATCAGGTGGTGGCATTCCTCGACGACGTAGACGAGGTTGACCGGCTCCTCATGCAGCTCGTAGCGGCCGGCCTCGATGCGCGACAGGTCGAGGATCTCGTTGATCAGGTTCAGCAGGTGCTGCCCGGACGTGTGGATGTCGCCGACGTAGTCCTTGTAGTTGGCGTTGCCGATCGGCCCCAGCACCTCGCCCTTGATGATTTCCGAGAAGCCGAGGATGGCGTTGAGCGGCGTGCGCAGCTCGTGGCTCATGGTGGCGAGGAAGCGCGACTTGGCGAGGTTGGCCTCCTCGGCACGGCGGCGCGACTCGTCGGAGATGGATTTCGCCGTGCCGAGCTCGGCGATCAGCAGATCCTTCTCGGCGCGATATTCCAGCATCGCCTGCGTCGCCGAATTGAGGCGTGAGGCGAGGATGAGGAAGAAGAACTGCGCCGCGATGCCCATGATCGCCAGCGCCGGGAACAGGATGCCGCCGCGGCTGACGAACAGGATCGCGACCACGAGCGTCACCGGCACCGTGCCGGCGGTGGCCGCGGGCAGCAGCGTCGAGGCGAGCGAGGTGATGACCGAGACGAAGATCAGCAGCGTCGCGAACTGGAAAACTTCGAGGCCCGCGACCAGGCCTGTGGTGCGCGGCAGCAGTACCATCAGTCCGGCCCAGACGACGCCGCCCAGGCACTCCGCCGCGATGAACTGGCGCCGCCAGAGCCGCATCGAAATTTCGGCGGAGGGGATGCTCATGAATTGCCGGCAGAGCGCGATGATGCCGATGTGCGAAGCGAGCGCCACCGCGGTCCAGAACGCAGCGGTCGGCAGGTCGATCCACAGCATCGAGGCGGCGGCGACGATCACGATCAGCAGCGGCACGGCGTATGCGGCGCTGATCCGATTGCGCGCGTAGGTCAGCGTCAGCTCGTATTCGAACTCCGGCCGGATGTCTGAGCCGGACGTCAGCCGCTCGCGCGTCTCGCGCACCGTGCGGATCACCGAGCGGCGGCGCTCGGCGCGCTCGCGGCTGGCGGCGGTCTTGTCGCTCTCGGCAGGGGCGGCGGAAATCATTGTCCGACCTTGGCCGGTCCACGGTTAATTTCGTCCTGCCATGCCGCGCACGGCGTCACATTGACTTTCGGAGAAAATATTTCTACAAGCGCGGCGAAATGGCCGCAGATTGGACGGCAAATCCGCATTTGCGCCCATTCTGAAATCAGATTGCCCGAGGAGCCGAAAGATGGTCGATCGCCTGGACCGCAAGATCCTGCAGATTCTGCAGGAGGATGCGACCGTTCCCGTGGCCGAGATCGGCCGCCGCGTCGGCCTGTCGACCACGCCGTGCTGGCGCCGCATCCAGAAGCTCGAGGAAGACGGCGTCATCGTCGGCCGCGTCGCGCTGCTCGATCCGCGCAAGGTCAACACGCGCGTGACGGCGTTTGTCGCGGTCACCACCAATCAGCACAACGAGGAATGGCTGAAGCGTTTTGCCGAGGTCATCCAGGAACTCCCCGAGGTCGTCGAGTTCTACCGCATGGCCGGGCAGGTGGATTACCTGCTGCGCGTCGTGGTGCCCGACATCGAGGCGTACGACGCCTTCTACAAGCGGCTGATCGCCCGCATCGACATTTCCGATGTCTCCACGACCTTCGCCATGGAGCAGATCAAGTACACCACCGCGGTGCCGCTGAACTACATCGTGGTCGAGAAGGAAAAGGCGAAGGCGCCGGCCGCCTAGCCGCCGCGCTTTGCGATCCGCGACAACTGCGCCGGGGCGGTCAATTCCCGGACGGCGTCCTTGCCGATCCAGCGCCGGGTCTTGTCCTCCGATGCTGCGAGTTTCTCGGCCAGCGCCAGCGCCCGGCGGTGCAATCCCGGCGACCGCTTGCCGATCTGGCGGAGCGCCCAGTTCACCGCCTTGCGGACGAAGTTGCGCTCGTCGTCGGCGTACTGCTCGATCAGCGCCAGGAACGGGGCGAACTCCGCGTCCGGCGCCTTCTTCGCGCTGACCGCATAGCCGGCGATCGTCGCGAACGCCGCCCGGCGGACAAACTCGCGCTTGTCCTTCGCCCACTTCGCCGCCTTCGCCGCGACGTAGGGCGTCCGCGCAAACAGCTTCATGCAGGCCTGGTCGCAGAGGTCCCACGAATTGAAGTCGCCGACCCACGAGTCCATCTGCTTCGGCGTCACCAGCTTGGGATCGTCGATCAGCGCCGCAAGGATCCGCGCCTCGTGGATGCCGGAGGCCCAGAGCGCGACGGCCAGCGCGTGATCGCGACGATATTTGCGTTGCAGCGGCCGCTGCGCCGCCATCGACACGCCGAGCGCGCTCGCGACGTTGATGCCGAAACGCGCCATGCCGGCGCGGCCGGACTCGGAGCCCAGGGCTCGCAGCTCCCGCAGCACAGTCTCGGCTGCATCAACCGTCGGCATTTGCTGTGACCGCCTTCACCCGCATAAGCTGGCGGGGAGCGATGCCGCCAAGTGTATCCCGCGCCGGTTCTGTATATCCGAAGCCATGCTGCCGCCGATAACCTACAACGAACTCCACGAGAGACAGCGACGCGCGATCGTCGATTTCGCGCGTCAGCCCCGCGACCACAGCGGCCGCGGCATCGTCACCAGCGTCTTCGATCCTCATATCGCGTCCGCCTGGGTGATGCTTTCCGAACTGGCGCGGCTGAAGGTCGACCTGCCGGTCGAGGCATTCCACCACGCCGACGAACTGTCGCCGCGTCATGCCGAGCTCCTGAAGACCCTGGATATCGACCTGCGCCTCCGTCTGATGACGGAGCCGGCCCGCGGCGTGACGATCAAGCCCGTGGCAATCCGGCGGAGCAGCTTTCAGGAGGTGATGTGGATCGACTGCGACAGTTTCCCGCTGCGCGATCCCGCGTTTCTGTTCGAAGACCCCGAATACGTCGCCAAGGGCTCCATGTTCTGGCGCGACGTTGCCGGCGTCGATCGTTCGACGATCTGGTATCCGCTGTCGCCGGTATGGCCGCTGTTCAACGTCGCGCCGAACGACGCGGAGGAATTCGAGACCGGGCAACTCCTGCTCAACAAGGACAAGTGCTGGGCGGAGCTCGGCCTGACGTTGCACTTCAACGCCGACCAGAAGACCTACGCGGCCATCGTCGTCGGCGACAAGGATATGTTCCGCCTCGCCTGGCAGAACCTGGCGCAGGTCAGGAAGAAGTCGCCGCCGCAGGAGGGCTACCTGGTCGATTCCGCCATGGTCCCCTACGGCTTCATGCCCTACGGCCCGTTCCACATGGGCCGCCCCAACTTGGGCCATCGCTGGGGCGGCGGCACGGTCATGGTCCAGCGCGACCGCCAGGGCGCGCCGCTATTCGTTCATCGCAATCTCGATAAATTCAAGCTGAACGGCGACAATCCGTTCAATGCCGACGTGCCGAATGAGGCGATCTATCATGAGCACGTCGCGCGCCTGCGCGAGCTGCTGAAGCAGCCCTAGCGCCGCTACTTCCGCTCCAGCCGCGCGATCAGGCTTGAGGTGTCCCACCGGTTGCCGCCCAGCGCCTGCACCTCGGCATAGAACTGATCGACCAGCGCACTGAGCGGCAGCTTGGCGCCGTTGGTGCGCGCCTCTGCGAGCGCGATGGAGAGATCCTTGCGCATCCAGTCGACGGCAAAGCCGAAGTCGAACTTGCCGGCGTCCATCGTCTTGTAGCGGTTCTCCATCTGCCAGGATTGCGCGGCGCCCTTCGAGACGACGCTGACCACCTTCTCGACGTCGAGGCCGGCGCGCTTGGCGAAATGGATGCCCTCGGCCAGGCCCTGCACGACGCCGGCGATGCAGATCTGGTTGACCATCTTGGTGAGTTGCCCGGCGCCCACCGGCCCCATGAGGCCGACCATTTTGGCGTAGGAATCGATCACCGGCTTGGCCTTGCCGAAGGTCGCCTCGTCGCCGCCGACCATGACGCTGAGCTGACCGTTCTCCGCCCCGGCCTGGCCGCCCGACACCGGCGCATCGAGGAAGCCGACGCCCTTCGCCGATGCCGCCGCCGCGATCTCGCGCGCCACCGTCGCCGACGCCGTCGTGTTGTCGATCAGGATCGCGCCGGCGCTCGTGCCGGCCAGCGCGCCATCGCTGCCGAAGACGACCGAGCGCAAGTCGTCGTCATTGCCGACGCAACTGAACACGAACTCCGCGCCGGTCGCCGCCGCCCTGGGCGTCGGCGCCGATTTGCCGCCGTGCTTGGCGACCCACGCCTCGGCCTTGGCGGCGCTGCGGTTGTAGACGGTGAGGTCGTGCCCGCCGCGCTTGGCGAGATGGCCGGCCATGGGGAAACCCATGACGCCGAGGCCGAGAAAAGCGACTTTTGCCATGACGAGGCAACCCTTCTGCTTTGCGTTTTTGAACCGCCGGCGGTTGGACTACCGCGGCGCCTGCCGGAGATGGAGGTGGCGCGTTATACGCCGCTCGACGGCGTTGACGATGCGGCTGAAGACTTCGACCGCGACCAGATAGATCGCCGCCGCCCAGAAATAGAAGGACAGGTCGTACGTCTTGGAGAAGACGAAGCGCGTCTGGCCCATCAGGTCGAGCACCGTGATGATCGAGGCCAGCGACGACGCCTTGGTGAGCAGGATCACTTCGTTGCCGTAGGGCCTGAGCGCGCTGATGAAGGCCTGCGGCAGCACCACCTTGCGCAGTTCCGCGACCATGTGGAAGCCCAGCGCCCGCGCCGCCTCGCGCTGGCCCGGCGGCACGTTGCGGATCGCGCCGGAAAGAATCTCCGCCTGGTAGGCGGCGGTGTTGAGTGCGAACGACAGGACGGCGCAGTTGAACGAGTCGCGGAAGAACCACCACAGGCCGATCGAGCGGAGCTGCGGCGAGAACTGCCCGGCGCCGTAGTAGATCAGGAACACCTGCGCGATCAGCGGCGTGCCGCGGAAGAAATAGGTGTAGCCGAAGGCGAGCGCGCCGACGAACCGGTTGTTCGAAAGCCGCCCGAAGGCGACCGGCAGCGACAGGATGGCGCCGAAGAACAGCGACACGCCGACGAGTTTCAGCGTCACGCCAAAGCCCTGCAGCACGCGGCCGCCGTAGGTGCCCAGCCTTGCGCTGTCGATGCTGTCGAGGAGCGCCAGCAGGATCGCCGCGATGATCACCAGCCACACCGCGATCATGACGACGCCGGTCGTCGTGATGTTGTCGAAGCGGCCGGGCCGCGGCGGCGCGCTGCTGATCGCGAGCGTCATCGCCGCGCCCCCCGCGCCGCCCCCCGTGCCGCCCACGTATCGATCCGCTGGATGCCGACCGACGAGATCAGCGAGAAGCAGAGATAGATGAGGCAGGCGACGAGATAGAAGAAGAATGGCTGCTTGGTCGAGCTGACGGCGACTTGCGTCTGGCGCAGGAGATCGTTGAGCGTGATCACCGACACCAGCGCCGTGTCCTTCATCAGCGACAGCCAGAGATTGGAGAGGCCGGGCAGCGCCAGGCGGATCAGTTGCGGCAGGATGATCAGGCGGAGCGTCTGCCAGCGCCGGAGCCCCATCGCATCGGCCGCCTCGTACTGGCCGTGCGGGATGGCGCGGAAGGCGGAGAGGAACACCTCGCTGACATAGCTCGCCAGCACGAAGCCCAGCGCGATCATGCCGGCAACGAACGGGCTGAAGTTGAAATCGACCCCGAACGTCGCGTGGCTGATCGCCGAGAAGGCGAACTGCGCGCCGTAGTAGACGACGAACAGCGTCAAGAGGTCGGGCATGCTGCGGAAGAGGGTGGTGTAGATCTGCGCCGAAAGGCGGACGAGCGGGTCGCGCGACTGCTTGGCGAGCGCGATGAAGAAGCCGGCGATCAGCCCGCCGGGCAGCGTCGCCAGCGACAGGGCGATGGTTACCGCCGCGCCCGCGGCGAGTTCGTCGCCCCATCCGGTGGGGCCCCAGGCGAGAAGGGCGATCAGGTTCTGCAAGTCGTCGCGCTCGGCCGCAAAAACGAGTGCGGCGCGACCATGCCGGCCGCGCCGCTCCTCAAAACACTACGCCGAAGTCCTAGCCGCCGTAAGCATCGAACTTGAAGTACTTGTCGTTGATTTCCTTGTACTTGCCGTTGGCGCGGATCGCGGCGAGGCCCTTGTTGAACAGGTCCTTGAGGTCCGTGTCTTCCTTGCGGATGCCGATGCCGGCGCCGGCACCGTGAATGGCGGGGTCGGGCTTGATGGTGCCGAGCAGCTTGCAGCAATCGCCGTCCGGCGATGCCAGCCAGTCCGACAGCACGATGATGTCGTCCATGGCCGAGTCGATGCGGCCCGCCGCGAGGTCGAGCTTATAGTCGTCGGAGGTCTTGTAATATTTGACCTCGGCGCCGGTGTAGACCTTCTCGGCGTAGGCGGCGTGGGTGGTCGACGACTGCACGCCGATCGTCTTGCCGGCGAAGGCGGCCGGATCGACGCTCGCGATGGTGCTGTCCTTCGGCACGGCGATCGCCGGCGGCGTGTTGTAGACCTTGTCGGTGAAGTCGATGGACTGCAGCCGCTCCGGCGTGATCGACATCGACGAGAGGATCGCGTCGATCTTGTTCGAGGTCAGCGCCGGGATGATGCCGTCCCAGTCCTGGTTCTGGAACTCGCACTTCAGCTTCAGCTCGTCGCAGACCGCGTTGCCGATTTCGATGTCGAAGCCGACGATCTTGCCGGCCGCATCCTGCGATTCAAAAGGCGGGTAGGTCGCATCGGTGCCGATGCGGATTGTCTCTTTGGTCCAGTCCTTCGCCGTGGCGAGGCCGGTCGCCGCGAGGAGGGCGGCGGCGGCAATCAACAGACGGGGCAAGCGCATAGCGGTGCTCTTCTCCAAACGATGAGCGGCAACCTTGCGGGGTTCCGCAGGGTTTCGGCCGATATATCAATCGGATGCCGGCATTTTATTATAATTCCACCAAGCGGGCCGGCGGGCAATGGTGACGAATCGCACCGTTGCGTGAGGGTGAACGGGGCCGGGAAGGGCCAGTCCGGCTTCGGCGTTTGCGGAGAGACACCCCCTCCCCAAAACCGCGAAGGGCGGTTTTGGCCCTCCCGCAAGGGGAGGGCTCGGCTTGCTGCCCGACCCGGACTCCACTTGAACCCTCCCCTTGCGGGAGGGTCAAAACGCCGTAGGCGTTTTGGGGAGGGGTGTCTCATCCCCGCTGCGCGGCCGGATCGCGGGCTTTCGCCCGAGCGACGGCGGTCAGTTCAACGCATAGATCGCCGCATTGAGCACCGTGGCGAAGGCGACCCACAGCAGGTACGGCAATAGCAGCAGCGCACCCGTCCGCGAGATCGGCCAGAACGCGGCCACGGTCCACAGGATCGCGACGGCAAGCAGCGCGATGACCACCAGCCCTGCCAGCGGGCTGTGCGCCGCGAAGAACGCGAACGACCACGCGACGTTCAGCGCAAACTGCAGAAAGTACGGCGTGAGCGCCCGCGTCCCCGTCCGCGCCGGCGCCCGCCACGCCAGCCAGCCCGAAACCGCGATGAGGACATAGAGCGCGGTCCACACCAGCGGGAAAACCACGTTCGGCGGGTTGAACCACGGCTTCGCCAGCGCGGCGTACCAGGTCGGGATATTGGGCGTGGTGGCGAGCGAGCCGAGCCCGCCGGCGAGCGCGGCGAGCACCAGGAAGGCGCCGAGCGCCGCCCAATCCTGGCGGCGCGAGCGCGGATGATAGGTTGCCGTATTGGCCATATTGCTGATCGCGGGTTGACCGCGCGCCGCGCGCGGCTAGGTTCCGCCCGAGATTCTCCTCGAGGCTCCATATAGATGGCCGACATCGACAGGGAAGCCGTTCTGGCGCGGCTAAGTGGCATCCGCGGGCCGGACGACGACCGCGACATCGTCCGCCGCGGCATGGTGTCCGACATCGTCATCGCCAACGGCCGCGTCATGTTTTCGGTGACCGTCCCGGCCGAGCGCGCCGCCGCCTTCGAGCCCATGCGCGAAGCCGCCGAGACCGCCGTGAAGGCGATGCCCGGCGTCACCGGCGCCATGGTCGTGCTCACCGCCGAGAAGAAGGGCGGCGCCGGCGCTCCGGCTCCCCGCCCGGCCGCGCCGCCGCGGCCAGCGCCGCCGCAGCAGCCGGCGCACAGTCCCGCGCCGCAGCGTCAGGCGCGCCAGCCGGCAAAGGCCGAGGTGCCCGGCGTCGGCGCGATCATCGCGGTGGCGAGCGGCAAAGGTGGCGTCGGCAAATCTACGACCGCCGTCAATCTCGCGCTGGCGATGAAGGCGAACGGTCTGCGCGTCGGCATTCTCGACGCCGACATCTACGGCCCCTCGATGCCGCGCCTGCTCCATCTCACCGGCCGGCCGGAGGCGATCGGCGGCCGCACGCTGAAGCCGATGGAGGCGTACGGCATCCCGGTCATGTCGATGGGCTTCCTCGTCGAGGAGGACACGCCGATGATCTGGCGCGGGCCGATGGTCGTCTCGGCGCTGACCCAGATGCTGCGCGAAGTCGCGTGGGGGGATCTCGACGTGCTCGTCGTCGACATGCCGCCCGGCACCGGCGACGCGCAGTTGACCATGGCGCAGCAGGTGCCCTTAGCCGGCGTGGTGATTGTTTCGACGCCGCAGGATCTGGCGCTGATCGATGCGCGCAAGGGCCTGGCGATGTTCCGCCGCGTCGACGTGCCGGTGCTCGGCATCGTGGAGAACATGAGCTATTTCATCGCGCCCGATACCGGCAAACGCTACGACATCTTCGGCCACGGCGGCGCGAAGGCCGAGGCGGCGCGGCTGGAGGTTCCCTTCCTCGGCGAGGTGCCGCTGGTGATGGCGATCCGCGAGACGTCGGATGCCGGCACGCCGATCGTGGTGTCGGAACCGGACGGGCCGCACGCCAAGGTCTATCGCGAGATCGCGGCGAAGGCGTGGGAAGGTGTAAAGGCGAGCACGCGGCGGGCGGCGCCGCGGATCGTGGTGGAGTAGACGGCGATGCTCGATAACCTGAAAGCGAAGAACCGGGCGTGGGCGGCGCGCAAGATCTCCACCGACGCGGATTTCTTCAAGCGCCTCGAGCGCCAGCAGGCGCCGGAGTATCTCTGGATCGGCTGCTCGGACAGCCGTGTGCCGGCTAACGAAATCGTCGACCTTGACCCGGGCGAGCTGTTCGTCCACCGCAACGTCGCCAACCTCGCGCCGCCGCAGGACGCGAATTATCTCTCCGTCCTCCAGTTCGCCGTCGACGTCATCAAGGTCAAGCACATCATGGTCGTCGGCCACTACGGCTGTGGCGGTGTTGCTGCCGCGGTTGACGGCAAGCGTCGCGGCCTGGTCGATCACTGGCTGCACCCGATCCGCGAATGCGCCCACGACCACAAGGCCGAGCTCGACGCCATCCCCGAGATGCGCGTGCGCCTCGACCGGCTGTGCGAGCTGAACGTGAAGCGGCAGGTGCAAAACGTCGCGTCGGACGTGTTCGTGCAGGACGCATGGGCGCGCGGGCAGGAGCTCCACGTCCACGGCTGGGTCTATTCGCTGGCGACCGGCCTGATCAACGATCTCGACGTGACGGTGAACGGGCCGGAGGCCTAGTCCTCCGCCCACATGCGCAGCAAATTCGCGCTGGTCTTCGACAGCAGGTCGAACTCCGCCGTCTTGCCCTGCTTCTGGAACAGCGACTGCCGCGCCGTGTCGAGATCGAACAGCAGTTCGCGCCGCGACTGGTCGCGGATGAAGCTGCGGGCCCAGCCGACTGCGGCGAGGCGTGCGCCGCGCGTCACCTCGGCGACGTGGTGCAGCGTCGTCGAAGGATAGGCGACCAGCGATCCTGCCGGCAGCTTCACGTCCTCCTCGCCGGCCGACGTCTCGATGACCAGCGCGCCGCCGTCGTAGGTGTCGGGATCGGAGAGGAACAGCGTGAACGACACGTCGCTGCGGATGCCGTTCATCAGCGCGTCGTCCACATGACTGCCGTAGGCCATGCCCGGCTCGTAGCGCGACAGGACGAGCGGCGACAGCGACTTCGGCCGCGTCACCAGGCGGAAGAGGGGATGGTTGCCGATCTTCGCCGACAGCGTCTCGCGCAGCGACTGGACGATGACGTCGGCCGAGGCGGCCTGCAGGTTGTTCTTGACCAGCTTGGCGTGCCAGCCGGCGGTGGCGCGGCCATCGACGAAGGCGACCTTGCCGAGGGTCTCGCGCGCCGCGGTTGTCTCAGTAGCGTCAAGGACGTCGGCGATAACCGTGATCATCCCGTTCCGATCTTCGAGTTATTCCAGTGCCAGACTGCAGTTTGGAACTGTTCCATATGTAATTGATATATATAGCGAATTTGTCCTCGACGGTCTAGACAATCGCGGCCCGGTCTGCAATGCCTCCCAACCATCGTTGGAAGCATACCGCGATCGGGGATCGCGCTGCAGGAGGGTGATATGACGACACGACGCAAGACTTGGATCGGGGTTGGCCTGTTTGCCATCGCGGGCACCGCGCTGCCGGTAGCCGCCACGCTGGCATCCTCGTCGCCCGACGTTGCGACCGCCCGGCACAGTGCCGGTCCGCTGGCGCTCGATCCGACGCTGATGCTCGCCGCCGGCGGCGAGGAAGGCGGCGAGGGCGGCGGCGCCCCGGTAGAAAGCTACCTGCTGCCGAACAGCGACCCCGCCCAGTACACCTACGATGCGACGTCCGAGATCGCCGCCTACGCGGCCGGCGTCCACGCCAGCTACGCTGCCGCGAGCGACGGCGCCAAGACGCTCGCCACCGCGATCGCCGCGCTGCTCGACAAGCCGACCGTCGAAACATTGGCGGCGGCGCGCAAGGCGTGGACCGCGGCGCGGCCGTCGTATCTGGTCACCGAGGTCTACCGCTTCTACGACGGCCCGATCGAGGCGCGCGAGGGCGAGATCAACTCGTGGCCGATGAACGAAGCCTTCATCGACTACGTCGTCGGCAATCCCGACGCCGGCATCATCAACGACCCGAAGTCCGAGATTTCGCTGGTCAAGCTGATCCTCAACAACCAGGCGAGCGACGAGTCCGACGTGACGCTCGGCTGGCACGCCATCGAGTTCCTGCTCTGGGGCCAGGACCTCAGCGCCACCGGCCCCGGTGACCGCCCGGTCAGCGATTTCATCCCCGGCCAGGGCAACAACGATCGCCGCCGCACCTACCTCAAGGTCGTCACCGACCGTCTCGTCGCCGATATCGCCCAGGTCACCGAGGCGTGGGCGCCGGACGCCACCAACTACGCCACGACGTTCCTGGCATTGCCGCCGCGCGAGGCGATCGGGCGCATCCTGAACGGCCTCGCCATTCTTTCGGGTTCGGAACTGATGTCCGAGCGCATGGCGGTCGGTCTCGATTCCGGCGATCAGGAGGACGAGCACTCCTGCTTCTCCGACACGACCCACCAGGATTTCGTCTACGACGTGAAGGGTGTCGAGAACGTGTGGACCGGCAAGTATCCGGGCTACACCGGCCCGGGCGTGCGCGACCTCGTGGCCAAGGTTGACGCCGGCCTCGCCACAGAGATCGACGGCCTGCTCGCCGACACCACCGCCAAGATCGCCAAGCTCGGCGACCCGTGGGACCAGGTGTTGGCCGCTGCGCCGGACACGCAGGCGCGTAAGGACGCCGAAGCCGCGGTCGCCTCGCTGGGCGTGCTCGCCGACAGCTTCAAGCGCGCCGGCGAGAAGCTCGGCGTGCTGGTGCAGATCCCCACCGGGGGCTAGAACGGGAGCTCCATGCTCCGTGCGCTTTTCGTCGTCGTCGCCGCGATCCTCGCCGGTGCGTCCGCCCTTGTCCTGACCTCGGGCGGCGCGCTGACGGGCGCGGCCGACGTGCGCGCCGAGCTGATGGTGACACCGGTGACGCCCGATCTCGGCGGCGGCACCACCCGCGTCGTCGAGGGCAGCCAGGCCTTCACCTTCGTCGCGCCGAACTCGCCGGCCGAGCGCCAGCGCGTCTTCTCGTTCGGCAACCGCGTCTTCAACACCAAGTGGGCGGAGTATCCGGCCTCCGTCCAATCCTTCGACGGCCTCGGCCCCACCTTCAACCGCAACTCCTGCTCCGGCTGCCACACCTTTGACGGCCGCGGCCGGCCGCCGGAAAACGTCGGCGACCCGATGGACACGATGCTGGTCCGCCTGTCCGGCGCCGACGGCAAGCCCGATCCGCGCTACGGCGACCAGCTCAACGACCACGCCAACCTCCACGTCACGCCGGAGGGCAGGGCGATCATCGACTACACCGAGGTGCACGGCACCTATGGCGACGGCACGCCCTACACGCTGGCCGAGCCGCATCTGCGCTTCGCCGACCTCGCCTATGGCTCGCTCGACGGCGACCTGTTCTCCGCCCGCGTCGCGCCGCAGGTGATCGGCCTCGGTCTGCTTGAGGCGGTGCCGCAGGCGACGCTTGAGGCGCTCGCCGATCCCGACGACAGGGACGGCGACGGCATCTCCGGCCGGGTCAACCACCTCACCGACCACGACGGCAACCCGGCCGCCGGCCGCTTCGGCTGGAAGGCGAACGAGCCGTCGCTCCGCGAGCAGGCGGCGGGCGCCGCGCTGGGCGACATCGGCCTGACGACGTCGCTCGATCCGCGCGCCAACTGCCCGCCGGTGCAGACGACCTGCAGCGACGCGCCGGCGCAGGCCGATCCCGAACTCTCCGACTCGTTCCTCGACCGGATGGTGACCTACCTGCAGACGCTCGCCGTGCCGCGCGCCCGGCCGGTGGACGACGCCACGTTCCAGCAAGGCCTGCGCACCTTCACCGCGATGGGCTGCGCCGCCTGCCACATGCCGACGATGCAGACCGCGGCGGCGCCGCTGCCGGAGCTCGCCAACCAGACCTTCCACCCGTTCACCGATCTGCTGCTGCACGACATGGGCGAGGGCCTCGCCGACCATCGCCCCGACCACGAGGCGACCGGCACCGAATGGCGCACGCCGCCGCTCTGGGGCCTCGGCCTTGTGCCGGTGACCAACGGCCACGACCGCCTGCTGCACGACGGCCGCGCCCGCGGCTTCGCCGAGGCGATCCTCTGGCACGGCGGCGAGGCGGCGAAGGCACGCGAAGCCTTCCGCACGGCGCCGGCGGCGGATCGCGATGCGCTGGTGGCGTTCCTGAAGTCGCTGTAGCGAAGCCCCCTACAATCCTTCCCCCGCCGCCGCTTCCTCGAGCAGCCGCGCCCGGTTGCGCTCGCGCTGGAACGTATAGATCCCGGACGCCGCGATGATCGCCATGCCGGCGTAGACCGGCCAGTCGGGAATGTCGCCGAAGACGAAGAAGCCGAGGATGATCGCCCAGATAATGGCGAGGTAGCGGAACGGCGCCACCACCGAGATATCGCCGTGGCGCATGAAGGCGACCGACAGCAGGTAGCCGCCGATGAGGAACACGACCGACGCGCAGAGATAGCCGAACGCCCAGAGCGGCGGCATCACCCAGGCTTCGCCGATGGCGACCGCGTAGACCGGACCGCAGAGCCCGACCGACGCGCCGGTGACCCAGGCGACCAGCAGCGCGGGCAGGCCGCGCGGCATCACGCGGCCGCTGACGTCGCGGAGTGCGATCAGCAGCGCCGAGGCGACCGCCAGCAGGCTGTACACGTTGAAGCCTTCCACTCCGGGCCGCACGACGATCAGCACGCCGAGGAAGCCGACCGCGATCGCCGCCCAGCGCCGCGCCCCGACCATCTCGCCGAGGAACAGGGCGCCGGCGGCGGTGATCGCCAGCGGCACGATCTGCAGGATCGTGTTGAGGTTGGCGATCGGCATGTGCATCAGCGCCGCAAGGTAGGTGAACGCCGACGCCGCCTCGCCGACCGTGCGCCAGAACAGCGCCCGGCTGCGGATCATCGGCAATTGGCGCCAGACGCCGGTTGCGGCGACCATCGGCGCCAGCGCGATGGTGACGACGAGGCCGCGGATGGCGATGAATTCCCCGAGCGGTATCGCGCTGCCGATCAGCTTGATCAGCGTGTCGCTGAGCAGGAACGCGAGGTTGCACGCCGTGAGATACGCGATGCCGCGAAGGTTTTCGCTGAAGGTTGTCATGCTGGAGGGAGTCGCCGAAGTCACGAGGTGGGGCACGACCTATGCCACCGATCGCGACGCCGATCACGTCATAGCTTCTGGTAGGACCTTCCGGCAGCGTTCGCCCATTTTGGCACGCCCGGTCGCCGGCGTCGCTACTGCCCTGTAAGCGAAAGAAATTCTGGATATGTAAGCACGCCCGTGTCGGCGTCGCCTATCCGACGCTGATAGCCTTTCAGGGCCGCGGCCGTTCGACGACCGTAGACACCGTCGATCTTGCCCGGATCAAATCCGCGTTGCCGCAGCGCGGATTGCACCGCCCGCCAGTCCGAACGCGACAGACCGGCGAGCCCGGTCGTCGGAATGGTCGCGCGAGCGAGTCCGGCTTCAAGGAGACGAAGCCGGTCCTGAACGCTCTTGAGCCGCGCAGCCGCATCCTTGGCATCGAATTCGAGGCCGGGTGCAGCGGTCGTGGCGGCCTTCAGCGACGCCAGGCGGGCGCTCGCCTCCGTCACTTCTGCCTCGACTGCAGTGAGTTTCTCGGCGACCTTGCCGCTTGCCAGCATGCTGCCCAAGGCGTGCTGGTTCGCCGCATCAAGCGAGGCGACCGCCGCACTCGCAACCTCTCTTGCAGTCGATGCCGATAGCCTGGCCTGATCGGCGGAAGCCTGCGCGTCCTGCAAAAGGCCGTCGGTCTTGCTGAGATCGACTTCCGCCGATTTGGCACGCGCCACGAAATCAACCAGCCATTGGCCGTCGATTGCGCCCGCCGCCTGCTTCGTTGCCGCGACAGAGCTTGTGACCGCTGCGATGCCATCGTCGATCGTCTTGAGCTGCCCCATGTCCACCGTTTGACGAGCTTCAATTGCCGTGACCGCCGCGGTCACGGCGGCGTCGATCCTTTGTTGACCGGAACGATCTTTGGTAATGCTCTCGACGGCGGCGTTCAAAAGCTGCGTCGCGCGGTCCTGCGTCCTGTCCGCAGTATCCGCGATCGCCTTTTGTGCGTCGCGTGACGCTTTGCCGACGTCGACCACCTGACTTCCGATGACAAATCCGCCGCCGATGGCGAGCGCGGCCGCCACGATCAACGTGCCGGCGGCGATACGAAACGCCCACGACCCGTAGAACTTCTCGGTTAGAGAGCCAAACAGCGCGGCCTCAGTCGCCACGAATGTCGGGGAGCCAGGCTTGGCTTTGAAACTAGGAGGGCGCGGCGTATCGGCTGCAGAGAGAGTCGGCGGCTGCGGGGGAAGGGTCTCGAAGAACGTCGCGAAGCCAGGTGGGACATGCCGGGCGATGTTGTCCTGCACCAATCCGGCAATCGCGCGTAGCGAGCTGGCCACGTCGCCAACACCGCCGGTGTCGAGCATTGCGGCGATCTGTGGGTGGTACGTGCCGTTGTCTGCGAGACCGAGGCCCGCGAGAATCTCATCCAGGTAGCGGAGGCGGGCGCGGAACGCGCCGTTATTCGGCTTCGGCTTGCCCTTTTGGATCTCCGACGAGATTTCGCTGATAACGTGTTGCGCGACGTATAGGTTCTCAGCTCGCTCGAAGTCGGCGACTAAAACGCGCGCTCCCACTCGGCGGACGGCATACCGGAACATCTACCCCCCAACCGGCCTCCATGGAAATCATGCCACTACCAAGGGTTGTTTGCAAGATATGGACGTTATCGGGGTAGTGCCCTTCAGCGGGAACAAACGCGTGGGAATGCCAGAATGAATGAAATCCAGTCTCCGTGGCCGGTCGAAATCCGGCTGAAGAAGGACCGCCGCACGCTGGTCGTCGCCTTCGACGACGGCGCCGTCCACGACGTGCCGGCCGAGCTGCTGCGCGTCCTCTCGCCCTCGGCCGAGGTGCAGGGCCACAGCCCCGAGCAGCGCGTCACCGTCGGCGGCAAGCGCGACGTGACCATCGTCGCCGTCGATCCGATCGGCAACTACGCCGTGAAGCTGACCTTCGACGACGGCCACAGCACCGGCATCTTCACGTGGGGGTATCTGCGCAAGCTGGGCGACGAGCGCGAGGCGCTGATGGCGGCGTATGAGCGGGAGCTGGCGGGGAAGGGGATGTCGCGGTAACCGGCCCGCCCGCTCGACCCAAACTCCACTGTCATCCTTCGGCGACGCCGGAGGCGTCGACCGGAGGACCAGCCGCGACAATCGCTGTGCCGAAGCTGGTCCTCCGGTCGGCGCTGCGCGCCGCCGAAGGATGACAGTGGAGGGGAGGAGGGGCGAGAAGCAGGAACGGAGCGAACCGCGCCTCCTTACAGCCTCACCAGCCCCTTGCCCGACTCGCCCGCCTTGAGCAGCGCATCCAGCACCTTCTGGATGTCGGCGGCGCGGCGGAAGCTTGGGTCGCCGTTGACGCCGGAGGCGACGGCTTCGGCGAAGCGCTGGTAGGTCGTGGGCACCGGCGGGCACTTCACTGTCCGCCACGTCGCGGTGTCGATGTCGTCGCCGAGGCAGGCCAGGAGCGAGGAGTCCTTGCCGTCGGTGTGAACCTTCAGCGCGCCCTTGTCGCCGAACAGCGTGACGTCGAGGTCGTTGAGGTAGCCCGTGGCGAAGCGCGTCGCCTGGACGAAGCCCATGGCGCCGTTCTTCAGCTCCGCCGTCATGGCGAAGGAGTCGTTGGCGTCGAGCTTGTACTTGCCGATCTTGTCCTTGGGCGCCTTGTGGAAGGTGCGCACCATCGGCGCCATCGCCGCGATGTCGCTGCCGGCGGCGAAGGTCGCGAAGTCGATGATGTGGATGCCGACGTCGCCGACGACGCCCTTGGAGCCGTGCTCGGTCGACAGCCGCCAGAGCCAGCGATCCTCGCTCTTCCAGTCGCCCCACGCCTTCGACACCAGCCAGCTCTGCCGGTAGGACGCCTCGAAATGGCGCACCGTGCCGAGCTCGCCGTTGGTCGCCATCGCGCGCGCTTTGTGCACGGCGGGCGAGGCGCGGTAAGTCAGGTTGACCATGTTGATCAGCCCGGCCTTCTCGGCCGCGTCGGTCATCTTCTTGGCGAGCTTGTAGTCGGTGGCGAGCGGCTTCTCGCAGAACACGTTCTTGCCGGCGGCGATCAGCTTCATCGTCGTCGGGTAGTGGACGGCGTCCGGCGTCACGTTGGCGGCGGCGTCGAATTCGCCCCACTGGATGGCCGCGTCGAGATCGGAAAAGACGTTGGCGATCTTGTGCTCGGCGGCGAAGGCGGCGCGCCGCTCGGCGTTGGTCTCGACCGCGGCGACCAGCTTCACGCCTTTGATCTTCTTGAAGTTATTGGCGTGGGCAGCGGCCATTGAGCCGGTGCCGATGATGAGAAGCTTCATGGAACTAGCGCCCCTGGTGCTCGGCGGCGGAAAGCACCGGACCCTTCACGACGATCGGCTCGTGCGCCTTGATGTTCTTCTGTTCCCACTGGTCGGCGGCAAAGCGGTTCGGGTTGTAGGCCCACTTGACCGCGTTGCGCAGGACGGTCTGCACCTCGGGCTGGTGGTAGATCGGGTAGACCTCGTGGCCCGGCGAGAAATAGAAGATGTTACCGCCGCCGCGCTGGTAGGTGACGCCCGAGCGGAAGACGTTGCCGCCGTCGTACCAGGAGATGAACACCGTCTCCTTCGGCTCCGGAATCGAGAAGGGCTCGCCGTACATCTCGGTCTCCGGCACGACGAAGGACGGCGGCAGGCCGGCGGCGATCGGGTGCGTGCGGTTGACGACCCAGACGCGCTCCTTCTCGCCCGCCTCGCGCCACTGCAGCGCGCAGGGGGTGCCCATCAGCTTCTTGAACAGTTTCGAGAAATGGCCGGAGTGGAGGACGATGAGGCCCATGCCTTCCCAGACGCGCTCGCAGATGCGGTCGATCGCGGCGTCGGGCACCTGGTCGTGGGCGACGTGGCCCCACCAAGTGAGCACGTCGACGTCCTTCAGCTTCTCCGCCGACAGGCCGATGTCGATCTGGTCGAGCGTGACGGTGGTCGCCTTGATGTTCGGGTCGGCGTTCAGCGCATCGGCGATCGCCCCGTGCATGCCCTTCGGGTAAAGCCCGCCGACGACGGCGTTCTTGCGCTCGTGGACGTTCTCCCCGTAGACGACGGCGCGGATCGGCATGGCTCGAAACTCCCTCGGATTGGCATCGCTGTCGCCGGCGGGCGGCCTTCTGCGCCGCAGCAACGGCGGGCACATATACTAGAGCCGCCGCTGCCTTGCACGGCCCAAAATTTTGGATGCCACACCGCCGCCGAAAGCGTCTGGCAGCGCCAAACGCGGGCCGAAATCCCCTTGCATGTGACACCGATCACTGCGATTGAAAATTATTGCTGAAATGAAGAATTAAGCCCCGCCGCGTTAGGTGGGGAGGGGGCGAAGGGCGGCTTGGGGGCGTTATGAGTATCGTTATCCGCGTCGCGGTATTTTTCGCCCTGAGCGCACTGACGACCGCCCTTTTGGCGGTGCCTTACCTCCAGATCCAGCAGTAGCCGGCGCCTTCCTCGGCTTGGCGGTCCCGAAGCAGACGGGACACCGCTTCCTGTCGTCCTCGGCCATCACGAATGGGCTGAGGGCGGTCACCGCGACCAGCCCGCACAGCGTCTTCAGTTGACCCTGCCGCAGCCGCCCGAGATGCGGCGGCGCCAGATGAATGCGCTCGTCGCCGAGGACGTGGACGGGAATGGTGCGCGCTTCTTTGACCATGAACGAAAATGGGGCGCCGGAGGGCGCCCCATCTCGTAACGCGATGATGGTCCGAATTCTAGAAGGGCGAATCCGGGAAGTAGAAGTCCTTGGCGTTGTCCTTGGTGATCAGCGTCGCATCGAGGATGTACGAGCCGTTGACCGGAACGCCGCCGTAGAGCTTGGCAGCGGTGAGTTCCAGCGCGGTGCCGATCATCGCCGGCGGGTAGAGCACGTCGACCGGGATCAGCTTGTCGCCGTCCATGACGCGCTTGACCATGTCCTTGGAGCCGGCGCCTGCGATGATGTACTGGATGTCGGTACGCTTGGCCTGGTCGATGGCCTTGAGCGCGCCCACCGCCATGTCGTCGTCCTGCACCCACGCCACGTCGATCTTCGGATACTTGGTCAGGAAGTCCTGCATCACCTTGAAGGCGTCGTCCTGCGACCAGTTGCCGAACTGCTTCTCGAGCACCTTGACGCCCGAGCCTTCGATCGCCTTGTCGAAGCCGTCCTGGCGCTGCTGGTCGATCGGGATCGGCAGGCCGCGGATCACGACGACCTGCGCGTTCGGCGTGGTCGCCTTGATGTAGTCGCCCGCGGTGGCGCCGAGGGCCGGGTTGTTGCCGGCGACGTAGAGATCACGCACCGACAGGTCGTTGTTCGACGGGGCGCGGTCGACGAGCGTCACGAACGTGCCCTTGTTCTTGATCTCCTTGATCGCGTTGACCAGCGGATCCGGATCGGTCGGCAGGATGACGAGAGCGTTGATGCCCTGCGTCTCGAGGTCCTGCAGAGCGTTGGCCTGCGAGGCCGGATCCGGCGACGTCTTGACGATGACGGTCAGGCCCGGGTGCTGCGCTTCCAGCAGCTTCGCCACGCGGTTGGCGTGGAACACGACGCCGCCGGTCCAGCCGTGGTCAGCGGCAGGAATGGAAACGCCGATGGTGTACTTGGTGTCCTGGGCGTGAGCCACGCCGATGAGCGCAGCCATCGCAACGGCTGCCCCCATGATTACTTTACGCATGCTTTTCTCCCTCACGTTTTCGATGGGCCTGTAGTTCAGAAAAACCGGGCGACCCAGTTGACCCGGTGTGATTCAGGTTCTGCGCATCAGGGAACGTTGGACGAGCATCGCGATGATGATGATGGCGCCTTGCACGGCGCCGATCAGATACTCGCTGATGAAGTTCGACAGTAGCATGATGTTTCCGACGATCTCAAGGATGAGCGCGCCGCACACCGTCCCCCAGATGCGCCCGACGCCGCCGCGCAGCGCCGTGCCGCCGACCACCACCGCCGTGATCGCCTGCAATTCCCACAGGATGCCCGTGGTGGCGTTGGCGGAGCCTAGCCGCGGAACGTAGAGAATGACGGCGATCGCGACGCACAGCCCCTGGATGACGTAGGTGATCGTTCGGACTCGGTTAACCGGAATGCCGGAATAGCGCGCGACGTCCTCGCTGGAGCCGACCGCGATGACGTGCCGGCCGTAGGGCGTGCGGTAAAGGATGAAGGCGCCGACGATGCCGGTGAGCAGGATCACCAGGATCGGCACCGGCAGGCCGAGCACGTTGCCGTAGTAAAACGGGTGCATGTAGTCGTTGATCGTGGCGTTGCGCGACGTGATGGCGCCGCCCTGCGACAGCCACGTCGTCAGGCCGCGGAAGATGCCCATCGTGCCGAGCGTCGCGATGAACGGCTCGATCCGCCCGACCGTGGTGATGAGGCCGTTGGCGAAGCCGCAGGCCGCGCCGATGACCACCGTCAGCGCCAGCGCCGCGACGAGCAGCGTGAACGGATCGCTGATCGCGCCGGCGTTGAGGAACAGGATCAACAGGCTCGCCACGAACGCCACCATCGAGCCGACCGACAGGTCGAGACCGCCGGCCGAGATGACGAAGGTCGCGCCGATGCCGATGATCGCGGTGAAGGCGCTGCGCGTCGCCACGTTGATCAGATTGTTGGTCGAGAAGAAGTTGCCGTTGACGAACACCCCGACGATGATGAGCACGGCGAGCGCCGCGAAGGGCGCCACAGTCGCGAGGTCCAGCCGCAGCGGCAGTGCCGGTTTCGCCTTCAGCGTCGTCTCGCTCATACCGCCCCCGTCAAAGCCAAGGCGGTTCCCGCCTGCGTCGTCACACCCGTGGCATACACCACGATCTCGTTTTCCGTCATCGACTCGCCGCTCACTTCGCCGACGATCCTGCCGTGATGCATGACCAGGATGCGATGGCAGATGCCGATCAGCTCCTGCATCTCCGACGAGATGACGATGACGGCTTTGCCCTTGGCCGCGAGCTCGGCGATGAATTTGTAGATCTGCTGCTTGGTGCCGATGTCGATGCCGCGCGTCGGCTCGTCGATGATGATCACCTCGGGATCGAGCAGCATCATCTTGGCGAGCAGCAGCTTCTGCTGGTTGCCGCCGGAAAGCTGCCCGGCGAGCATGTCGCGCCGCCCGGCGCGGATGTCGAACTCGCCGATCGCGGTGGTCAGCGCCGAATCTTCCTTGCCGCGGTCGATGAGCGGCCCGCGCACGAAATGCTGGAGCGCGGCGAGCGTCAGGTTGGTCGGCAGGTCGCGCGCGAGCAGCAGGCCTTTGCCCTTGCGGTCTTCCGACAGGTAGACGATGCCGACGCGCATCGAGTCGCGCACGGTATGGAACGTCACCGGCTGCCCCTTGAAGCGAATCTCGCCGCGATGCGGGCGCAGCCCGACGACGCCTTCGAGCAGCTCCGTGCGCCCCGCGCCGATCAGCCCGGCGAAGCCCAGGATCTCGCCGGCCTTGATGCTGAACGAAGCGTCGCTGGCATAGCCCGGCACATCGACGGCGCGCACCTCGAGGATCGGCTCGCCGCTCACCTCCGGCGGGCGGTCGGGATAAAGATGCGACATGTCGCGGCCGACCATCAGCCGCGCCATCTCGATCGGCGTCAAGGTTGAGGCTTCGCGCGTCGCGATGTGCTTGCCGTCGCGCAGCACCGTGACGCGGTCGGCGATCGCGGCGACCTCGTTGAGGCGGTGCGAGATGTAGAGGACGGCGATGCCGCGGGCGCGCAGCTCGCGGATCACCTTGAGCAGCGCCTCGGTCTCGAACGGCGTCAGCGATGCCGTCGGTTCGTCGAAGATGGCGACGCGATGCGGCACATGGAGCGCCCGGGCGATCTGCACCAGTTGCCGCTGCGCGATCGACAGGCGCGACACGACGGTGGTCGGCTCGATGTCGGCGCCGAGTGCCGCGACGGCCTCGCGCGCCTGCCGGTTCATCTCGCGGTCGTTGAGGCTGATGCCGGCGGCGCGGATCTCGCGGCCCATGAATATGTTCTGCGCGACGGTGAGATGCGGCGCGAGCAGGATCTCCTGGTGCACCAGAACGATGCCGCGTTTTTCGGCATCGACCGGTCCCGTGAACACGACATCGTGACCGTCGAGCAGGATGGTCCCGCGGCTGGGCGTCAGGTGCCCGGCGAGAATCTTCATCAGCGTCGACTTGCCGGCGCCGTTCTCGCCGACCACGGCGTGCACCTCGCCGGCCTTGAGGCCGACGGAAACGTCGCTCAAAACCTCGACCGGCCCGAAGGATTTCGAAAGATGCCGCGCCTCCAGCACAAAGGACGCGCTGCCGTCCGCTGACTCCGTCATTTCAGTCTTTTGTTTTCCCGATCCCTAGACGTGCCGGGGAAGCTAGCGTCCGCAGGGCGGTTCGGCAATTGAGGAACGTACCCGGAGGCGAAAATCCGGCAAGGATTTCACTGGCATGGATATGCATGCCAATCAGGATCGGGCGGTCGCGGCCGGAACGGCGGGGACGGATTCGCCGCCAGCCCGTTTTGCCAGGCCGCGCGCCATCAGCGGCGTCTCGATCCAGGTGTAGCTGAGCCTGGCAACGAGGATCGACAGGACATTGCCGGCGACGAGCGCCGTAACGCCGCCAACGAGGCTGCCGGAGAGGCCGATGGCCGGCCATAGCGCCGCGAGCAGGATCAGCACCGGCGTATGCCACATGTAGAGCGAGTAGGAAGCGTCGCCGAAGTCGCGGAGCCACGCCGGCAGCAGCAGCGTGTTCGTCTGCTCCGCCGCGACGAGGCCATAGAGGATAGGGCCGGCCGGAATTCCCCAGACCAGGAAGCGTGTGCCCGAGAGGAGTATCGCGTCCGGCGACAGCGCGGCCGAGGCGGCCAGCAGGGCGACGCCGGCGACGATGGCCGTGCGCCAGCCGGCGCGAACGCCGGATGCGATCAGCGCTGCGATGCCGGCGCCGATGATGAATTCCAGCGCGATCCGGTCGAGCATGGATACGTCGCGGCCAAAGCCGGTCACCGCTTTCGCAACCAGCAAAAGCACGAACAGGATGGCCGCGATGACGAACGCCGACGCAAACCGGCGAGGGCCGAACAGCATGATCAACGCGACCGCGCCGTAAAAATAGATTTCGCGGGTCAGGGACCACGCGATGACGTCTTCGGTCGGGTCGACGAGCAGCAGAAGCCGGGTCGGGTCGCGCAACACCGCCATCCAGTCGTGCGGAACGCCGGGTACCGCCGGCAGGATGAGCAACACCGCGAGCGTGATCCAGAACAGCGGATAGATTCGCACGGCGCGGTGGCGCAGGAAATCGATGGCGACACGCGCGGGCGACGGTCCGTTCTCCAGCCCGCGGCGGGCGACCACCACCATGATGAAGCCGCTGATCACGAAAAATATGTCGACGCCCATGTGTCCGACGTGGCGCATGGCCCACATGGCGGAGGCAAGCGACGGCTCGGCGCCCGCGGCGAAATTGCACGCGTGTGCGAAGAGCACGAGTGAGGCGGCGACCGCCCGCAGCGCCTGGATATTCTGGAACCGATAGGGCATCTGCGTCGCCTCGCGGCTGCCGTCTCGAGAGGCACGCTGAGCGATGCCCGGATGGCGCGAAGCATACCGCCGGGATCGTTAAAGCATCGTGGCCGCGCCTTGACTTGGGTTCGGCCGGTACCTTAATTGGCCGCACTTCCGGCCTTTCAAGGCCGCGAGGGCGCGTAGCTCAGCGGGAGAGCACACCCTTCACACCGGAGAGCCCTTCCCTTTCAGGGCAACGGTTTGTAGTAGGGTGATAGGTTCAAATGAACCCATTGACGGTTTCGGGCGATTAGCTCAGCGGGAGAGCGTCCCCTTCACACGGGGAAGGTCACAGGTTCAATCCCTGTATCGCCCACCATTCCCTAGGCGGCCGACTTTGGGAACCGCGTTGAAGGATTGAATGGCTCCCGCCACACCGACACACCGGGCGCCAACTTTGTTACTTCGCGTCCCTCCAACTGGAACCGATGAAACGCCGCGTCGGCGTCGCGCCGTAGGTCTTCCTTCGACGGAACATCACGCGGCGGCATAGCTACGGGTGCGCGCGCTCTAGCGCGGCTGTATTTCTCACGCGCTGCCAAAAGACTTTTGCGGCTCATTTTCGACTCCCTTACTCATACGCGGCGCGGTGAACGCGCTCTTGCAGCTTCCGACCGATCTGTTTTTGTGAACGGCCAAAAGAAGCCGCGTCGGTTGCCATGATCGTGATCGGCATATTGATGATCGCGCGACCGCTGCCGCCGTTGCGTCCGCCTTCAACCGGGATAGCGCCGCCGCGTGTGAGCGGAACAACAGCCTCGTTATCGTGAAGCATGGCCGGGCCGGCGCCCTTGGTAAGCCCGCCCGTGTCGAATGCCGGCAACGTGGCCAGCCACGACGACAAGCCGCCGCCACCGCCGCCGATCATGCCGGCGCCGATCTGCGATAGCGCTGGGATTGCGGATTGCGTGAGTGTCGAGGCAAGCGAGCCCATGCCGCCCGCAGACAGTTGGGCGGCGTTCGCTGCCGCAGTCATGGCGCCGGTAAGCTGGCCCGTCGATTGGCTGAACTGGTTGAAGATATCCTGCGAGAACGACAGACGCGTGCCTTGGCTGGCATCGCCGTAGCGCTCAAACATCTTCATTGCCGAGTTGGCGGACGAAAGATCATTCGCGCCAAAGAGCGCGCTGCCGGCACGTGACTCCGAGCCGCGCAATTCCGAAAGCAGGAAGTCGAGTTGCGACTTCGCATCAGGCGTTGTGCTACCGGCGAAGCCGCGAAGCGACGCTAGCCGGTCGCCGTTCCACTGCCCCAGGCCGAACGACGATCCGCCGTCGCCCCAGATATTCGGATTGAAGGAAGATTCCTGTTTCAGATTGCCCAATACGGCGGACGCGGCAACGTCGCTAAGCCCGGCGCTGCGGAGGTAGCTGAACGCGGCGGCAGGATTTAGTCGCCCATTTGCACCTGTCAGATTGGACGCGGCGTTAAGCGCCGGAAACGCGTCCATGAACGATCCGGAAAAAGAGCCGGACGGAACAATTGGGTAGCTGCCCGGAATCATCTTCGTTACGCCGGCACTATTCGCAGCCGCCGCGAAGTCGCTGCCGATGCCGCCAGCAAACGCGACGCTGCCCGCATACACATTCACAACCGGCGTGCTGATCGCGTTTGGCACGATGCCGACTGGAGGCGTTGCCGCGCTCACGCGGCTGGCGTTCGCTAACGCAGCCGTTAGGCTCGCGGCGCCGCCGCCAAAGCCTGCCAGCGCGTCCTTCAGCCACGATTGGATCACTGCCTTCGCGAGATCGTGCAGGATTGATTGCGCCAAGCTAGCGAAGTCGGCTTTGCCCTTCGTCACCACGTCCGCGAGTGCGTTCGACAATCCTTCAACGCCGTTCTTTTCGGCGTCGTTGATGCTGGTTTTGAAATCCTTCGCCGACGCGGACCATTGAGCGAAGCCGTTCGATCCGCCGTGCTGCATGTCGAGCATGGCCGCATCAAGCTGGCGCAGTGCTGCAATCTGATCGGCGGTAAGATCGACGCCGGCTTTTAGAAGGTCGTTCTTTTGCTGGAGTAGCTTGTTCTCGACTTCGCGGCTGTCGCCCGTCAGCGCAAGCACGTCCGCTTCCTCGCGCATCGACTTAACCAGTGCTGCGAACGGATCGCGCTCCGCGAGGGTTGAAGCTGCGAGCCTGCCGGCAATTGCGCGCTCTTGGTCCGCGCTGATTTGTTTCGCCGCCACAAGTTGATGAAGAAGGTCTAGCTGCTCACGATACGCTCTCGTCGCCTTACCAATTGGATCAGCGCGATCAAGCAATGACTGTTGCTTAGTGGTGAGCGCATCGGCGTCTGCCTGCAACGCGGCAGCACGCGCGGCGCGGGCGGCGTTGGCATCGTATTGGCTGCCAAGGTCGGCTTGCTTGGCCGCGAATGCGTCAGCGGCCTTCGATGCTTCGGCAAAAGCATCAGTGATTTCTTTGACGCCGGGCAAGCCTGACAAGTTCGATGCGCCGGCAGACAGTGCGCCGTTGATATCGTCATTGAGTTTCTTGAGGATGCCGCCGATATCGAGCGCATCGGCAGCGGCGCCGACAACTTTCTTGAAGTCGTCAAAGCCGAAGCCCGGCACGCCGATCTTCTTTAGACCTTCACCGACGACAAGAAGGCCGGCCGTGGCAGCGGCAGGGATAATCAGGACGCGCGCCAACGTGGCCGCGAGTTCAGCGTTCAACGCGACGAAGCCGGCAGTGAGCACGCCGACGCCAACGGCAAGGGTCCGGAACTTCGGATCAGCCGAAGCAGCGAGCGCGGCCGATGCGCCAAGCAACAGGAACGATGGCGACAGCCGCGAGAGGATCGAAGCCACTGATTGCAGGGCCAGGAACGACGCGAGCGCGCCACCGAAGCGCAGGATGCCGTCTACATGCTGGAGCGCGACCGACCCGAGCGCGGCAACTGCCACCGCGATTGTCCGGAAGCCGCCGCCGATGCGCTGCGCTAGGCCGTCAAGTTCATTGGCGGGAAGTGCCGTGCGAAGCGTCTGAGCGAAGGCGGCAATGCCGGAGTTGACGCCCGCGCCGTATGTCGTCTGCTGGAATTCGGTGAAAGCGTTCTGGAGCAAGAGCATCTGAGCGCGCGACTGCGCTAGAGCGGCTGGAACGCGGCCGGCGTAAAATTTCGGCGACAAGACGAGCAAACGGCAAGACGGAAGACGATGGCACCTTGCCGGCGCGCATCAGCTTGTCGAGTTCGGCGGTGCTCTTGCCAATGGATTGCGCGAAGAGTTCGAAGGCGCCGGGAAGGTACTGCGCCAACTGACGGCGAAGCTCTTCCGCCATAACCCTATTCTTGTTGTAGATTTGCTCAATCGCCAAGAACGCCTTGGATTGAGACTCAGAGTCGAGACCGAGCACGCTGAAGGCGGTAGCGAAGCTACGGAAGATTTCCTGAGTCTCTTTGACCGAGACGCCAGACAGCCGAGCCGAGACGGCGAACTTGCCGAAAGACGTTTGCGCGTCGGCAAGCCCGATAGGCAGTTCGCGCGTTAGCGTGTTGATGAATGATTTGTCAGACGCGAATTCGTCGGCGGATGTGGCGACGGCAAGAATGGTCTTTTGAAATGTGAAGAGTGCGGCGCCCGCGTCCGTGATGCCGCTGATAAAGCGCCTCGCTTGAAACGCGGCCATCGACACGCCGAATAGGCCGAGCAACTGGTTTGTAGACGCCAGCGTGCCATTGAACGCTGTCAGTGCTCCCGCTTCCGTAGCTACGCCACCGCGACTACCGCCGACATTGCCGGTGCGGATGCTGCCGACCGAAAATCCTCGAAGGCGATTGAGCGCGTTCGCCATAGCGGCAACGCGTGAAGGCGATCCGGTCTCTAGCGTCCTTATCAGCGTGCCAAGATTCCGGACGGCCGCGATTGATGGTGCTCGGAACGCCGATGCGGCGGTGGTGACCGATGCCAGTGCGGCGCCTGTGCTGGGATTGATGCGCGCGCTTGAAAGCGCCTTGCAAGTGCGGAAAAATTCGACACGGCGGCCTTGCTTGGCCCGGCGACACTAAATGCTTTCGACAGGTTCGCGCCTGATGCTGAGGCAGCCGTGCGAGCGAGCGCTGAGAATGTCGCTTGCGCCGATCTGTCGAACGCCGCCAGCGATGCAGCCGAGCGACCTAGCGCGCGGTCAAGAGAGGCAAGCCCGGACTCCGCACGCGATGCGTCTACGCCCAATAGCAATTCCGTGTTGGTCGTCAGCCATCGAAGAAATTCCGAGAGGAAAAGGGCACCGGCCGTGCGCGTGAGGGCGCCAACGGGAAGCGTGCCGAGCGTGCCCGGCGCGGTGTGTTCTGATGTCGGAGAAGCACACATTATAGCACGGAGGCTATATCGCAGCCTAGATATAAGTACGCGCGGCCATCTATTCGATATAGAACTTAGGCAAATCGGCACCAAAGCAGATTATGCCGGCGTGTGTGGCGCGTATTTGCCTAACTTCTTGAGCCGTGACACTCATCTAATCTTGCATTTCCTTCCAACATCTTCTATCATGCGCGTTATTGGCACCACGTCGGGGACGTGTGCCGACCCCCCCCCATTTCGGAAACAATGCGATGAAGAAGAAACCGCTCCGCTCGGTTGCCTATGGCTTTTGGCTGACGCCGGCTGAACTGCGCACCATCAAACTCGCCGCCGCGCACAACGACGAAAGCGCCAGCGCGTGGGGCCGGAGAATTCTGCTCCCGCTGGCCGAAGCATTACTGGCGAAGAAGAATGTCGCGGTCAGCTAAGAAGCGCCCTATCAGCGCTGCAACGGTCGCAGTGCTGGAGGCGCACGCGCGCGTCATGTCGCTGATGTCCGAAGGGCGACCGCTGACGCATGCCGACCGCGCCATCCTGCTTGGCGGTGACACGATTGCCAGCAAGCTACTCGCCGAGGCGCGCGGGCGCCGCAAGGCGAAGCCGTGATCGTATGAGCGCCCGGCGAGTCTTAGTCGCAAAGTTCGCGAGCGAACTTTCGATCCGGCGTCGTGCCGAAGCCGAATGGTCGCCGCGTGAACGCGAGACGGTGAGTGAAGTCGCCGCCATTCGGCGACGTGTCGATGAACTGCGCAGCCGTGATCCTGCCGCGCTTACCGATGCCGAGTGCTGGACCGTCGAGGCATTGGATGAAGCCGAGCGAGAAGACCGACTCGCTGCCGAGAGAGAACGCGCAGAGACAAGCGCGACCAGACATCGGCACGCGTGGGCGCGCGGTGGCGGCGCAAAGCCATCGCACCGCGCGCAACATGAAACGATTGGAGGCGCTGCCGGTGGAACCGCCGACAAGCAGCACTCAACGATAACCCAATTCTACGGGCCAAGTGGCAACAGCACTTGGCGCGCCAACGCAAAGGAGCAGGACATGACTTTGAGTAATCTCGAATTGAAGCTTGGAGAGACAGAAATCCAACGGCTTCGCGGCCATAAGTGGCGCCGCGCTGGGGAATGCGATTGGCGCACACAAGCTGACCGCACAAGAACGCATTGCCCTCGCCGACGTTCTGAAGAAACCCGCGTCTCCTGAAGTTGGCGCGCCAGCATCGCAAGATGCCAAGCGTCAAAACGCGACGCCAGAGAACTTGCAGTGGCTGCGATACATGGAGCAACTTTCCGATAGCGACTTCGCGTCCCAGCGCGCCGAATTGCGTGCCATGTTCAGCGACCTCGGCGGCAAGCGCGGCGCGAACGTCGGTTCCGGCTTCGACCGGCATGCCGAGATACGCCGCCTGCGGGAAATGATCCTGCAACTGGACGCCGAGAAAAAATACGCCGACGCCGGAATCTTACAAGCACGCGTCTTTGCGCTGTCCTCGCTGGAGGAAATCGCAAATGGCTGAGAACCCAGAACAGCGAGCCACCCGCTACGCGAAGTTCGTTTCCTACATGCGTTCCCTTTCGCCTGATGCGTTTGATCGCGAATGGCGTGGCCTATCGACAGAACTGAAACGCGTCTACCTCGCGGCACGAGAGCGAGAAGGGGCTGACATCGGACGCGTAGAGCCATGACGTTTGTCGAACAGGTTGCCCGTGACCAACAGCGCAGGCATGTCGAGAACTATGGTGGCAAGTGGGTCGATACCATGCCCACCATGCTCACGCGTTCATGGGTCTGGTTTGTCCGCGATGTGCTGAGCGCGACAGAGGTAGACGGCATCAACGCGCAAGCGCGCTTCATGGCTGACTTCGACGCCGAAAACGAACGCACGGCCGAGCGCGCCGTTGTGGCGGTGCTCGCTCGCGCCACCGATGACGTTACCCTGCTTGTCGAGATCGATATCGAAGCGACTGCCGAGAGCATTTCCATATCCTGGCCCTTCGGCGACGCATCGCCAGCCGACAGCGCCGCCGCCGAGCACGTGCTGGCCGTCGCCTTAGACAGCATTGCGGACGCCGCCGCCGCTGCCGCCGAAAGCTTCGCGTAAACTCTTAGCTCTTTGTCGTCTGGTTCGGCATCTTCCGGACGACAAGCCGGGAGCGACGACCGCGCGTTTCCTTGGCGCGGTCGTCGGCTTCCCCGAAACATTTGCCTAACTTTTTCTAGCGTTGATGAGGCCGGCGACCTACGTCGTGGCCGGCTAGTTTCTGTTCAGCGTGGAGCATTCAAATGGTCTCAACAAACACGAACGACGACACGGCGGCGCGCTCCACGCCCGGGCGTGTCCGGCGGGCGGCTTTTAGCCGAGCCGTCCGCCAACTTCTTTTCAGATGCGATCCTTATCGGCGCCGCAGACGACACGTCATTAGATCGGCCGATGACGATCAGCTTCGCACCGTCGCGCCGTTCGAAGCGTTGGAAGGCGTGGCCGACGACAGGCCGCGAGCTTCTGTCGAACCTCGCGACGCATTACGTGCGCGAGTCGAAGGACGGGCTGCTTCTCCTGTTTGGCACGTTGTCAGGTCGCCGCCGCGTCGCTGAAGATATAGAGGCGCTAGACGCCATCGGCTTCGACATCGACGCCGGGCAAACGTTCGGTGAAGTGGTGGCGTGTGTTGCTGGCGCTGGCAAGTCGGCTGTCGTGTGGACGACGCACAGTCATTCCGACACGCATCATAAGGCTCGCGTCCTCATTCCGCTTGCCGAAACATATCGGCCGGATCGCGCCACGCCTCTTGATCGGCGCAAGGCCGAATGGCGGGCGCGATACGAGGCCGTTGGACGTGAGCTTGGCCTTGCCTTCGATCCTACCGGCGCGGACTTGAATCGCAGCTTCTACGCACCCGCGCATCGTCGTGCCGCGCCGTTCCGGACCGTCGTCAACATCGGCGGGCCGCTGTTCTTACCCCAGGTCGAACTTCCTCCCGAACGTGAGCGCCGTACTGTCGCCGTTCGGAAATCTGGAATCATCCTCGAAGACGAAGCCTTGCGGACTCGTTTTGCCCGCTTGCTTGCAGAAGGCGGCGAGCGCTTCGACGTGTGCGGCTTTCTGGATGATGTCGGCTGGCCCATTCGTTCATGGAGCGGAAGCGAGAAAAGCAACCATCGAATGTCCGAACGAAGATGCGCATACGAAGAAGCCGGGCGATGGTCCCGATAACGGATGCGTGGCGTTCAGCGGCGACGGCCAGCGCAGCGCGGCAATCACTTGTCAGCACGCGCACTGCCGCGACATTCGCGCTTCCGATTTTCTGACTTTGATTTGTAGCGCCATCGACATTGAGGGGGATGCGGTCGAGCGCGCTGGGGAGTTCGTTGAATGACCAATGCATTGCGGCCGAAGCGCGAGAAGCCTGAACGCGAGTCCTACCAGTCGATTGCGGGTAGAGTGCAGACACTCGCCGTTGGCGATAACACCAACGAGATACTGACGGCGATTGCGGAAGCAAGGCTGTCAAAGACTGAGCGCTCGCGGCTGGTGAAGCTGATCGCAAAGGCAACCGGCGACGGCGTGCAAGCGCTCAAGGGCGATTTGAAAGACATTCTGGAAGAAATCAGTGACGACAGCACGGCGGCTATAAACGCCGCTACGGCCGCTGCCGCTGCCGCCGGCTTTCAGGTTGTCCGCCTCGACACCGATCACAACGACATCAAAGCGACGACATGGAAGCACGCGATTGAGCTAAGCCGTAACGGCGGCTTTCTGTACGTCGCGGGAATGAATCTTGTTCGGCTTAAAGTGGATCGTGAAACCGAGCGGTTGAAGATTGTCACCATGACGCCCGGCCGCTTTGCGGCTGCGTTGGAGGAACGCGTGAAGTTCCTCGACGTGCGCGGCGAGTATGTGCGCGGTGTTGAAGCGCCGCGTGCCGTCACAACGTCGATGCTTGATGGAACGTATCCGACCGAGCTTGCGACTCTTAGTGGCGTGGTCCGGGCACCGTTCTATGTCCGTGTTGATTCCAGAGCGAAGCTTGTCAGTGAAAAGGGATATCACGCGGCAAGCGGCTTCTACTATGACGCCGGCAACCTCACGCTCCCCTTAGCCGCGCCCGTCGCCGACATGGAAAGCGGTCAATGATGCACGTGCGCTTCTGGCGGAGTGCTTCTGCGATTTTCCTTTTGCCGACGCTGGCAGCCGCGCGACGGCATACGCCTTGTTGATCGAACAATTCGTTCGTCCGCTCATATCCGGAAAGACTCCGCTCTATGGCGTGACGAAGCTCGATAATCGCGTCGGCGGCAGCTATCTCGTCAACACCATTTTCAAGATCGCAACCGGTGCGAGCCCGGCCAATCAAGGCTGGTCCGCCGACGCCGAGGAACAGCGCAAGGCGATCACGACAAGCGCGCGCAACCTCCGGACCCTTTTCATCGACAACGTGCGCGACGGCACATTGATCGACTCGAACGCGCTCGCTCGCCGCGTATCGGAAGCGATCTGGGAAGACCGTTTGCTTGGATCGAATGAGTCATTTGAGGGCGAGCCACGCGAGTCCGTTGTGGTCGTCGGCGTCAACCTGGCCTTTTCAAATGAGCTTGCGCAGCGTTGGGCGCCGATAGCGCTAGGCGCTCGCACGGCCAAGGAATTTCGGCACTCGGATCGTTCGGGATGGCTGGAGGAAAACCGCCCTTCGCTCATTCATGCGGTTCTGACGCTGGTCAACAATTGGATAGCCAAGGGCGAGCCTTCCTACGATGGCTCAATTATCGAAGGCTTCGGCGAATGGGCGGCGATCGTGGGCGGCATTTTGGAAGCGGCCGGCATTGAAGGCTTCCTGTCGAACCTTGCCGCTGCCCGCAGAGAAGCAAACGCCGAGGGCATCGCCATCCGCCAGTTTGCGACCGCGTGGCTTGAAAATGATGGGTTCGATAAGGCGCGGCACGTCGGCAATCCCGATGCTGAATTCTCCGACAGCTTGGTGACGCTGATCGAAGACAGGGATATCGACATCGCTATTCACGGCCATGATGGGCCGGGCCGGGCTCGCTCGCTGGCAAAGGCGTATCCTCGCAATCAAAGATCGGGCGGTTCGCATCGACGGCGCGACTTTGCCGGATGGGCGCCGGTTCAGCGGCGACGTGTTCATTCGTGCGGATGGGAGCAAGGACGGGTATCGCTATCGCATCGAACGCGGGCGGAGTCGGCTGACGGAATTCGAGCGGGGGCGCGTGCTTGGCTTCGCGGCCGGTGCATCGGCAGTGTTCGACATCGCAGAGGCAATGGCCTCGCTGCCGGATGACATCGCCGATTGGGACCAGTTGTCGGCGCTGCACGATGCGCGCATGCGCTGGTGGGGGATAAATCGGGAAAAGGGGTAAGAAAGCACCCCCAGCGCCAGAATCTTTTACATATTCTCGCGCACCACGAATCTAAAGTTTTAGAATCACACCTCCCAAGTTTTTGAAGGTTACCCCTGTTTATCCCTTCACTGATTGGCTTGGTCTCTCTCACGGGGATGAGCGCGAGCGCGCCGGATGAGTGCGGAGCCGAGGGATGATTGCAGATACCAATTTCAGATTTCCGACCAGAAAAACGGCCGGGTTTTCAGACGGGAATAAAGTAGACTTTGAGCCCGTATCGCAAGCCCCTGCGACCGTGTGAACAGTGTTCAAATTGCCGGGCGGTTTCTACTGTATTAGTCCTGTATCGGACCTATTTTTTCTGGAATCATCTTACTTGACCGTCAGCCTGCTATTCCTTACAAACCTGACAACCGTCGTCGTCAGGATTGCTCAAGAGCCATGGCAAATACCGGAAATTTCGTAAGCTATCTGCGGGTTTCGACCGATAAGCAGGGCCGTTCCGGGCTCGGTTTGGAGGCGCAACGCCAGATCGTCGCCGCATTTCTGAATGGCGGTGACTGGCGGCTGATCAAAGAATTCGTTGAGGTTGAGTCCGGCCGTAAGAGCGCGCGCCCTGAACTGGCAAAGGCGGTAGCGCTGGCGCGTCTGCACAAGGCTACCCTTGTGGTCGCCAAGCTGGACCGGCTGGCGCGCAATGCCGACTTTCTCTCGAAGCTCCGCGAGGCCGGCGTTCCCCTTCGCTTCTGTGATTTTCCCCGACATCGCAGGCGCAACGGGCGAGTTCATGATTGGTGTCATGGCGCACGTCGCCCAGCTTGAGGCGGGACTCATTTCGGAACGTACGAAGGCCGCGCTAGGCGCCGCCAAGGCCCGTGGGAGGGCGCTAGGCGGCTATCGTGGCGTTCCCCCCACCGACGCGGCCCGCGAGGCATCCAAGGCCGCTCTGGCGGCGCGGACGGCCGCTCGCGCAAACGATCTTCGGCCGACGCTTGAAGAGCTTAAAAAGTCAGGCGTAACCTCACTTTCGGGCATTGCTCGCGAACTGACCGCGCGGGGCATACCGACGCCACGCGGCGGTGCATGGTCCGCCAGCCAAGTAAGCCGGGCGCTCGCTGCTGCGAAGATGCTTTGAAGCAATAGAATAGTCGAAGTTGATTGCAGAACGCGACGGAACGCCAGCGCCTTTATACGTTTGCCAGAAAACAACCCCCCCTATGGAACCAAAGGGTATATTACCCAAAGTTGCAGAAATGACGCGCACAACGAGAGCACACTAAAGCTGAAGCCCGGACTTTAGGAGCTTTCTGGAGGCGTCGCCTCTGGTCTCAACCCTGCCGACTCTCATGTCCGAATTTGCAGCGCATATCGCTGCTTGAAAATCTGTCACGCGAAAGTCAGAGCCGCCGCCGCTTCAACGACAGGTCGCGCCAATTTGACCCTCGTGTCCAAATCACAAATTCGGACATCAAAAACATTTCCGGACATCGAGCGAATCCACGGCGCGTTCCTGCGCTCGGCTCGTGTCCGAATTTGACGGCGCACGCGTCACTTCCGCTGCTTTGACTCTAGCGGTGCCACCACGACGATACAGGCGACGGCGCGGCCGTCTTTTTATGGTGGGTATTCTAGGAGTTTGAACAATGTGGAATTCGGAGAGTGCGGTTCGCCGGGCCGCCGATAAGGCCGGCTACAGGGTAACGAAATCGCGCAAGCGCGCCGGTCTCGACAATGCCGGCGAATACATGCTGGTCGATGTGGAAACCAATTTTGCCGTGCTGGGCTCGCGCTATGACGCCGACCTGATCGACATCGCGGAGTTCCTGCGCACATGAACCGGCATGAACGCCGCTCTGCGCGGTACCGTGAGTTTGAAATGTTCACCACCACCATGGGTGCGGACGAGTTTGCCGCGCTTTCCGAGTAAGTGCGCGTGGCGCGGTTGCGCGCATTCGGTCGCAAGCAATGCCGGCGCCAAAGAGCCGATGCCTGCCGGATGGACGGTCATGCTGGCCTATCGCGGTAAGGCCAAGCTCAACTTCGAGGAAATTCGCCCCTCGGACATGCTCAGGGATACCGTGCTTTGCCCTCAGCACACCGCTCAGTTGGAGTCGATGCTGGAACCTTTGCCGGGTCGTCTCTTTGCGGCCGAACCGATGGGGACCGCCTAGTGACCGACGCTGACGAGGAAGATCGCCGCGAAGGAGTGCGCCTTCGCGCCGCTGTCAACGATGCACTCGCTACCTTTCGCAAAAAGATCGCTACGGCGTCGCTCGGCGAATTACGCGGTGCAGTGAACAACCTCGCTGCATCGACCGAGATAAAGAACGAGGCAGGAGGCGTCACCGGCTGGCGCGATGGGCGAAAAGCGGTTGTCCTGCATGACGCACTGCTGAGCCTTCAGCGCGACAACGCTTCCAATGAGTCCTTGCGCAAACTGTCTAATGCGTTGGCCAGATGGGACGGCAGCGGAGGCGTCTAAAACCTTAGCGCAACCTTCGCGCTCCTTCCGCGTTATGGGCTCGCCCATGTCTATCGAAAGGGAACCCACATGGCCGTGAACAAGCCCGTAGGCGACAACGCCCGAAAGGGCGCCGTCCGCAAACGCTCGCAATTGAAAACCGCGCTTCCCGACGCCGAGCCGCACTTCACGAAGCGGTCGCGCGAGACCGGCCAATTCATGGACGTGAAGGCCGACAACGCGAAGTTTAAGGGAGTCAGGCGCGAAAAAATCTGAGGGTTGATTTCAGATTGGAGCGTGGCGTTCGGTCGAGTTGCAACGGCAGCGCGATCCGGAGGCGCTAGATAGTCCAACGCTTTCCCTCAAGTCGCTGCTGGCCCACGTAGTGCGGCCGATTGACGAGATTGAGTATCAACGCGGTGGCAGCGGTAACGAATTGCCCGTTGGCGTCAATCTTCACCGTGCCGTAGTTGTGCGCGGACGACAGAAGGTTCGCGCAACGATCCGAAATGGATTGATCGTCAAACGACGCATGAATTGAATGCGCGAATTCGTTGCGCACTTTCCGAATAATATTCAGGTCGTGGTGTTCGCGATCATCGATCAGGCCAAGTGCGAACGCTGCTGCGATCCTGGCCGAGAGAGTTCCGAGCGGCGCGTTAGAGCCGTCTGTCAGTTCGCCTGCTGTCGGTACGTCGCGCATGAACGCCAACAGCGTCCGACGAAGTTGCTCTTCGAGATAGCCGGCTGAGATAAGCACGGCGCCGCGCGGAGACTCCTTGTTCAGTTGTTCAAGGAACGGCAAAAATTCCCTGAGGTGAGGATTGGCCTTTAGGTAGCTTTCGTACGACGAAGAAACAGGATTGTCTGAGTTTGCGGCGCTTCCTTCATCATCGCCCATTGGCTCGATCCTTGGCCATGATCCGCGTGACTATCTGAAGCGTTGTTCCGGCGAGCATGTCGAAGCGCCCCGCGAAGGCGTCGATCTGGGTCGAGGTATAAAAGTATTCCGGGGACCAGTCTGTTTTCCGGTGCTTGGTCGCGGCGTAGGACGGCACCAGCGCGAAGCCGTCGATGACATCCGTCCCCGGTCTCACGTACGGCTGAACGATGCCGTGTGCGATATCATTTCGCCGCCGGCTGGCAGCATCCATCACCGTGAGACACTGGGAAAAATCCTTCGCTAGCTGTTCGTCTGGGTTTGCCAAAAAGAATGCGACAGCGGCTTCCTTGACCATGCTTCGCCGCCCCTGAAACGAGATAACCGAACCGTACGCGCGACGCATGGCGTCGGTGCTGCCGCCGACAGCATAAAAGAACAACAGGGATAGATGGGCTTCGACTAACTCCCATCCACTGAGGGCGAGGCCAACGCTTGCGAACGTTTTAACATTCGTCTTGTCGCCGTGCTCGGGCGGAGGTGGTCGACTCCAATCGTCAGACATCTTGGAAATCCCTATGAGCGACCCGTAGGGTCAGGCGCGCAAGCCTACACATTCGCGGTGCTTTTTCATGCCGTCGCCTTTTCCGGAGCGGCAGTAGATCGTCACCTTCCAAATGAGCATTGAGCGCTTCGCCGATAGTCGAAACGCTCACGGCAGGAAATCTCCCGCCACCGCCCGTTGATCTTTTGGACGGGTCAACCGTCGCCCGCCGAAGCGGTCTCTGAATTTGTCAGCGTCGGCAGGATCGCCGAAGGCGAAGCGCAGTTTCCCATTGATCGTTGACGACATGCCACGAACCGAAATGCCGTGAGTAGGACGGCAAGGCTTCGGCGAACCCGTGGACCGGCTCATAATTATGGCCCTCGCATATCTTGGAGGACCACCTGAACTTGATGCGGATGGTTGCGGTCGATCATCCGTTGTGTGATGCGGCCGACTCTTCGCTCTGCCATTCGGCGATTCTAGCGCCTAGGAATAAAATCCACAATTCCGGACATGCGGCCGTCAACATGAAGCGCGGCGCCCTCGCGCCTTGTCCGAAAAGGCGAATGGGGCAGTTTTTGCCTAAGTTCTCATCGCGTTCACTGCGGCGGAGTGCTAGCCCGACAATACAAAAAGGCGGGCAAAACAGCGCTTTAGTTGAGCAATGGTCGATGGTGTTAACTCCAGAAGAAATTGCCTCCCGTTGGAAGTGTTTCCCCCGCGCACGTTCGGCGGTTAATCTCTAGCGGCAAGCTGCAAGCCTTCCGCTTGGGCGGAAAGTTGTTGCGCGTTTCGCTTGCTGCCGTGGAGGAATTCGAGTGCGCGTCTACAAGCTCCAGAAGTTCAGAGGCGGATTTGCAATCGCCACCTACGAAGCCGGACAACGTATCTCGCGCCGTCAGCTTCTTGCGACTGACCACGCCGAGGCAGGACGGGAATTTGACCGGATAGTCGCGGAAGCAAATCGCCCGGAGCGCGTCACCGTCCGCGACGTGTGGGAGAGGTTCCGCCACGCAACAGAAGGCCGGCGCATCGCGGAAGCAATGGGCTTCGAGGCTCGCGCCGTGCTAGCGCATTTTGGCGACATGGAACCGGAGTCGATCACGGTAGACGATTGTCGCAAGTACACCGCTAAGCGGCGCGGAGCGGAAATTCAGGACGGCACTATTTGGACGGAACTAGGCCACCTTCGCACCGCTCTGAATTGGGCCATGAAGGCGCGGCTGATCGAAAACGTTCCGCAGATTGAGCGCCTTCGAAACCCAAGCCGAAAAATCGCTACCTGACACGCGACGAAGCGGAACGGCTGATCGCGGCTGCGACCATGCCGCATGTGAAGGCGTTTATCGCGCTCGCCATCACTACGGCAGCGCGGGACAAGTGCATTGCTCGAATTGACGTGGGCGCGGTGCGACCTTGAGCGTGGCTTGATCGATCTATCTGCCGATGAAGTCACGGCACGGCGAAAAGGCCGCGCGGTTGTTCCTATGAATGACCTGGCCCGCGCTGTTCTGTCGGAAGCGAAGACGGGCGCCCGCACACCATACGTAATCGAATGGGCCGGCCAGCGCGTGCAGAAGGTACGCAAGGGAATTGCGACCGCTGCAACACGCGCGAACCTCGCTGATGTCACACCGCACGTCTTCCGCCACACTGCGGCGGTGTGGATGGCAGAGAACGGAGTGCCGATGGCGGAGATAGCGCAATATCTCGGTCACTCCGATAGCCGCGTCACCGAGCGCGTCTATGCGCGGTTCTCGCCCGACTACCTTCGCAAGGCCGCTGGAGCGCTCGAATTCGGAAAGGTGCGGGCAGTGACTTAGCGACAGGTGTGCTCGCAGGTTCATTTGAACCTGTTGCACTGCGCTGACTGATCGGAAACGCATATTCTGCACCGAACGTGGTGCGAACAGACGCGCACAGATCGTGCATTTCGGGCCGGCACGTCTGTTCACACGGGTGGGGTCACAGGTTCAATCCCTGTCGCGCCCACCATTTCCTACCGGCGAATATCGGCCACCGCCGCGGCCAGTTCCGCGAGCCCGGGGACTACGCGGGTCGCGCCGAGCTTCGCGACCGGGATCGGACTGTAGCCGTAGGTGACCGCGACCACCGGAATGCCCGCAGCGTTGGCCGTGTCGATGTCGGTGGCCGAGTCGCCGACCATTATCGCGTCGGCGGGATCGCCGCCGGCGAGCCGGATCGTCTCGGTCAGGTGGCGCGGGTCGGGCTTGCGGAAGGCGAAGGTGTCCTGGCCGGTGATGGCGGCGAAGCGATCGGCGAGCCCCAGCAGCGTCAGGAGTTTTCGCGCCGGCGCCTCGTACTTGTTGGTGCACACGGCGAGGCGCCAGCCGTCCGCTGCGAACGCGTCGAGCATCGCCTCGGCGCCGGGGTAGGGGCGGCTCGTGTCGGCAATGTGCTCGTCGTAGATCGTCATGTAGAGGCGCAGCAGCCCGTCGAGTTTCTCCGGCGTCAACGCGCGCCCCTCGGCCGCGAACGCACCTTCCAGCAGCACGCGCGCGCCGCTGCCCACCATTCCGATCAGCGTATCGACCGAGACCGGCGTCATGCCTTCGCTGGTCAGCACCGCGTTGAGCGTCGTCACCAGATCGCGGGCGGTATCGACCAGCGTGCCCGTCGAGGTCGAAGACGATGGTGGGGACGCGTCACAGGCCGACGCCGCGCGCCATCATGGCCGCGAAGATCGGGATCAGCGCGAACGCGATGCCCTCGTAGTGGACGAACCGCTTGGTCGCGACCACCAGCGCGCGATCGGGCATGAAGGTCGGGTCGGCCGCCGCCGCACGCCGCCACTGGATGAAGCGCAGCGTCGGCAGGATAGAGAAGAGGCCGACCGCCACGAACGCCGCGATCTTCAGCCAGAACACCGGGTTCTGCAGATAGAACTCCGGTCCTTTCAGCCCGTAGTACACGCGGCTGAAGGCCGACGATGACAATCAGCACCGCGATGACGCCGTAGGCGCCGTCGATGCCCGCCAGGCGGAAGAGCGTGGCGCGCGACATGTCCGGTCTGAGCATGACCATCTCCATGATCAGGATGCCGAACAGGGAGAAGATGAGAAGGTGGTGCGCAATCGCGAGCAGCAGGTCGGTCAGCATGGTCGCCTCGATTCAAATCGCCAAAAACGCCGTCCCCATATCGCGAAATCGCCGGGTTGTCGCCCGCCGACGGCGGTCTGTATGGTAGGCGCGAGATGGACCAGACGTTCGCGCTCTACCGCATCCTCGCAACGATCTGCCGCCGCGCCACGGCACGCGGCAGACTGCCAACAGCCTCCGATTCATTCTCGACCACGAACCGGATTTCCCCGGCTGCGAGAAGCGCTGGATCGTCAATCGCATCGCCGATGCGGACCGCGAGGCTGAAGTCATCGGGCTGCTGACCGAGCGTGGTCAGAAATTTCTGCACATCCCGTTCGATCTCGCCGAATACGGCAGGCGATTTCTCGACGCCGACGGCCTGCCGGGCGTTTTCAACGCGATGGAGGCGGCGTCGGGAAGGTTTCCGCAGGGCAAGCGCGCCCTCGGATTGCTGGCTTTCGAGTGGGTTCATCGCTGGAAGAATTTGTATGCGTTCAACCTCAACGCCACCCGCAACCTGGCCATTGAAGACGGATTCCAGACGGGTGCCACCTGGGTCATGCCGTGGGACGGCCAATGCTTCCTGACCCGGTCCGGATTCAGCGAGATACTCGAGGCGGCCGCCAATAATCCCGACGCCCGCTACCTCCTGGTGCCGATTGCGAGGTTCACTGACAATCACGTTGTCTTGCGCCCCGATTTCACGATCAAGGCGGTGGAAGAGCCACAGGTGATCTTTCGCCGCGACGCGCGCGATCGCTTCGACGAGCGGCTGCGCTACGCCAACATGAACAAGGCTGAGTTTCTGATACGCATCGGCCTGCCCGGCGATTGGAACAGGTGGCCGCGGACTCCGTGGGAGGCGCAGTACCCCTCAGCCAGCGACGCCGGCAAATACGCGTATGCCGGCTGGGTCGCGAGGCTCGCTTCAGAAACGTCGAGAAACGTCGATGAGACCGGCCGCGGTCGGGAAGTGGGTCGCTACGCCGGGATTGCCGTCCATTGCGCCGGTCTCGACGCTCGGCTGATCGAGGCGGCCAGGGCGAAGAGTGCGCTGAACTGCTACCAGCCATTCCTCGCAGACCTCGCGCCGGGCAGGGCGGCCGCCATGGCTCTGGTGAGGGTGGCGGAGGACCGCCTCGCGACCGCTCCGTCTGGTCTCGCAGACGCTGTCGCCGGTGACGATCATACCCGCCAGCGGAATGCGATCGACTCGGTCACGGTCCTCGCTATAGCAGCCGAGTTCACGCGGAAGGTTGTGTACGCCGAGCACGCAGCAGCGCTTGCGCGTCGCTGGCTCATCGGGGGGGGCGCCGGGGTGAATCCGCGCCTGGACCTCGCCGAGGGGGTCGTCGACTTTCGCGACGTCTGGGCACTCTGCGATGCGCTGACGCTGCTTGAGCGGCGTGGCATGCTTACCGAAGCCGATAGCGCCGGCCTGAAGGCATGGTTCGAGCCCGTCCGCGCCCAGCTCGCAAAATGGGGCGGCGCGTTCGGCCGGATGGACGCCGTCGGCGTGTTTCATGATCTCGCCGTGGCCAGCGCGGCGGCGTACTGCGGTGATACGGCGGCACTGGCGGGCGTGCTCGCGCGCGCCCCGCTGCGCCTGCACCGCCAGATCGAACCGGGCGGCTGGCTGCCGGGAGAGGCGGCGGGAACGCGCCCGCTGCACCGCGCCCTCTTCGCGCTGCAGGGCCTGATCGCGCTGGCCTGGCTCGGGCGCAACTGCGGCATCGACCTGTGGCGCTACGCCGGCGCCGGCCACCGCAGCATCCCGATGGCGGCGAATTTCATCGCCGCCAATCGCGCCATGTTCTCCGACTACGCCGCCGATCGCGCCCCGCTTCGACGATCGCATCGAGATGGCGTTGCGGGCCATCCCGGACGACGCCGCGGACGTCGAGGCGATCGCCGCAATCCCGCGCCGGTCGATCGCCGATCCCCGCCGCCTGGGGGCCGCCGACGGCTTCGCCCCATTGTGGCCGATTTTGCTGGCGACGGAGGAGGAGAACGCGCGCTCGGTGAAGGCGCTGGAGCTGCCGGTCGCGTAGGTGACTTGGCCGCCCCGCGGGTATAACAAGCCGCCTCGAACGTCGAGCAATCGCCAGAGGAATCCATGGAGCTCCGCGACCCGTCCCTGCTGCGCGAGCAATGCTACGTCGGGGGCAGGTGGATCGGCACGCCGGCGACGGCGGTGAACGACCCGGCGACGGGCAAACTGGTGGCCAAGGTGCCCTATTTCGGCACGTCGGAAACCAAAGACGCCATCGCCGCCGCCGATGCAGCATTTCCCGCGTGGTCAAAAATGACGGGTAAGGCGCGGGCGAAGATTCTGCGCGCCTGGTTCGACCTGATCATCGCCAGCCGCGAAGACATTGCCCTGATCATGACCACCGAGCAGGGCAAGCCGCTCGCCGAGTCGCTGGGCGAGGTCGACTACGCCGCCTCGTTCGTCGAGTTCAACGGCGAGGAGGCCAAGCGTATCCAGGGCGAGGTGAGCCAGAGCCACCGCGACGACGCCCGCATCGTCGTGGTCAAGCAGCCGATCGGCGTGGTCGGCGCGATCACGCCGTGGAATTTTCCGGCGGCCATGATCACGCGCAAGTGCGCCCCGGCGATCGCCGCGGGCTGCACGGTGGTGTGCAAGCCGGCCGGCGAGACGCCGCTGACCGCGCTGGCGCTGGCGGTGCTGGCCGAGCGGGCAGGGGTGCCGGCGGGTGTGTTCAACGTCATTACCGGCAAGGCGTCGGCCATCGGCGAGGAGCTGACGTCGTCGCCGCTGGTCAAGTGCATCGCCTTCACCGGCTCGACCGAGATTGGCAAGCTGCTCATGCGGCAGGCGGCCTCGACGGTGAAGAAGGTGGCGCTGGAACTCGGCGGCAACGCGCCTTTCATCGTCTTCGACGACGCCGACGTCGATGAGGCGGTGGAGGGCGCGATCTTCTCCAAGTTCCGCAACATGGGCCAGACCTGCATCTGCGCCAACCGCATCTATGTGCAGGACGGCATCTACGATGCCTTCGCCGCCAAGCTCACCGAGGGCGTGAACAAGCTGAAGGTCGGCAACGGCACCGAGCCGGGCGTGATGCAGGGCCCGCTGATCAACATGGCGGCGGTCGAGAAGGTCGAGCATCACATCAAGGACGCCGTCGACCGCGGCGCCAGGGTTGCCGCCGGCGGCCATCGCCACAAGCTCGGCGGCACGTTCTTCGAGCCGACGGTGCTGACCGGCGTGTCGCAGGACATGCTGATCACGAACGAGGAAACCTTCGGGCCTGTCGCCCCGCTCTATCGCTTCAAGACGGAGGCGGAGGCGATCCGGCTTGCCAACGATACCGAGTTCGGCCTCGCCGCCTATTTCTACGCCCGCGATCTTGGCCGCGTCTGGCGCGTCGGCGAGGGGCTGGAATACGGCATGATCGGCATCAACTCCGGCGCCATCTCGACCGAGCTTGCCCCCTTCGGCGGCATGAAGGAATCCGGCCTAGGCCGCGAAGGCTCCCACTACGGCGTCGAGGAGTTTGTCGAGGTCAAGTACATGCTGATGGGCGGGCTCGACAGATGAGCGTCGAGAAAAATCCCGCCGGCGACGCCTCGCGCCGCAAGGCCGGCGAGATCGCCGCCGCCGAGGTGAAGACCGGCATGAAGCTCGGCCTCGGCAGCGGGCGGACGGCGGAATATTTCGTGCAGAGCCTCGCCCAGCGCATCAAGGCCGAGGGGCTGCAGGTCGTCGGCGTGCCGACATCGAGCCAGACCGAAGCGCTGGCCCGCGCGGTCGGCGTGCCGCTGACCACGCTGGACGAGACCCCGATGCTCGATCTCGCCGTCGACGGTGCCGACGAGGTTGGCCCCGGCCTGCGCCTGATCAAGGGCGGCGGCGGCGCGTTGCTTCGCGAGAAGATCGTCGCCTCCGCGGCAAAGCGGATGATCGTCGTCGCCGATGCCGCCAAGGTCGTGAAGGTGCTGGGCGCCTTCGCGCTGCCGATCGAGGTTGCGCCGTTCGGGCTCGGTGCAACCCGCGTCGCCATCGAGCGGGCGACCGCGCGCCTGGGCCTCGCCGGGACGTTGACGCCGCGTCCGGCCAAGGGCGGCGGGCTTTACGTGACCGATGGCGGAAACCATATCCTCGACGCGGCCTTTGGCCGGATCCCCGATCCCGATACCCTGGCGGCGGCCTTGAAACAGATCGTGGGCGTCGTCGAGCACGGCCTCTTCATTCGCCTCGCATCAAGTGCCATCATCGCCGACGGCGACCGGGTGGACTGGCTGTTCCCCTGAGTTTCAACTCCCATATGGAGCGTAACCCTCATGTCATTCCTTGCTAATCTCGTCCGCGCGGGCCTCGTGGGCATTGCCCTTTTGGCTGCCCCGTCGTTCGCCTCGGCGCAGGAGATCAGCGCCTCGCACCTCGCCGCCGCCCTCGATGTCGTGAAGAGCGCCAAGGCCTCGCGCGGCTTCGACAACGTGCTGCCGACGCTCGCCGGCCAGGTCGAGGATCGCCTGATCCGCCTGCGCCCGGACCTTCACAAGGAAATCACAACGGCCGTCGAAGCCGCCGCGCTGAAGCTCGTCGCCCGCCGCAACGATCTCGACAACGACGTCGCTCGCGTCTGGGCCAAGCACTTCGACGAGGACGAGCTGAAAACGATCGCGGCCTTCTACAAGACTGCCGCCGGCCAGAAGTTCGCCGAAGTCGGCTCGCTGGTCTACGCCGAGACTCTCGACGCGGTCAGCCACTGGTCGGATCGCCTCGGCGCCGAGCTGCTCGACAAGTCGCGCGAAGAGATAAAGAGCGCCGGCATCCAGTTCTAAGGCGAGGCAGCGGCGTGACCGTACCGGCCCGCACGTACGACTACGACCTGTTCGTGATCGGGGCCGGTTCGGCCGGCGTGCGCGCGGCGCGGCGCGCGGCCGAACTCGGCCAGCGCGTCGCCGTCGCCGAACAGGATCGCGTCGGCGGCACCTGCGTGCTGCGCGGCTGCGTGCCGAAGAAGCTGTTCGTGCACGCCTCGCACTATGCCGAGGCCTTCGAGGATTCCGTCGGCTTCGGCTGGCGTGCCGAGGGCCTGCACTTCGACTGGCCGACGCTGGTCGCCAACGTCCAGGGCGACGTCTCGTGGCTGTCCAGCGTGTACATCCGCAACCTCGAGAAGGCCGGCGCCGAGATCCTGCACACGCGCGCCGTCCTCAAGGACGCGCACACGATCAACCTCGTCGCCGAGAATCGCGACGTCACTGCCGGCACCATCCTCATCGCCACCGGCGGCAAGCCGCGCCGCGACGTCGGCATGCCCGGCAACGAATTCGCCATCACCTCGGACGAATTCTTCCACCTCCCCAAGCTGCCGAAGCGCGTCCTGATCGTCGGCGGCGGTTATATCGCCGTCGAGGTCGCCTCGGTCTTCGTCGCGCTCGGCACCGACACCACGATCATCCACCGCGGCACCGAGATCCTGCGCGGCTTCGACATCGAGGTCCGCAAGGAGCTGCACGCCGGGCTGGAGCGCCGCGGCATCACCGTCCGCCTCGGCGAGGAACTGGCCGAGATAAAGAAGACCGCGAACGGGCTGCTCGCCGTCACCAAATCCGGCATGGAGACCGCGGTTGACGTCGTCCTGCTCGCCGTCGGCCGCACGCCCAACACCACCGGCTTCGGCCTCGACGCCGCCGGCGTCGCGATCGACCGCTGGGGCGCCGTCACGGTCGATGCGTATTCCAGGACCAACGTCGCCAACATCTACGCCGTCGGCGATGTCACCAACCGGCTGCAGTTCACGCCGATCGCGATCCGCGAAGGCTCGGCGTTCGTCGACACGGTCTTCGGCGGCAAGCCGACCGCCATCGACTACGACAACGTGCCGGTCGCCGTCTTCGGAACTCCGGAGGTTGGCTCGGTCGGCATGACCGAGGAGGCGGCGCGCGCCCACTATCCTTCGCTCGACATCTATCGCTCGCACTTCAAGCCGCTGCCCAACCGCGTCGCCGGCCGCGACGAGCGCATGCTGATCAAGCTGATCGTCGACGGCGACACCGACCGCATCGTCGGCTGCCACATCGTCGGACCGAGCGCGTCGGAGCTGATCCAGCTTGTTGCAATCGCGATCCGCATGGGCGCCACCAAGGCTGACTTCGACGCCACCACCGCGCTCCACCCGACGCTCGCCGAAGAGATCGTGACCATGGGCCGGCCGTCGGAACGCATCCGCCGCGAGGCGGCGGAGTAGGCCGATCGCGCAAGCGGAGAGGGCGGCACCCCTCCCCAAACCGCCTTCGGCGGTTTGACCCTCCCGCAAGGGGAGGGTTCAAGGGGAGCGCGGGTCAACCAACGCGTAACCCTCCCCTTGCGGGAGGGCCAAAATCGCGCAGCGATTTTGGGGAGGGGTGCCGAACTGGCATCCCGTTGCGCGTTCAGTATATAACCCGCCCAAATTTCGCTGATGGAACCGCATCATGGCCTCGCGTTGGACCCCCGATAGCTGGCGGCAGAAGCCGATCGAGCAGGCGCCGAAATATCCGGACGCCGCCAAACTTGCCGCCGTCGAGGCGACGTTGGCCGGCTTCCCGCCGCTGGTCTTTGCCGGCGAGGCGCGCAAGCTGAAGAAGGCGCTGGCGAGCGTCGCGGCCGGCGAGTCGTTCCTGCTCCAGGGCGGCGATTGCGCCGAGAGCTTCGCCGAGCACTCCGCCGACAACATCCGCGACTTCTTCCGCGTCTTCCTGCAGATGGCGGTGGTGATGACCTTCGCCGGCGCCTTGCCGGTGGTGAAGGTCGGCCGCGTCGCCGGCCAGTTCGCCAAGCCACGCTCTTCCGACATGGAGGCGCAGAACGGCGTCGAGCTACCGTCCTATCGCGGCGACATTGTCAACGACATCGCCTTCACGCCGGAAGCCCGTATTCCCGATCCCGAGCGCCAGCTCCAGGCCTATCGTCAGTCGGCGGCGACGCTGAACCTCATCCGCGCCTTCGCCACCGGCGGCTACGCCAACCTCGAGAACGCGCACCGCTGGATGCTGGGCTTCGTCAAGGACAGCCCGCAGGCCGGCCGCTACGAGGAACTCGCCAACCGCATCACCGAGGCGCTCGACTTCATGCGCGCCTGCGGCATCGATCCGGAGTCGCACCCGGAAATGCGGACGACCGATTTCTACACCAGCCACGAGGCGCTGCTGCTGGGCTTCGAACAGGCCATGACGCGCATCGATTCGACCACCGGCGACTGGTACGCGACCTCGGGCCACATGGTCTGGATCGGCGACCGCACGCGCCAGATCGACCACGCCCATATCGAATACGCGCGCGGCATCAAGAATCCGATCGGCCTCAAGTGTGGTCCTTCGCTCTCCGGCGACGACCTGATCCGCCTGATCGATGTGCTGAACCCGGACGACGAGCCCGGCCGCCTGACGCTCATCTGCCGCTTCGGCTCCGACAAGGCCGCCGACGCGTTGCCCAAGCTGGTGCGCGCCGTGAAGCGCGAAGGGCGCAACATCGTCTGGTCGTGCGACCCGATGCACGGCAATACGATCAAGGCCGCCAACAGCTACAAGACGCGGCCCTTCGACCGCATCATGGGCGAGATCCGCACCTTCTTCGCCGTCCACGCCGCCGAGAGCACGACGCCCGGCGGCATCCATCTCGAGATGACCGGCAAGGACGTGACCGAGTGCACCGGCGGCGCCCGCGCCATCACCGAGATGGACCTCTCCGACCGCTACCACACCTACTGCGACCCGCGCCTCAACGCCGAGCAGGCGATCGAGGCTGCGTTCCTGGTCGCCGAGTTGCTCAAGCAGACCCGCATCGCGAACAGCGGCCGCAAGGCGCTCGTCGCCAACGCCTGAGGCATGCTGAGACGGCGTAGGACGCGGATTGTTACCAACGTTTAATCCACGCAATGGTTGACTCGGCCGGAGTCCCGCCACAATCAGAACCAAGTTTTCAGCCGCTTTTCGGGGGGAGAAGCCGACTGCCGATCGGCGGCAGGTGACTCTCCCCTCGCGATGGACTTGTCCCAAGGGGAAATGACCATGCTTCGTGCACGCACGCTTCTCGTCGCCGCCGCTCTCGCGGCGCTGGCCTTCGCGCCCGGCGCGTTTGCGCAGTCGGTGGATACGACCACGACCACCGCACCGGCCGCCGCGCCGCTGCCGCCCGCCTCCGGTCCCGCGCTGCAGGGCCTGTGGCTCACGACGTCGTTCCCGCTCCGCGTCGTTCGCGTCGGCGATCCCCTCAACCTCGATCTCACGCTCCAGAACCGCGGCCTGCCGCCGACCCGCGTCGAACTCTCCGTCGCCAACCTGCCGGCCGGCTGGGGCCGCGAGATCGACGGCGGCGGCAGCGTCATCGGCGCCGCGATGGTCAGCCCGGATTCCACTCAGCCCCTGACGCTGAAGCTGGTGCCGTCCGCCGACACCAAGACGAACACGCCATACGACCTGCAGGTCATCGGCAAGACCGACACCGGCACGCTGACCTTGCCGATCCAGGTCGTGTTCCTCGAAGCCAAGCCCGACGCCGTGACGGTCGTCCCGAAACTGCCGGCGCTCCGCGGTACGCCGACCTCGGCCTTCGACTTCGACGTCGATGTGAAGAATGATTCCGCTGCCGACCAGACCTTCAACCTCGTCGCCGATGGCCCCGCGGGCTTCCAGGTCACCTTCGCCGAGCAGTACGGCACCCAGCAGCTCACCAGCATTCCGATCAAGGCCGGCGAGACCAAGAGCCTGAAGGTCAGCGTCAAGCTGCCTCAGGATATCGCCGCCGGGCAGTATCAGGTGGCCGTGCAGGCCGCGAGCCCGAAGGCGCAGGCCGCCACGCCGCTCGTCCTCGACGTCACCGGCCAGCCGACCTTCGACCTCAACGCGCCGGAAGGGCGCCTGTCCGGCAACGCCACCGCCGGCAAGGAGAGCACCTTCAAGCTGACGCTGCACAACTCCGGCACGGCGCCCGCCGCCGACGTCAAGTTCAACGCCACCGCGCCGACCGGCTGGAAGGTCGAGTTCGAGCCGAAGGAGCTGGCGACCATCGACGCCGGCCAGGACGTCGATCTGTCGATCAACATGACGCCGCCGGACAACGCCATCGCCGGCGACTACATGGTCGCCATCTCGGCCTCGGGCGGCGGCGCCTACCAGTCGACCAGCTACCGCGTCACCGTGCTGACCTCGACGCTCTGGGGCGTCGCCGGCCTCGGCATCATCGGTGCGGCGGTCATCGTGCTCGCCGCCGCGGTCACCCGGTACGGCCGTCGATGAGCGCCGTCGTCATCGAGACGGCGGGGCTGACCAAGCGCTACGGCAAGTCGGTCGCCGTCGATGGCATCGACCTCCAGGTCGAGGCCGGCGAGGTGTTCGGCCTGCTCGGGCCGAACGGCTCGGGCAAGACGACGACCATCCTGATGCTGCTCGGCCTGACCGAACCGTCGGGCGGCACCGTCAAGGTCGTCGGCTTCGATCCGCTGCGCAATCCGCTCGAGGTCAAGCGCCGCGTCGGTTACCTGCCGGACTCGGTCGGCTTCTACGACAACCTGTCGGCGCGCGAGAATCTCGCCTATTCGGCCCGCCTCGCGGGCATCGAGTCGGGCGAGGCGAAGAAGCGCATCGAGGCGGGGCTCGCCCGCGTCGGCCTTGCCGACGTCGCCAACCGCCGCACCAACACCTACTCGCACGGCATGCGCCAGCGCCTCGGCCTCGCCGAGGTGCTGCTCAAGGAGCCGCAGATCGCGATCCTCGACGAGCCGACCAACGGCCTCGACCCGCAGGCGACGCAGGAGCTGCTGACGCTGATCGGCGAGTTGCGCCGCGACGGCATCACCATCCTGCTCTCCTCGCATCTTCTCGGCCTCGTCGAGACGATCTGCGATCGCGTCGCGTTGTTTCGCAAAGGCAAGATCGGCCTCATCGGCAAGGTCGGCGACCTCGCCCGCCAGGTGCTCGGCGGCGACTTCATCGTCGAGGTCGAAGCCGAGGGCATCGACCTCCGCCAGACGCTCGCCGGCGTCGAGGGCATCGGCGGCGTTACCGCGATGACCGGCGCCGTCTCGCGCGTCGACGCCGACCGCGACCTGCGGCCGGAGATCGCGCGCCGCGTCATCGGTGCCGGCGGCCAGCTCCGCAACATGGCGCTCCGCCGCGCCGGGCTGGACGAGGTCTACGTGCGCTATTTCGAGCAGGCGGCGAGTGAGGGAGTGGCCAATGCGGCGTGAAGGCTCGCCCTTTACCGGGCTCGCGACGGTCGCCCTCAAGGAGGCCGCCGATCACCTGACCAGCATCCGCATGCATCTCGTCATGCTGCTCGTGCTGCTCACCGCCGGCGGCGCCATCTACGGCGCCATCGGCCAGATCAAGAATACGACGGCGCAGGATCAGTTCCTGTTCCTCCGCCTGTTCACCACGGCGCAGGACCCGCTGCCCTCGTTCGTCGCCTTCCTCGGCTTCCTGCTGCCGCTGGTCGCCATCGCGCTCGCCTTCGACGCGATCAACGGCGAATATAGCCGCCGCACCATGAGCCGCATCCTGGCACAGCCGATCTATCGCGACGCGGTGCTCACCGGAAAGTTCCTCGGCGGCATCATCGTGCTGGCCATCTGCCTGATCACGCTGTGGCTGCTGATGACCGGCCTCGGCATCCTCTTCCTCGGCCTGCCGCCGAGCGGCGAGGAAGTACTGCGCGGCCTGAGCTTCCTGTTCGTGTCGCTGGTCTACTCGGGCGTCTGGCTGGCGGTGGCGCTGCTTTTCTCGACGCTGTTCCGTTCCCCGGCGACATCGGCGCTGGCCGCGCTGACGCTGTGGCTGCTGTTCTCGATCTTCTGGTCGATGATCACGCCGCTCGTCGCCAACGCCTTCGCGCCGGTGAACCTGCTCGATCAGGCCTCGCAGATCGCCAACCTGACGCTTGACGGCAACGTCTCGCGCCTGTCGCCGAATACCCTTTACGGTGAGATGACGCTCGGCCTGCTCAACCCGAACACGCGCACCTTCGGTGTCATCTTCCTAAGCCAGTTGAAGGGCGCGGTGCTGGGTTCGCCGCTGCCGTTCTCGCAAAGCGCGCTGCTCATCTGGCCGCAACTTGCCGGATTGGTCGCGACGATGCTGGTGGTGTTCACCATCGCCTACGTCACTTTCCAGCGACAGGAGATACGCGCCTAGCCGCGGCGACGGTGCCTCTTCCGGCATCTGTCCCATGGTCGTAGCATCCCGAAAAACAGGGAGACGACCATGGGCACGATGATCAAGCTGAAGGCGTCCGACGGCTTTACGCTGGGCGCGTACGAGGCGAAGCCGGCGGGGAAGGCGAGGGGCGGCCTCGTCGTCATCCAGGAAATCTTCGGCGTCAACGCGCACATCCAGCACGTCTGCGACGGCTACGCCGCCGACGGCTACCGCGTGCTCTCGCCGGCGATCTTCGACCGTGCCGAGCGCGATGCGCAGCTCAGCTACGACAAGCCCGACATCGACAAGGGCGTCGCGCTCCGCGCCAAAATTCCGCTGGAAGAAACGATCCTCGACATCGCCGCCGCAGTCGATGCGCTGAAGGGCGAGGGCAAGGTCGCGATCGTCGGCTACTGCTACGGCGGCTCGCTCGCCTGGATCGGCGGCGCCCGCGTACCGGGCCTCTCCGCCGCGATCGGGTATTACGGCGGCATGGTGTCGAAGCACCTCGACGAGCGGCCGCCGTGCCCGGTGATGCTGCACTACGGCGAGAAGGACCAGGGCATCCCGCTATCCGACGTCGAGAAGATTCGCGCGGCGACCGATCCGAAGAAGGTGCAGGTCTTCACCTACCCGGCCGCCGGCCACGCCTTCAACCGCGAAGGCAACCACGCCTACGAGGCCGCCAGCGCCAGGCTCGCCCGCGCGCGGACGCTGGAGCTATTGGCCGAGGCCGTTGGCTGATTTGCCCGGCCACGCGCCGCGCGCTACACCGCGCGCATGGCACTGACCGACACCATCAAGATCGCCGTCGCCCAGCTCGATTCGACCGTCGGCGACATCGACGGCAACCTCAGGAAGGCCCGCGCCGCGCGCGCCGAGGCCGCTGCCGCCGGCGCCGATCTGCTCGTGCTGTCCGAGCTGTTCATCGCCGGCTACCCGCCCGAGGATCTGGTGCTGAAGCCGGCGTTCCAGGATGCCTGCAAGCGCGCGGTCGAGACGCTGGCGCTCGATACCGCCGATGGCGGCCCCGGCATCGTCGTCGGCTCTCCGTGGCCGCAGGACGGCAAGGTCTACAACGCGGTGGCGCTGCTCGACGGCGGCAAGATCGAAGGCATCCGCTTCAAGGTCGAGCTGCCCAACTACGGCGTCTTCGACGAGCTCCGGGTCTTTGCCGTTGGACCGCTCCCCGGTCCGGTCGGCTTCCGCGGCCTGCGCCTCGGCCTGCCGATCTGCGAGGACATCTGGTTCGAGCAAGTACCGGAATGCTTGGCTGAAACCGGCGCCGAGATACTGATCAGCCCGAACGGCTCGCCCTACTGGCAGGGTAAGGAGGACGTCCGTCATCAGGTGGCGCTCGCCCGCATCGTCGAGACCGGGCTGCCGCTGATCTACGTCAACCAGTGCGGCGGCCAGGACGAGCTGGTCTTCGATGGCGGCTCCTTCGGCTTCCACGGCGACCGCACGCTGGCCTTCCAGATGCCGCAGCTCGAGGCCGGCATCGCGGTCACCACGTGGCAGAAAACCGGTGGCAAATGGCGCTGCACCGACGGGCCGAAAGCGCCGGTTCCCGACATCGACGAAGCCAACTGGCGCGCCTGCGTCATGGGCCTGCGCGACTACGTCAACAAGAACGGCTTCCCCGGCGTCGTCCTCGGCCTCTCAGGCGGCATCGACTCCGCGGTGGTTGCCGCAATGGCCGTCGATGCGCTCGGCAAGGATCGCGTCCACTGCGTGATGCTGCCCTATCGCTACACCTCGAACGAGAGTCTCAGCGACGCCCAGACGATCGCCGAGACGCTCGGCGTCCGCTACGACATCGTGCCGATCGAGTCCCCGGTGGAAGGCTTCACCAAGGCGCTCGGCCCGATCTTCGCCGGCACGAAGGCCGACATCACGGAAGAGAATCTCCAGTCGCGCGCCCGCGGCACCATCCTGATGGCGATCTCCAATAAGATGGGCTCGATGGTCGTCACCACCGGCAACAAGTCCGAGATGTCGGTCGGCTACGCCACGCTCTACGGCGACATGAACGGCGGCTTCAATCCGGTGAAGGACCTGTACAAGACCGAGGTCTACGACCTCGCCCGCTGGCGCAATATGCATCAGCCGAAGGATGCGCTAGGGCCGGCCGGCCGCATCATTCCGGAGAACGTCATCACCCGCCCCCCGACGGCGGAACTCCGCCCCAACCAGACCGACCAGGACTCGCTGCCGCCCTATGAGGTGCTCGACGATATCCTGGAGTGCCTGGTCGAAGGCGAAATGCGCATCGCCGAGGTCGTTACCCGCGGCCACGACGAAGCGACGGTGCGCAAGGTCGAGCGGCTGCTCTACCTCGCCGAATACAAGCGCCGCCAGGCCGCGCCCGGAGTGAAGATCACGCGCCGAAACTTCGGCCGCGACCGGCGCTACCCGATCACGAACAAGTTCCGCGATCGCGGCTAGCCGGCCTTGCGCTTCGAACTCGCCGACAGGCCGAGCTCGATCATCTCGCGTGTATAGCGCTGGTAGGGAATGCCCTGTTTTTTCGCGCGCTCCTTCAGCGTCTTCACCAGCGTCTCCGGCAGGCGCATATTCACCCGCGCCGACTTAGGCTGGAACTCGAAGCGGACGACTTCGCCGCGCAGGTCGTATTCCGACAAGTCCGCAGTCGCCACGAATTCCTCGGCTTCGTCATCACTCTTGAAGCTAGGAATCTGCTTCAATATCCGGGTTCGCTTCTTCATAGTTTGAGGCCTCTTTGCGATGCATGTACCTTGCGCTGATCGGGCGGACGTAAGTTTCGCCCAGCCGCTTTCGCAATGTGAAGACAACGAAGACGTGGCGGCCGCTGTACGCCCGGCCGATGATGCGCTTTCGCTGCTCCGCCAGCGAATGAGCCAGATCGGGAATGATGACTGTGGGTGCTTCGAACACGCTCTCGATCTCGTCAATCGAGACGCCGTGTTTCGTGCACTTGTCACGATTGCCGTCATCCCAGTCGAAGCCGGCGAAAGCTTCCATTCGCGCAATGTACATTTGTACATACAAACGTCAACCTTGATCTGATGCAGTGGTCGCCGCAACAGGACGCCGCGCTGAAGGCCGTGGCGGAGTGGCTGAAGGCCGGCGAGCCGCAGGTGTTCCGCCTGTTCGGCTATGCCGGCACCGGCAAGACGACGCTGGCGCGGCACATCGCCGAGAGCGCCGACGGCGGCGTCGCCTATGCCGCCTACACCGGCAAGGCGGCGCACGTGATGCGCAACAAGGGCTGCGTCGGCGCCTCCACCATCCACAGCCTGATCTATCGCTCGCGCGGCGAGGACGAGAACGGGCCGACGTTCGCGCTGAATAACGACAGCGAAGCCGGCAAGGTCGGGCTGATCATCATCGACGAATGCTCCATGGTCGACGAGCCGCTCGCCGTCGATCTGCTGTCGTTCGGCCGGCCGGTGCTGGTGCTGGGCGACCCGGCGCAACTCCCGCCGGTCGCCGGCGGCGGCTACTTCACCTCCGCCGAGCCGGATGTGATGCTGACCGAGGTGCATCGCCAGGCGGCCGAGAATCCGATCATCCGCATGTCGATGGTGATCCGCGAGGGCGGCAAGCTGGAGGAGGGATCCTACGGCGGCAGCCGCGTCGTCGGCCGCGACGACATCGAGCAGGAGGATGTGCTGGCGGCCGATCAGGTGCTGGTCGGGAGGAACAACACCCGCCGCGCCTACAACGGCCGCATCCGCGCGCTGATGGAGAAGACCGGCCCCGTGCCGGTCGCCGGCGACGTCCTCGTGTGCCTGCGCAACAACCGGAAGCGCGGCCTGCTCAACGGCAGTCTGTGGGCGGTCGACAAGGTGCGCAAGCCGCGCAAGGGCCTGCTGCGCTACACGCTCACGCCGGAGGAAGAGGAGTCCGGCAAGGACAAGGCGGTGGTGTCTATCAACCCGGCCTTCTTCGACGGCACCGCGGACGCGCTGCCGTTTGCCGAGCGCCGCCGCTCCGACGAGTTCGATTTCGGCTACGTCCTGACGGTCCACAAGGCGCAGGGCTCGCAGTGGGACGACATCGTGCTGTTCGATGAAAGCTTCGCCTTCCGGGAGCACCGGGCGCGGTGGCTCTACACCGGCATCACGCGGGCGGCGTCACGGATAACGGTAGTGCGGTGATCGATCCTCCGCGCGTCTCCGAACCCAAGCGCCCCTCGCCCTCTTTCTCTAGGCTCGATTGCCTGCCAAGAGAGAGCCCTGTCCCACAAGGGGCGAGCGGACCAACGGGCAGCGCGGCATAGTCCCCTCTCCTCTTGTGGGAGAGGGCTTCGGCTCTTGTGAGCGGAGCGAACTAGAGGCGAAGGGTGAGGGGGCTGTCGCCTTCGCGGGGAAGGCGGATCGTGCGCTAAATCTTCGACGCCGGCAGCGGCTTGCCGAAAATCTCCGTGACGAGATTGGGCTCCGCCGGCCTCTCGCTCGGGTCCGGCAACACCACAACCTTCGTTCCGGTCGGCACGCGCTCGTAGAGATCGATGATGTCCTGGTTGAACAGGCGCACGCAGCCCGAGGAAGCCGCCGTGCCGATGCTCGACGGGTCGGTGGTGCCGTGCAGGCGATAGAGCGTGTCGACGTTGCCCTGCCAGAGATAGAGCGCGCGGGCGCCGAGCGGATTGCGCGGGCCGCCGTCCTGTCCGTCGGCGACCGGCTTCAGGCGCGGGTCGCGCGCGACCATCTCCTTCGGCGGAAACCACTTCGGCCAGTGCTGCTTGTCCTTGATCACGGCGGTGCCCGACCAGGCAAATCCGTCGCGGCCGACGCCGATGCCGTAGCGCATCGACTTGCCGCCGGCGAGGATGAGGTAGAGGAAACGGTGCGCCGGATCGACGACGATCGTGCCTTCCTCGTTCGGGATCGACTCGGGCGTGTCGACCACCTGGCGCAGATACTGCGGGTCGATCCGCTTGATGTTGATCGCGTTGACCTTGAAGCCGTCGTCGACCGTCGCGCCGTACATGACCTTCGGCGGGTCGAGCACCGGCAGCGGCGCGGTCGTGTCGGTGCACCCGGCGAGCGCCGAAAGCGCCGCACCGGCGGCGAGCGAAAGGAAAGCTGCCCGGATCGTCCCGTTCATCGCTTCAAAGGCTCCGCAGATTCGACGGGTCTTTCTGGCAGACGCGGGCGCCGCGGGAAAGCCTTGAATTGCCGCAGCCCGGCCCTATTGGCCGTAATAGTAGGACGGACCGACGATCCTGATCTTCTTCGAGCCGTCCGCCGAGACCGTGGTCTGCGAATCGGTGGCATCGGACGGCACGATCGGCTTGGGAACAAAGCCGCCGGCGCGGTTGGCGATGGTCTCGGGGTCCTCGCCCAGCGCCGGCTTTAGGTTCGGCAGGGGAGCCGAGGCGGCGGCGGGCGCCGTCGCCATCGGGTCGAGCGTGCCGTTCGACGGGAATTCGGAGAATCCCTCGCTGCTTATCGATGCCACCGAGCCGCAGGTGCAGGCCTTGTCGTACGACGTGCGGAATTTGTAGGCATTCGGCAGCGACGTGTAGGGCTCGCCGGAGAGCGACACCATCTGGTCGGTGTCCTCGCCGGGATTGCGGTGGGTGTAGAGCACGGTCTCCGTGCCGGGGCACATCGCCTGGCAGGTCGATGCGTCGGCCTGGAACTGGCCGGGCACGGTAGAGAAGCTGATCGGGAAATAGAAGCCGTCGCAGGTGCGCACGCACAGCGTCCGGTAGGTGCCGAGGCCGGTGCCCTGCGAGAACGGCGCATTGTCGTCGAAGGTGCGCACGCGCGGGCCGAACAGGCTGGCGAACAGGCCGCCGGTCGGCGCCTGGAAGCTGTTGTCGTCGTTCGAGGCGTAGCTCGGGCCGCAGCGGTTCTGCGCCAGGCCCTGCAGCACGGCGCTGCGCTCGCGCGCGATGTTGTAGGGGTCGTTGTCGAACTGGCCGCGCTCGCTCGTCAGTCGTTGCAGGTTGGCCTGCATCTTGTTGAGGGTCGCCATCAGCTTGCCGCACTTGGCCTCGGGCGTCGGCTGGAAGATGAGGAAGCCGCCCATGCAGCCGGCGCGGCGCGCTTCGGCGGTGGCGCGGTCGATCTCGCTTTTCTGTTGGGCGATCGGCACGTCGTACTGGCGCGCGTTGCCGCCGTCGCCCTGCGCGCCGCGATCGAGCTGGATCAGCCGCGCCTCGAGATCGACGCAGACATTGCTCTGCGCCTCGGCGACCGTCGCCCCGGCCGCCAGCAAGGCGAAAGCCGCCACCGTCGCTCTGAATCGCAGAAGTCCCATCTCAGGCTCGCCATCCGGCGCTTTGCCGCGCCGGCCAAACGGACCCCCGCCCGCGTGGGAGTATGAGCGCGTCGCTGAATCGGGTCAATTCTGGCGGAAGCGCGCCATTGCCGCCGCCCCGGCATAGACCAGAGTCGATAGCGCCGCGATCCAGAACGACGTCGGCCAGTTCGTGTAAAACGCGATGACGATGCCCAGCCACGCCTGCGCCAGGGCGAGCAGCGCCGACAGCGCGATACCGAGGCCGAGGCGGCGGGTGAGAAGCTGGGCGGCGGCCGGCGGCCCGACCATCAGCGTGAACACCAGCAGCACGCCCACGATCTGGATCGACTGGGCGGTGGCGAGCGCGACCAGCGCCAGGAACAGCGTGCCGATCGCCCGTGCCGATACGCCCTTGGCTTCGGCCAGCTCCGGCTGGAGGGTGACGAACACCAGCGGCCGGCTGATCCAGCCGAGCGCCGCGAGCGTCACGATGCCGAGCAGCGCCAGCGTCGCCAGCATCGACGGCGTCACCGCCAGCACGTTGCCGAACAACAGCGTCGTCGCCGCGGTGGCGTGGCTGGTGGTGAGGCTCAGGAACAGGAGGCCGAAGCCCAGCGAGACCGACAGCACCATGCCGATGGTGACGTCGCGCCCGCTGACGCGCTCGCCGAGCAGGCCGATCCCGGTGCCGGCCGCGACGACGAAAACGATCAGGCCGGCGAGCGGCGACACGCCGATCAGCGCCGCGCCCGTCGCGCCAGCGAAGCCGATGTGGGAAAGGGCGTGGCCGGCGAAGGTCTGGCCGCGCAACACGAGGAAATAGCCGACGGTGCCGGCGACGACGGCGACGATGCCGGACGCCGCGAAGGCGCGTAGTACGAAGTCGTAGGTGAACAGGCTGCCCATCTACAACTCCGCCTTCCCCGCGAAAGCGGGGATCCAGGTGGGCAGGATGCGATCGCGACGCAAGCAACAGGCGGTGCCGCCTGTCCATGACCTGCGCCCCCGCCATCGCGGGGGAAGCGGGAAGCGCGCCGGCCTACGCATGATGATGATGGTCATGATCGTGGGCGTGCCCGCGCTCGATGTCCTGCCCCTTGGACATGACGAAGATATGCCCGCCGGCGCGCACGACCTCGATCGGCGCGCCGTAGAGCGGCGTCAGCACCTCCGGCGTGATGACGTCGTCGACGGTGCCGAGCGCCGCGTGCCCGCGGCCGAGGTAAAGCACGCGGTCGATGGCGCCCAGCAACTGGTTCAGCTCGTGCGCGCTGAACAGAACCGTCAGCTTCAGTTCGCGGGCGAGGTCGCGGACCAGCTCCACCACCACCTGCTGCTGGCGCGGATCGAGCCCGATCAGCGGCTCGTCGAGCAGCAGCAGCTTCGGATTGCCGATCAGCGCCTCGGCGATCAGCAGCCGTTGCCGCTCGCCGCCCGACATCGCCGACAGCGGCCGCTCGGCAAGCTCGCGGGCATGGACGACGTCGAGCACGCGATCGATGTCGCGCTGCGCCGCGCGCGAAGGGAAGGGTAGGCCGTAGCGGTGTCCGTCGATCGAGGCGGCGAGGAAATCGCGGCCGGCGAGCCGCACGGCCGGCGGCGTGGTGCGCACCTGCGGCAGGTAGCCGACCGCCGGATTGCCGCGCGTCGCCGGCTTGCCGAGGACGGTGATGCTTCCCTCGGTCGGCCGGTTGAGGCCGAGCAGCGCGCGGAACAGCGTCGTCTTGCCGGCCCCGTTGGCGCCGAGCACGCCGACGAATTCACCCTCCGCGACGGCAAGGCCGATCCGCGAGAGGACCGGCGCGCCGCCGACCGAAAGCGAAACGTTGTCGAGTTCGATGGCGTTCAAGATGCCGGCGCGCCGAGCGCTTTCGCCGTGGCGTCGAGTTCGCCGAGCATCCACTGCGTGAACGTCTGCCCCTCCGGCAGCGTCTCGGTGACACCGACCACCGGAACGCCCGCGGCCTTGGCTGTCTCGGAGAGATGCTGCGTCAGCGGATCCTCGACCTGCGAATTATAGAACAGCACCTTCACGCGGCCGTTCTTGATGTCGTCCTCCATCGAGGCGATCGCCGCCGCCGACGGTTCGGTCTCGTTCATGATTGCGGTCTGGAAGGCGTCGTTCTGCATCTTGAAGCCGAGCGCCTCGGCCATGTAGCCGAACACCGGCTCGGTCGCCGTCACCGGCGTGCCGGCAAACGCGGCGCGAAGCTGGTCGACCTTCTGCTGGATCGGCGCGAGCGAGGCGAGGTACTGGTCGCGGCGCGCGTCGTATCCGGCCTTGCCGGCGGGATCGAGCGCGCCGAGCGTATCGGCGATGGCGTCGGCCAGCGCCGGCATCGCCTTCGGGTCATACCAGACATGCGGGTTATCGCCGGGCTTGTGGCCGATGAGCGCGGCCACGTCGATGACCTTGCGCGTGTCGTTGGCGCTGGCATCGACCAGCCGGCCCATCCACGGGTCGTAGTCGGCGCCGTTGAGGATCACGACGCCGGCGTCGGCAACCGAGGTCGCGACCGACGGCGTCGGCTCGTAGTCGTGCGGGTCGGTGCCCTGCTGGACGATGACGCTGCTGACCTTGACGCCGTCGCCGCCGATGGCCGCCGCCGCCTCGCCGTAGAAATTCTCGGCGGCGACTATGGAAATGGGCTCCGCCGCGAGGGCAGGGAGCGCCGAAAGGGCGAGGAAAGCGAGTGCGGGAATGATGCGATGCATGTTGGCGGCCTGTCCGATGTGCCCCGAGCCGCAATGTTATAACATTACATTTCGTGGGAGTGAAAGGGCTGCGGATGCGGCGAAGCGTCCTCGGTCGCCGCGGAATGCCGTCACTACTCGCCGACGGAGAACCTTCGCCGGTCGGCGGCAGAATGCTTCCGGCGACAGCTTCACTCGTCACCCCGGCGAAAGCCGGGGTCCAGCGCGAGCCTCAAGCGTGCCGCGCCTGCTGCGCCGGATTCCGGCTTTCGCCGGATTGACGATGAGGGGAGGAGCGGCAGGTCCTAGCCGAACAACGACGCGAGATAGAACGCGGCACCCGCCGCCAATCCTCCGACCAGCAGCGTCTGCGCGCCTGACTTGATCATGTTCTGCCCGGTGAGCTGCCCCTTCACCCCGCCGAACACGACCAGCGCGACGCCCGTCAGCCCGATCGACCAGCCGAGCGCCACGCGTATCGCGTCGGTGAAAAAATACGGCGCCAGCGGGATGAGGCCGCCGACGATGTACGATACCGCGATGGTGGCGGCGCTGATCGGCGCGCGGCGCGGGTTCGGGCGTTCCAGTCCAAGCTCGAAGCGCATCATGAAATCCACCCAGCGCTTGCCGTCGGCGGCGATGGCGGCGACGACGTTCCGCAGCGGCTCGCCCTCCAGCCCGTACGCCCGAAAAATATCCTGCGTCTCCTCGATCTCGCGCTCGCGCAGCTCGCGGATCTCGCGATATTCGCGCGCCTCTTCGGTGGCGTAGTGCTCCTGGTCGGTGCGCGCCGCGAGATAGCCGCCGAGGCCCATGGCGATGGCGCCGGCCGCGACTTCGGCGAGGCCGGCGGTGACGATGATCTGCGTCGAGGCGACCGCGGCGGTGAGGCCGGCGGCGAGCGCGAAGGGCACCGTCAGGCCGTCGGCCATGCCGATGACGACGTCGCGGACGCTTTCGGAGCCGGCGAAATGGGATTCGGCGTGGGGTGTGGCGGGCATCTTCCGCTCCTACCGGATGTTCTTTACGTGGTTGGCGTCGGGAAAGCAGGTCTCGGCCTCGCCATGCTTCGCCTGCCAGAGGCCGATAGCAATGCGCGTCTTGAAGCCGACGAGGCCGTCGGCGTTGCCGACGTCGTAACCGTCGCGCACCAGCGCATCCTGCATGGCCTTGACGTCGCCGCGCTCGAACCCGCCGACCCTGCCCCACGGCGCGACGAAGGCCGCACCGACGCCCGCGATACGGTCGGCGAGGTTGCCGATGTAGAGGCCGTAGAGGTCGGAGTTGTTGTACCTCTTCAGCACGTAGAAATTCGGCGTGACGATGAACGCCGGGCCGAACCGGCCGGCCGGCATCAGCAACCCGACCGGCCTGTCGCCACGCGGCAGCGGCGCGCCATCGACCTGCGTAATGCCGAGCTTCGCCCACGCCGACATCGGCTTGAACTGTTCCGGCCCCTCGAGCGAGCACGCGACGCCTGCCGGCACTTTCGCTTCGAGGCCCCAGCCGCGCCCGCCCTCCCAGCCGTTGCCCGCGAGATAGCGGGCGATGGAGGCGAGCGTGTCGGGCACCGATTTCCAGATATCGCGATGCCCGTCGCCGTCGCCGTCCGCCGCGAATTTCAGGAACTGCGACGGCATGAACTGCGGCTGGCCGAGCGCGCCGGCCATCGACGAGCGCATGCCGGCAACGCCGATGTCGCCGTTTTCGAGGATGACGAGCGCCGCGATGAGCTCGGCGCGGAAGAAATCGGCGCGCCGGCCCATGAAGGCTTCCGTCGCGAGCGCGCGGACGGCGGGGCGGGGCAGGGCCTCCGCACCATATCCGGTCTCCTTCGCCCAGATCGCGAGCAGGATCGCGCGCGGCACGCCGTACTGCTTCTCGATTCCTCCCAGTGTGTCCTTCCACTGCTCCAGCCGCGCCTTGCCGACGGCGGCGAGCGACGCGAGATTCTTTTCGCCGAAATAGTTGCCGGGCGACCGGAACTCATTCTGCCACTCCACCGCCGGCGGCTTGGCCTCGGTGCCGGGCGGGATGAGATCGGGCATCGTCCAGTCGAGCGTAACGCCGGCGAACGCGCGGTCGAAGGTGGCGCGCGAGACTTTCGCCGCCTTTGCCTCGGGCCACGCGGTGGCGACGATCCAGTTCTGGAACTGCACCTCGACCGCCGCGCGATCCACGGCCGCATACGCGGGCAGCGCGAACAGCGCCGCGAGCAGGAAGGCGGCGAGGCGCGCCGCCATCAGAGGTCGCCCGTCAGGATGAGAGAGACGAGCAACAGCGCGCAGTACGCGCCCCACAAAAAGATGCCGAGCGCCGGCAGCGCCAGCACGGCAACGGCGACGCGGATGGCATTGCTGGCTTCCCTGCGGATCAGCCGCCAGGCCGGCAGCAGCACCAGCGCCAGCGCCAGCGGCACGGCGATGATGACCACGATGTAGAAGCCGATCGCATCGTCGGGCAGGGTGAGGCCGACGAGCAGCACCCACATCAGCGGCGTCAGCACCGCGGCGACCACGAAGTTCGGCCAGAACTTCCGGATGCCGGGATCGAGGAATCGCTGCTGGTCGGTGCGGTATTCGCTCATCACGCCGAAGATGGCCGCTAAGGATCAATTCACGCAAGCCAATGTCGAAATCTTGACCTTTGTCGCCAAATCGGCGATTGGGGTGCCCATGACGGCACGTCGCACGATTTGTATCTCGGCGAACATTATTACCGGCTAGCAACGCGCTGGCTGAGGCCGTCCTCTCTTTGCCCATCTGAAGACGAGACGATCGCCCGGCCGGCGGGCGAGGGATTTTGTCTATGGGCCTCAGGCTCCACAACACGCTGACACGGACGAAGCAGGACTTCGTCCCGATCGATGCTGCCAACGTGCGCATGTACGTCTGCGGCCCGACGGTCTACGACTTCGCCCACATCGGCAACGCCCGGCCGCTGATCGTCTTCGACGTGCTGTTCCGTCTGCTCCGCCATCTCTATGGCGAGAAGCACGTCACTTACGTCCGCAACATCACGGACGTGGACGACAAGATCAACGCGCGCGCGGCGGAGGAATATCCGCGGCTGCCGCTGAACGACGCCATCCGGCAGGTGACGGAGAAGACCACGGCGCAGTTCCACGCCGACGTCGACGCGCTGGGCTGCCTGCGCCCGACGCACGAGCCGCGCGCCACCGACTACGTCGAGCGCGAGAGGGCGCCGACCGACATGCTGCGCCTCATCGCCGACCTCATCGCCAACGGCCACGCCTACGCCGCCGAGGGCCACGTCCTGTTCGACGTGCCCTCGATGCCCGACTACGGCAAGCTCTCCAACCGCACGCTCGATGACATGATCGCCGGCGCCCGCGTCGAGGTCGCGCCCTACAAGCGCGACCCGATGGATTTTGTCTTGTGGAAGCCGTCGAAGCCGGGCGAGCCGGCATGGTCGTCGCCATGGGGCATGGGCCGCCCGGGCTGGCACATCGAGTGCTCGGCGATGGCCGGCGCACTGCTCGGCGACACCTTCGACATCCACGGCGGCGGTATCGATCTGATCTTCCCGCACCACGAAAACGAGATCGCGCAATCGCGCTGCGCCCACGGCACCGACGTGATGGCCAACTACTGGCTGCACAACGGCTTCCTCCAGGTGGAGGGAGAGAAGATGTCGAAGAGCACGGGGAATTTTGTGACGATCCATGACCTTCTGCAAACGAAGGCTTTTGGAGGACGAGCGTGGACCGGTCCCACAGTGCGTCTCGCGATGATGACCACGCATTATACGAAGCCGATCGACTGGACTTTTGAAAGGTCGCTTGAGATGGAGGACCGCCTCGACGACTGGATGCGTCTCACTGAATATGTCGACCCAAGTGCAAACCCGCCAAAACCTTCAGCAGAGTTGGTGGCCGCGCTATGTGACGACCTGAACACCTCGGCCGCGCTGAAGCATCTCTTTAGTCTTGCCTCGAAAGCGAGCCGGCTCTCCGCCGATACTATTGGTTCGGCCACTGCCGAGGCAGCGACGGCAGCCGCTCAGTTGCTTGCAGACTGTCAGTTTGTGGGATTGGACCTCGACGCACATCAACAGCAGTTGAAGGCTATCAGCAGCGTTAACGTTGGCAGATCGGAGCAAATCAAATTGCTCGTCGACGCCCGCAAGACGGCGCGCGCCGCGAAAAACTTCGCCGAGGCCGATCGCATCCGCAAGGAACTCGACGCGATGGGCATCGTCCTGAAAGACTCGAAGGACCCCAACTCCGGCGAACTCGTAACGACGTGGGAGGTGAAGCGGTGAGCCCGCATCCCCACGCTGTCGTCCCCGCGCAGGCGGGGACTCAGTACCCGCCGACGCATCGACGCGTACTGGATGCCCGCCTGCGCGGGCATGACACCGAGGGACGACCTGACGCTCGCGCCGCGTCGCGCCCGCTTCGCGGCAACACCGCGCTCGCCTCCCCGCCGCCTGTGAACGCCAACACACTCCTGCCACCGCCGGTCACCACCGCACTTGTACCCATGCCCGCTGTCTTGTTGTGTGGGCATGAGGCGCGAGGGCCACGGCACAGCCGGGTTGGGACGCCAGAGTCCGGTGCAACGGGAGAGTGAGATGGCTCAGGGTCCGGTGATCGATCACGTCGGCTGGCAGGTGAGCGACTACGACCGCAGCGTGAAGTTCTACACGGCGGCGTTGAAGCCGCTCGGCTGGAAGAGGCTGCGCGAGTTCAAGTGGGACGGCGGCAGCACGGCCGGCTACGGCACCGGCGGCAAGCCCTTCCTGTGGATCTCCACCGGCGGCAAGACCGCGCCGCACGTCCACTTCGCGTTCGGGTCGGAGTCGCGCGCGTCGGTCGACGCCTTCTACAAGGCGGCGATGAAAGCGGGCGGGCGCGACAACGGCGAGCCGGGTCTGAGACCGGAGTATCACGAGAATTACTACGCCGCCTTCGTGCTCGACCCCGACGGCCACAACATCGAGGCCGTGACGCACACGCCCGAGGCGGCGAAGAAGGCGGCGGCGACGAAAAAAGCAGCGCCGGCAAAGAAGGTCGCCGTAAAAAAGACGAAACCCAAATGAGCGGCATCGACCACACCGGCCTCAGCGTCTCCGACTACGCGGCGGCGCGCCGCTTCTACGACGCTGCGCTGAAGCCGCTCGGCATTTCGATGCGCACGGAGTTCCCGAAGGCGCAGACGGGCGACTTCGACGTGGCGCTCTACGGCACCGCCGCGGGCTCGATCTTCGTCATCGGCGGCGGCGGCAAGGCGACGCCGCACATCCACGTCGCCTTCAAAGCGGACACGCACGCCGAGGTCGATGCCTTTTACGCCGCGGCGATGGCCGCAGGCGGCAGGGACAACGGCCCGCCCGGCATCCGCGCGCACTACAATCCGAATTACTACGCCGCCTTCGTGTTCGATCCCGACGGCAACAATATCGAAGCGGTCTGCCGCAAGGCGTGAGGAGCGGAGCCATGAGCGAGATGCAGGAACTGACCGGCGGGTGCCAGTGCGGCGCCGTGCGCTTCCGCGTCGGCCGCCTCGGGCGCGGCTCGCTCTGCCATTGCCGCATGTGCCAGAAGCAGTTCGGGCATTTCTATGCGCCGTTCGTCACCAGCTTCGAGGTGACGTGGACGCGCGGCGAGCCGAAGTGGTTCCAGAGCTCCAATCTCGCCCGCCGCGGCTTCTGTGCCGATTGTGGCACGCCGATGGTCTACCAGGAGATCGACGGCAACTACGAGCTCGCCATCGGTTCGTTCGACAATCCCGTGCTGGCCGCGCCGGTGCTGCAGGTGAACCCGGGCAACAAGCAGCCGTTTACCGACACGCTGCACAAGCTGTCGACGCGCCTGCCGGGCGACAGCCCGAAGCAGGACGCCTTCAACGCGCGCGTCATCAGCAACCAGCACCCGGACCACGACACCGCGGTGTGGCCGCCGGAGGCGCGGCCATGAGGCAATACGCGATCGAGGCGAGCGGCGGCTGCCAGTGCGGCGCGGTGCGCTATCACATCACCGCGGCGATGGACAACGCCCACATCTGCCACTGCCGCATGTGCCAGAAGGCGGTCGGAAATTTTTTCGCGGCTCTGGTCGGCGTGCCGAAGGATGCGCTGACCTGGACGCGCGGCGAGCCGACGACCTTCCGCAGCTCGGCCAACGTCGAGCGCGGCTTCTGCGCCCATTGCGGCACGCCGCTGTTCTACAACGCCGTCGACAGCAAGCGCATCGCGCTGACTATCGGCTCGTTCGATCGTCCCGCGCTCTTCCCGCCCCATGCGCAGGACGGCATCGAGGGTCGCTTGCCGTATTTCAACGCGCTCCACGAAATCGAGACACAGACGACGACCGAGCAGGAGTCGGAGGCGTGGGCCGCCGCCATCAAGGCAAGCAGCAACCAGCATCCAGACCACGACACGACAGCGTGGGTGACGAAATGAACAGGTGCCTCCTCGCACTGTCGTCCCCGCGCAGGCGGGGACCCAGTAAACGTTGCACCTTCGGTGTGTGCTGGATGCCCGCCTTCGCGGGCACGACCACAGAGGCATGTGTCGCCCTCGAAACGAGCCGGAAATGACCAAGGAACGCCTCTACCTGTTCGACACGACTCTGCGCGACGGTGCGCAGACGAGCGGTGTCGATTTCACGCTGGAGGACAAGATCGCGGTCGCCGCCATGCTCGACAAGCTCGGCGTCGACTACGTCGAGGGCGGCTACCCCGGCGCCAACCCGACCGACACCGCCTTCTTCCAAGGCAAGCGGACGAGCCGCGCAAAATTCACCGCCTTCGGCATGACCAAGCGCGCCGGCGTTTCGCTGTCTAACGATTCCGGCCTCCGCGTCCTGCTCGACGCCGAGGCGGACGCGATCTGCTTCGTCGGCAAAACCTGGGACTACCAGGTGCGCGTCGCGCTGCAGACGACCGAGGCCGAGAATCTCGACGGCATCCGCCAGTCGGTGACCGCGGCGCGCCAGGCGGGCAGGGAAGTGCTGCTCGACTGCGAGCATTTCTTCGACGGCTACAAGGCCAACCCGCAGTATGCGCTGGCCTGCGCCATGGCGACATATGAATCCGGCGCGCGCTGGGTCGTGCTCTGCGACACCAACGGCGGCACCATGCCGGAAGAGATCGAGGCGATCGTGCGCGAGGTGGCGCAGTCGATCCCCGGCGATCACCTCGGCATCCACGCCCACGACGACACCGAGCAGGCGGTGGCGAATTCGCTGGCCGCCGTGCGCGCCGGCGTGCGCCATATCCAGGGCACGCTGAACGGCATCGGCGAGCGCTGCGGCAACGCCAACCTCACCTCGATCATCCCGACGCTGCTCCTGAAGCCGGCGTATGCCGACCGCTTCCAGACCGGGGTCACCGCCGAGGGGCTGGCGAACCTCACCGCGCTGTCGCATCGCTTCGACGAACTGGTGAACCGCGCGCCGAACCGGCAGGCGGCCTACGTCGGCGCCAGCGCCTTCGCCACCAAGGCCGGCATCCATGCCTCGGCCCTGGCGCGCGACCCGAAGACCTACGAGCACGTCTCGCCCGAGACGGTCGGCAACCGACGCCACGTGCTGGTGTCGGATCAGGGCGGCAAGGCGAACCTCATCGCCGAGCTGTCGCGCATGGGCCTGACGGTGGCGAGGGAGGACCAGCGCCTCGACACGCTGCTTCGCGAGGTCAAGGAGCGCGAGTCGCGCGGCTACGCCTACGAGGGCGCCGCCGCCTCGTTCGAGCTGCTGGCGCGGCGGCTGCTCGGCGGCGTGCCGGCATACTTCGCCGTCGAAGGTTTCCACGTCACCACCGAGCAGCGCCACAACGCGCTGGGCGTGCTCGTCTCGGTGTCGGAGGCCGTGGTCAAGGTCGTCGTCGGCAATGAGCGCCTGCTCAACGTCGGCGAGGGCAACGGCCCGATCAACGCGCTCGACCAGGCGCTGCGCAAGGACCTCGGCGCCTATCGCGACGCCATCGCCGACCTCGCGCTCATCGACTACAAGGTGCGCATCCTGAACGGCGGCACCGAGGCGGTGACGCGCGTGCTGATCGAGTCGACCGATGCGTCGGGAGACTCGTGGTTCACGGTGGGCGTGTCGGAGAACATCGTCGATGCCTCGTTCGAGGCGCTGAACGATGCCATCGTGTACAAGCTGCTCAGGGCAGGGGCGAAGGCGGCCTAGCCTCCCCGGCCTTGCGCTTCTGAGGCACACCCCTCCCCAAAACCGCTGCGCGATTTTGGCCCTCCCCCAAGGGGAGGGCTCAAGCGGAGTTTGTCGGAGCGTGGAGTTTCAACAAGGATGAACTCTCCCCTTGTGGGAGGGTCAAAACGCCGAAGGCGTTTTGGGGAGTGGTGTCTGTCCTCCCCGCCGGTGGCTAAAGCCTGGCGTCCACCGGCTCGTCCAGCTCCGCCCTTGGCAGGGCCGCGATCTTGGCGCGGATCGTCGGGATCACTTCCTCGACCGTGTTGACGAAGCTCACCGGCAGGTCCGTGTGGTTGCCGAGGAAGGCCTTGTGCAGGAAGCCTTCCTGCGTCATGCGCTCAAAGAGCGCGACGAGCGGATCCCAGAAGCCGTTGATGTTGACGATCAGTACCGGCTTGGCGTGCTGGTCGAGCTGCGCCCAGGTCATCACCTCGACGACTTCCTCGAGCGTGCCGATGCCGCCGGGCAGCGCCACGAAGGCGTCGGCGCGCTGGAACATGATGCGCTTGCGCTCGTGCATGTCGGCGGTGACGATCAGGTCGTCGACCTCGCGCAGCATCACTTCGCGGTCCTTGAGGAACTGCGGGATGATGCCAGTGACCTCGCCGCCGCCTTCCATGACGGCACGCGCCAGGATGCCCATCAGGCCGACGGCGCCGCCGCCGTAGACGAGGCGGACGCCGTTCTTCGCCAGCGACGTGCCGAGGTCGCGCGCCGCGTCGGCATAGACGGGCGCGGCACCCTTGTTGGCACCGAGATAGACGCAGAGGCTTTTCAGTTCGGCCATGATCTGATGTGGCATTCGGTGGGATCGGGCGTCAAGTTTGGCGCGCTAGTTGCACGCTCATGAAGTAGGAAACCACGATGACGATTGCTTGTGGCCCTTCGCGGGCGGCGTATAGTAGTTGAAATCACGAGGTAAATTCGTGGATTCGGGTGCGCGTAGATGAACGACCGTGGTCCGGCGAGGTTCCTTGGCATCGTCCTGTTCGTCGTTCTCGTCGGCGGGCTGACGGCCTACGAAATCTCGTCGATCCATCGTTCCCAGGAAGGCGCCACGGCGCAGCTTGAGCCGCCGGCCGCAACACCGCCGGCCAAGCCCGAAGTTGCGGCGGTCAACCCGACCGATGTCCAGCCGCCCGGCAAGGGCGCTCCCGCCGTCGAGGCCGCGCCGCCCCTGCCGTCGTTCGACGTCGTTCGCGTCGAGCCGAGCGGCGAGGCGGTGATTGCCGGCCAGGCCGAGCCGCAGTCGAAGGTCGAGGTGCTCGACGGCACCGCGCCGATCGCGACCGCCGAGGCCGACCAGAACGGCGAATGGGCAATCGCGGTCGACAAGCCGCTGGCGCCCGGCACGCACGACGTCGCCGTCCGCATGACCTCGAAGGACAGCGCGACGCAGACGCTTTCCGATCAGCGCGTTACCGTCTCGGTGCCCGAGAAGGGATCGAAGGACGTGCTGGTCGTGATGAATACGCCGGACGGGGCCAGCAAGATTCTGCAGGTGCCCGCCGCCACGGCCGCGCCCGGCGCACCCGTTGCCGGTGGCGAACAGGTCGCTGCCGCCCCGCCGTCTGCGACGGAACCCGCACCGGGCGCCACCGCCGACGCATCGCCCACCACCACCGAGGAGCCGGGCGCGCAGACTGCGGTCGCCGCGGCGCCGCCGGCCAGCGACGCCGGCACGACGACATCGCCTCCGCCGTCCGCGGGTGAGCAAGTCGCCGCTGCCGAGCCGCCGGTCGCCGCCGAGGCGCCGATTGCGGGCGAAGCGCCGATCGCCGGCGAGCCGCAGATTGCGGCCGAGGCGCCGGTGACCACCGACGCGCCGATCAAGGCCGAGCCGCCGATCGCGACCGGCGACCAGCAACTCGCCAAGGCCGAGCCGCCGAAGCCGGAAGTGGCCGTCGCCGCCGTCGAGGCCGATACCTCGGGCTCGGTCTACATCGCCGGCACGACCAAGACCGGAGAGACGGTGCGCGTCTACCTCGACGACAAGCCGCTCGGCGAGGCCCAGCCGTCGCCGTCGGGCACGTGGCTGATCGAGACCAAGAAGGACCTGCCGGCCGGCAAGTACACGGTGCGCGCCGATCAGGTTGACACCAGCGGCGCGGTCATCGCGCGCTCCGAGGTGCCGTTCGAGCGCGAGGTCGAGGTCGCCATCCTGAAGCCGACCGGCCAAGCCGGAACAGCCGCGGGCGCCGGCGGCGCCACGCTCACCGGCGCCATGCCGGAGATGGAGACGGTGATCATCAAGCGCGGCGACAACCTCTGGCACATCGCGCGCGGCGCCTGGGGCAAGGGCATCCGCTGGTCGACGATCTACCAGGCCAACACCGACCAGATCCGCAACCCGCACTGGATCTACCCCGGCCAGGTTTTCATCATGCCCAAGGGCAGCGTCACCTGGACCGATTGATCCCGCGATGAACACCTACAAGGTCACCGGTGTCGGCGACGCCGCGCTCGCCGATCGCGCCACCGGCTCGCTCACCATTCGCACCAACAAGGGCGACGTCGCGCTGCAGGCGAAGGCCGAACAACTGGATCAGCTTGTCTCGGCGCTCGAGCAGCTCGTCTTCACCATGTCGCGCGGCGGCGCGTCCGGGTCGGGCGGGCTGATGCGCGTCGAGATCGCCGACGGCCACCAGATCGGCATGGCCACGGTCAACAACGAGAAGATCGTGACGCTGGGCCTCGGCCTCGGCGACAACCGCGTGCTGCGCTGGTACGGCCTGGACAAGGCGAAGGCCGAGGCGCTGGTCCGCGACCTGACCGCCGAAATCGCGAAGCTTTGAGGCTCGCCCGCAGTTTTCCGGACGCGCATGATCGCCGGTTGCTGCCACTATTGCATGTATTTTTGCTTTTCAACAATCAGTAGTTATATTGCCGCTGGAGGCTGCTACGTGGGCGGGCGACAGGGTGCAGGACCGTGGAGGTCTCGTGGGCGGGCGCGTACATAAATCTCGAACGGTCGGCTAATCGGCGTCGCGCCATGGAACGGCGCCTGGCGGCCGCCTGCCTCGGCGCCCCCTATCGACGGTTCGTTGCGGTGGATGGAACCGCGCTTCCCGCCTCGCGCTCGATCAGCGCCGGAGCTTTGGGGTGCTGGCACTCGCACGCCGGCGCCCTGCAGGCTGCCCCGCGCGACGGTCGCTTCGTGCACATCCTCGAAGACGACGTCATGCTCTCGCGTCACATCGCCGATGCGCTCAAGACCGCCATTCGCAGCGAGGCGATCGAGGCCTACGACATCGTTTTCACCGACACATACCTGCAGGACAACGTCAATTTTCTTCGGTTTCTGAAGGGATCGTTCGACAAGTTTCTCGCCGACGGCCGGCTGCAATTCATCGATCTCAAGGGAATTCCGCTGGGCGGCACGACGTCCTATCTGGTCAATCCGAAGTCGCTCGGCCGGATCGCGTCGCTGCTCGCCGGCGAGGTGGCGCGCGGGCCGACCGTGCCCATCGACATCTATCTCCGCGAACAGGTCAGTCGCGGCGCGCTGAAGGCCGGCTGCCTCTTCCCCTTCGTGACGTGCCCCGTCGCGGACGAGGCGTCGACCATATCGGCGCAAAGCGCGACCGACAGCGTCATGCTCATGTTGCGCCGCGCATTCTTCATTGACGCCGAGTTCAAGGCCGCGGCGCGGACCGCACGCAACTGGCTGGGCGGGCAACTGCCGGCCGACGATCAGCTCGATTTCATCGCCGACCTGCTGAAATTCTGCATTTCATCGCGCTTCCGGCCGCGCTAGACGGGCAGGGCTGCGACAGATTTCTTGAATTCTTCCAGTTTAGGGCTATCTCGGCTGCACCGATGCGCCCCGATCCCCTTACTCACCCCCATATCTGCTCATGAGCGCCGTTGACGACGTGCCTATGCCGGCGCCGGTTCCCTTGAAGCGCGAAACGATGCTGATGACGCTGGTGCGGCTGTGGCCGTACATGTGGCCGGCCTCGCGCCCCGACCTCAAGATGCGCGTGATCTGGTCGCTCGGCGTGCTCGTCGCCGCCAAGATCATCACGGTGCTCGTCCCCTACATCTACAAGTGGACGACCGACGCGCTGACCGCCAAGCCGGTGAACGGCACCGTCAGCGTCACGACGCTGCTCACCGTGCCGGTGATGCTGGTCATCGCCTACGGCGTCGGCCGCATCCTCGCCAACGTCTTCAACAACCTCCGCGACGCGCTGTTCGCCAGCGTCGGCCAGCACGCCGTCCGCAACCTCGCCTACGTCACCTTCGTCCACATGCACGAGCTGTCGCTGCGCTATCACCTGCAGCGCCGCACCGGCGGCCTGCAGCGTGTCATCGAGCGCGGCGTCAACGGCATCGAGACGATCGTCCGCTTCACGATCCTGAATACGCTGCCGACCTTCATCGAGTTCGCGCTCGCCGCCGGCATCATCGCCTACCAGTTCGACTGGAAATATCTCGTCGTCGTGGTCGTCACGATCATCGTCTACGTCTGGTTCACGGTGAAGGTGTCGGACTGGCGCATCAAGATCCGCCGCGACATGAACGAGTCCGACCAGGACGCGCATTCCAAGGCGATTGACTCGCTGCTCAACTTCGAGACGGTGAAATACTTCGGCAACGAGAAGCTCGAGGCGCGCCGCTACGACGGCGCCATGGAGCGTTACGAAAAGGCCGCCGTCCGCATCTGGACGTCGATCGCGTGGCTCAACATCGGCCAGATCGTGATCTTCTCGATCGGCACCACGGTGTGCATGGTCATGTCGGCGCAGGCGGTGACCGCCGGCACGCAGACCATCGGCGATTTCGTGCTGATCAATGCCCTGCTGCTGCAACTGTCGATCCCGCTCAACTTCATCGGCATGGTCTACCGCGAGATCAAGCAGGGGCTGATCGACATCGAGGCGATGTTCGATCTCCTCGAGGTCAAGCCCGAGATCGTCGACGCGCCGGGCGCGAAGCCGCTGCAGGTCGCCGGCGCCGAGGTGCGCTTCGAGGACGTCAAGTTCCACTACGACCCGGACCGCGAGATCCTGCGCGGCGTCACCTTCCGCGTGCCGGCCGGCAAGACGGTGGCGATCGTCGGCCCGTCGGGCGCCGGCAAGTCGACCCTGTCACGGCTGCTGTTCCGCTTCTACGACGTCACCGGCGGGCGCATCGCCATCGACGGGCAGGACATCCGCGACGTGACGCAGGAGTCGCTCCGCGCCGCCATCGGCATGGTCCCGCAGGACACGGTGCTGTTCAACGACACCATCGCCTACAACATCCGCTACGGCCGCCCGGACGCGACCGAAGCCGACATCGTCGCCGCCGCGGCCACGGCGCAGATCGCCGAGTTCGTCGAGGAGCTGCCGCAGAAATACGCCACCGAAGTCGGCGAGCGCGGCCTGAAGCTTTCCGGCGGCGAGAAGCAGCGTGTCGCCATCGCGCGCACGGTGCTGAAAGGTCCCGCGATCCTGATCCTCGACGAGGCGACGTCGGCGCTCGATATCCATACCGAGCGCGAGATCCAGGCGGCGCTGGACCGCGTCTCGGCCAACCGCACGACGCTGGTCATCGCGCATCGCCTGTCGACCATCGTCAACGCCGACGAGATTCTCGTGCTCGACGACGGCGAGATCGTCGAGCGCGGCACGCACGAGGGTCTGCTCGGCCAGAGCGGCCTCTACGCCTCGATGTGGAACCGCCAGCGCCAGGCGGCCGAGGCGGCGGCCATCCTCCAGCAGACGGCGGCCGGCGACGCCGCCCGGCTTATCGGGCCTGAGGAGACGAAGCCGTTCATCGACGAGGCGGCGTTCGAGAAGTAGCACTCTTCCCGCAGGGATGAGCGGAGGTGGCGGACCTGCAGGGCCGCCTCCCCACGTTCGTCATTCCGGCGAAAGCCGGAATCCAGCGCACCACTAGCGGCCGGGATTGATGCCAGCGCCGGACCTCCGGCTTTCGCCGGGGTGACGCGGGAGAGGGGAGACGGCCACCTCCCTTCACATCCACCGGCCGCCGTGCTTCCGTCCCGTCATGACCACCGCGGAAACCATCATCGTCTCGATCCGCAAGATGCTCGTGCCGGTGCGGCCCGAGGGCTACCCGTTCATCGCCATCCTCGCCGTCGTCGCGCTGTTCTTCGGCTGGTACTGGCAGCCGGTGCTGTGGGTAGGGCTGATCCTTGCCTTCTGGTGCGCGTATTTCTTCCGCGACCCGGCGCGCGTGACGCCGCAGGACGAGGCGCTGGTGATCAGCCCTGCCGACGGCCGTATTGTGGAGGTATCGCTCGGCGTCGCGCCGAAGGAACTGGCGATGGGCGAGCAGACGCGCCGGCGCGTTTCCATCGTGATGAGTCTGTTCGATTGCCACGTCAACCGCTCGCCGGTCGCCGGCCGCGTCCTTCGCGTCGTCTACACGTCGGGCCGGCGCGGCAGCGCCGACATCGACCGGGCGAGCCCCGGCAATGAGCGGAACGGCTTCGTCATCGAGACGCCGAACGGCCCCGTCGGCGTCGTGCAGATCGCAGGGCTGGTGGCGCGGCGCATCGTCGGCTTCCGTGCCGCCGGCGATCCGCTGGCGCAGGGCGAGCGCATCGGCCTCATCCGCTTCGGCTCGCAGGTCGATCTGTATTTGCCCGTCGCCGCCGGCATCGTCGTTGCCGAGGGGCAGACGGCGATCGCGGGCGAGACGGTGATCGCGCGCTTCGGCGGCGGCAATGCCGACCGCCGCGTCAGGATCGACTAGCGGCGATACTCGGTGAGCAGTTTGACGCGGTCGGCGAGTGGAATGTTCGGCGCCGCCTTGCGCATCGCTCCGAGCGCCGACGAGCCCGTCTCCGGCGCCATCAGCACGAGAATCTGGCGGAGCCGCGCAATCTGGATGTCGATCTGCTCGCTGACTTTTTCGTCGTCGGCGGTTGTCAGCCGCAAGTGGGGTTTACCCATGGCACAACGTCCCAATCTCAAGCCAGCCCATGGGCCAGCTTGGGCGGTTACGGTTAATGTTCGCTTAAAAGACGGGCTTCGCATCCGCGCCGCCTCTGGGCCATCATGAGGCGTGCGAAGGAGAGGGGAAAATGGCTGAGAAATATCCGCGCGACATGATCGGATACGGGCGCAATCCGCCCGACGCCAAGTGGCCGGGCGAGGCGCGCGTCGCGGTGCAGTTCGTCGTCAACTACGAAGAGGGCGGCGAGAACAACATCCTCCACGGCGACGCCGCGTCGGAGGCGTTCCTGTCCGAGATTGTGGGCGCTCAAGCCTGGCCCGGCATGCGCCACGCCAACATGGAGTCGATCTACGAGTACGGCTCGCGCGCCGGCTTCTGGCGGCTGTGGCGCATGTTCACCGAGCGCCAGGTGCCGGTGACGGTGTACGGCGTCGCCACCGCCATGGCGCGCAACCCCGACGTCGTTGTTGCGATGAAGGAAGCCGACTGGGAGATCGCCAGCCACGGCCTGAAGTGGGTCGAGATGAAGGACAAGACCGAGGCCGAGGAGCGCCGCGACATCGCCGAGGCGGTGCGCATCCACACCGAGATCACGGGCCAGCGGCCGCTCGGATTGTACCAGGGTCGCTCGTCCAACAACTCGATCCGGCTGGCGGCGGAGGAGGGCGGCTTCGTCTATTCCTCCGACGCCTACGCCGACGATTTGCCCTACTGGATCGCCGGGCCGAACGGTCCGTTCCTGATCATCCCCTACACGCTCGACGCCAACGACATGCGCTTCGCCACGCCGCAGGGGTTCAATTCAGGCGACCAGTTCTACGCCTATCTCAAGGACTCGTTCGACACGCTCTACGCCGAAGGCGAGCGCGGCAGTCCGAAGATGATGTCGGTCGGCCTGCACTGCCGCCTGGTCGGAAGGCCGGGCAGGGCGGCGGCGCTCGCCCGCTTCATCGACTACGTCCAGTCGAAGGAAAAGGTCTGGCTGCCGCGGCGCATCGACATCGCCTGGCACTGGCACGCCCACCACAAGCCGAGGGCCTAGGCGGCGGCGAACAGTCCGGCGATGGCGGGATCGGCCAGCAGCGCCGCGCGTCCCGCCTCGTCGAGCGGCAGCAGCGGCGGCCGCACGCTCCGCCACGCCGGATCGCGATAGCGCTCCGCCAGCACGACCTTGACCGAAGAGATCAGCCCGCGCGCCTCGGCGGCGCGGCGGACGGCGTTGACGTCGTCCTGCCGGCGTCCGGCGTCCGGTGCCTGCCACTCGCGCACCAGCGTCGCGATCGCCCGCGCGTTGATGTTGGCGGTCGCCGAGATGCAGCCGACGGCGCCCGCCGCCATCGCGGCAACCGCGTGCGTCTCCGCGCCCGGGAAAACCGCGAAGCCGGGAAACGCCTCGATGATGCCCTTGATGCGCGGGAAGTCGCCGGAGGAATCTTTCATGCCGACGACGACGCCCGGAAACGCCGCGATCAGTTTCGCGATCAGCTCGAGCGAGAAGCCGACCGCCGTCTGCTGCGGGATATGATAGAGCAGCACGCGCGGCACCTGCGCGCCGCATCCCTCGATCAGCTTGGCGATGAAGGCGAAGACGCCCGCGTCGGTGACGCCCTTGTAGTAGAACGGCGGCAGCAGCAGCACGCCGGCGCTGCCCAGTGCCGCGGCATGGCGCGTCAGCGCGATCGCATCGGCGAGCGACGCGGAGCCGGTGCCCGGCAACAACTGTGATGCCGCGATGCCGCTGGCGACGCACGCGTCGATGACGCGCCGCCGCTCGTCGAGGCCGAGGGAATTCGCTTCGCTGGTGGTGCCGAGGATGGCGAGGCCCTTCGCGCCGTCGGCGATCATCGCGCGGCCGTGCGCGACGAGGCGCGTGGTATCTACCGCTCCGGTTTCGTTGAAGGGCGTGGCGGCAGGCGGCCAGAGGCCGGTGAGGGGCGAGAGCGACATTGCCCCTGAATATCAGATTTTATTTCAGGCGGCCTGCGGCACGTCGTCGAAGGAGACGCCCATGGCGTTTTCGGTCCGCCACCGCACCGTGCAAGGATGGCGCGGTACAGGCGCGTCGTACTTCAGCTCGAAATGGCTGGGGATGCCGAGCCCGCCGACCTGCAGCAGGGCGCCGGTCTCGGAGATGTTGCGGATGACGCAATCGAACACCGAGTAGCCGCCCTGAATGACGATGGTGGCCTTCTTCAGCGTACGCATGCGCCGGGCGACGCGCCGGTTGGCCGGGTCGTCGGCGGCAGTGGCTGGTGTAACCTGAACTTCCATGGTCGTAACCTCAGGGGAAGGCGCCCCTTCGACCCATCAAACTGCGCTTCACTTCTTTCCGGCTGGTGAAGCCGATCCGCACAAATGTAGGAATTACGGACGCATATTACGGGTTGTTGCCGGTCACAAAATCGTGCTCGTTTCGTGGGCGCATGGCCAAGGCATTAAGCCGGCTCATCTTTTCGCTGTGGATAATCTGCCGCAGGCGAAACGCCGCCGCCTTTCGAAAATCGCCCGAGGGCGCTGGCGAGCCGGCGCGTTTGGCCTTAACCTTGCGCTTCGGGCGTCGCCGGTCGCCGGACCGGTCGCCGAGGCAAGATGCGGCGCGAGGGGGATCCGGCTCGCCTGACATGGAACCGTTATGAACCGGTGCTAGCAGCGGCCGACGGCCGATTAGTGCGCCGGCAATATTTTCAAAATTGACCCAACAAGGGGAACAAGAATGATCAAGCAACTTCTGCTGTCCGTCTCGGTGCTGGCGATTGCCGCATCGACGACGATTGCCTACGCCGAGCCGTCGCAGGAACTGATCGACGCGGCGAAGAAGGAAGGCCAGCTCACCACGATCGCGCTGCCGCACTACTGGTGCGGTTACGGCGACCTGCTCACCAAGTTTACCGCCAAGTACGGCATCACCATCAACGAGCTGAACCCGGAAGGCGGCTCGGCCGACGAAGTCGAGGCGGTCAAGGCCAACAAGGGCAACACCGGCCCGCAGGCGCCGGACGTCATCGACGTCGGCCTCGGCTTCGGTCCCTCCTCGAAGGCCGATGGCATCATCCAGGCCTACAAGGTCTCGACCTGGGATTCGATCCCCGACGAGGCGAAGGACGCCGACGGCTTCTGGTACGGCGACTATTACGGCGTGCTGGCGTTCCTCGTGAACAACGACCTCGTTCCGAATGCGCCGACGTCGTGGGCCGACCTGCTCAAGGACGGCGCCCCGCAGTTCGCCCTCGGCGGCGATCCGCGCAAGGACAACGTCGGCATCCTCGGCGTTTACGCGGCTGGCCTCGCGGCTGCCGGCGGTGACGCCACCAAGGCGGCCCAGGCCGGTCTCGACTACTTCAAGCAGTTGAACGCCAAGGGCAACTTCGTGCCGGTCAACGCCCGCGCCAAGGACATCGCGGCCGGCACCGCCGGCGTGATCGCCTCGTGGGACTACAACACGCTTGCCTGGAAGGATGGCTTCGCGGGCAACCCGAAGGCTCAGGTCATCGTGCCGTCGGATGCCGTCGTTGCCGGTGTGTACGTGCAGGCGATCAGCGCCTACGCGCCGCACCCGAACGCGGCCAAGCTGTGGATGGAGTACCTCTACTCCGACGAAGGCCAGATCGGTTACCTCGCCGGCTATTGCCACCCGATCCGCTTCAACGATCTCGTGAAGCGCAACGCCGTCCCGGCCGACCTCCTGGCCAAGCTGCCGGACCCGGCGCTTTACGCCAAGGCTGTCTTCCCGACGCTCGACCAGCAGGCGGTCTTCAAGAAGGCCATCTCCGAAGGCTGGGACAGCACCGTGGGAGCGAATGTCAAGTAGCAGCCCTATCGCTGCCGAAATGGCGCCGATGGCCGACCCGGTTTCCGGGTCGGCCACGGCGAGCTTCGGGCCGCCCCGCCGCTGGTGGCGGGAAATGTCGCTCGGTCAGATCCTCGGCATCGCGCCGTTCATCGTCTTTTCCGTTCTGTTTCTTATCGTCCCGACCATCAACCTGGTGGTCAGCGCCTTCTTCGACGAGACCGGCCACCTGACGATCCAGAATATCGTCGATCTCGGCCAGCCCCAGATCCTCAGGGCCTACTGGGTTTCCATCAAGGTGTCGGCGGCCTCCGCCGCGCTCGGCGCGGTCATCGGCCTGATCATCGTCCTCGCCGTCATCCGCGGCCGCCTGCCGGAATGGATCCGCGCCTCGCTCATGACCTTCTCGGGCGTCGCCTCGAACTTCGCCGGCATACCGCTGGCGTTCGCCTTCGTCGCCAGCCTCGGCCGGCTCGGCATGATAACGCTGCTGTTCAAGTTTCTCGGCGTCGACATCTATCGCAGCGGCTTCAACCTGCTGTCGTTCTGGGGCCTCACGGTCACCTATCTCTATTTCCAGATTCCGCTGATGATCCTGATCATCGCGCCGGCCGTCGACGGCCTGAAGCGCGAATGGAGCGAAGCGGCCTCCACCCTTGGCGCCACGCCGTTCCAGTTCTGGCGGTATGTCGGCTTGCCGGTTCTGTGGCCCAATCTCCTGGGCACGCTGTCGTTGCTATTCGCCAATGCTTTCGGCGCCGTCGCCACCGCCTACGCGCTGACCGGCTCCTCGCTCAACATCGTGCCGATCCTTCTCTACGCGCAGATCAGCGGCGACGTGTTGCATAGCCCCGGCCTCGGCGCCGCGCTGGCCCTTGGCATGGTGGTCATCACCGGATCGGCCAACATCATCTACCTCGTCGTGCGCACGCGCGCGGAGAGGTGGCTGAAATGAACCGCGGCAAGCCCTGGGCGTGGCTGATCTTCGCGCTGACCGTGGTCTATTTCATGGTCCCGCTCATCGCGACCGTCGTCTTCTCGCTGCGCATTCGCCGGGACTACCTGTCGCTCGATGCGTACTGGTCGGTCATCCAGGACCCCGACTTCCACGCGACCTTCATCTATTCGCTCATAGTCAGCCTGCTAACGATCGTCGTCGGCGCCGTCATCGTCGTGCCGGCAGCCTATCTCGTCCGCCTGCGCCTGCCGCAGCTTCGTCCCTTCGTCGAGTTCGTGACGCTGCTGCCGCTCATCATCCCGCCGCTGATCCTCGTGTTCGGCTACCTGCGCATGTACAACACGAGTTCGTGGCTGCCGCTGACCGGCAGCACGCTCGGCACCAACATCCTGCTGATCCTGGCCTACGCGGCGCTCGGCCTGCCTTACATGTACCGCGCGGTCGATACCGGCCTGCGCACCATCGACGTGCAGACGCTGACCGAAGCGGCGACCATTCTCGGCGCCAACCAGGTGACCATTATTGCCCGCGTCATCTTCCCGAATATCCTGGTCGCGGTCCTTTCCGGCGCCTTCCTCACCTTCGCCATCGTCATCGGCGAGTTCACCATCGCGAGCCTTTTGGCCCGCCCGGTGTTCGGCACATACCTTCAGCGCATCGGCATGGTGAAGTCTTACGAGCCCGCGGCGCTCGCCATCATCGCCTTCGTGATAACCTGGGGCGCGATGGGCATGATCCAGTTGCTCGCCCGTTTCGCGCCACGCACCGCGGCAAGGAGCTGATCGAAGTGGCCGAAGAGTTCCTCCGCATCGAGAATCTGGTGAAGACCTTCAACGGCAACACCGTCGTGAAGGGTGCCAATCTCACCTTCGGCAAGGGCGAACTGGTAACGCTGCTCGGGCCGTCCGGCTGCGGCAAGACGACGATCCTGCGCATGATCGCCGGCTTCGAGCAGCCGAGCTCCGGCTCGATCTTCGTCGAGGGCAACGACATCACCAGCCTGCCGCCCAACAAGCGCAAGATCGGCATGGTGTTCCAGGCCTACGCGCTGTTCCCCAACATGAACGTCGCCGGCAACATCGGCTTCGGCCTCAAGCTTGCCGGCATGCCGCGCGAGCAGGCGCGCGCCCGCGTCGACGAGATGCTCAAGCTGATCGGCCTGCCGGGCTACGGCAGCCGCTTCCCGTTCGAGCTGTCGGGCGGCCAGCAGCAGCGCGTCGCACTCGCCCGCGCCATTGCGCCGAGCCCGCGCATGCTGCTGCTCGACGAGCCGCTGTCGGCGCTCGACGCCAAGATCCGCGTGTCGCTGCGCGAAGAAATCCGCGCCATCCAGCGCGAGCTGGGCATCACCACGATCTTCGTGACGCACGACCAGGAAGAAGCCCTGTCGATGTCGGACCGCATCGTGGTCATGAGCGCCGGTCACGTCGAGCAGGTCGGCGCCCCGTTCGAGGTCTACAACTTCCCGAAGACGCGCTTCGTCGCCTCCTTCGTCGGCACCCTCAACATCGTCAACGCCACGGTGGTCGATCCCTCCGCCGGCCGCGTCTCGATCGACGGCCAGGAGATCATCGCGGCACGCGGCGTGTCCAACACCACCAAAGGCGACACCAGGCCGCTGGCGCTCCGCCCCGAGGCGCTCGCCCTCAACCGGCCGAACGGGCAGGGCAACCACCTCCAGGGCACCATCGAGGAGGTCAACTTCCTCGGCGCCATCGTGCGCGTGCATGTCCGCTTCCGCGACAACGCGGTCTCCATCGACACCTTCAACAGCCCGAACACCCCCCCGCCGCGCCGCGGCGACGCAGCAACAGTGAGTTTCGCGCCGGAAGACGTTCTCATGCTCGAAGGGGCGGGGTAGTCTCCAGCCGGAACGGGCCACGGCGGCCTCGGACGGCGGAGGCATGGGTGGCAGAGGCGATAAACGCGGCGGGTTTGCGGACCGAAGCTGCGCCAGGGGCGCACGCTGGCCGCACCTGTGACGCCCGGGCTTTGAACCGTCGCGGCGATACCCCGCATTTCTCTTCCGCCCTGGCGCCGACCGGCGCGGAGACAACCTGATGACGATGGCCATCGGCACCACCTGGCATGGCCGGGCGCGCGGCCAGTTGCTCGTGGCGCAGAGCGCGGCGGCAAAGGCGGCGTCGCGGCCGGCCGCGACCCGGGCGACCCGCAACCTCATCCTCGCCTTCCGGCCGGGCTTCCAGGCGCCTGCCGATCTCGAGGCGATCGCCCGCCATGTCCGCGAGATGGACCCGACGATCGCGACCTATATCGTGCCGACGACGTCGCGCAACAGCGTGACCCGCAAGATGGCCGCGACCCGGCCGACGCTGGTCGTCTCGAACGCCGTGATGCCGGCGTTCACGCCGCTCCGCGGCCACGTCTACCAGGGCATCGTCATTCCCAAGATCGAGGAGGTGCGGCGCCTCGAGGCCGCCGGCCTGCCGGTGCCGCGCACCGCCCTCCTGACGCCGGACCTGAAACTCGATCCGGCCGATTGGGGCGAATTCGTCATCCTCAAGCCGACCGACCGGAAGACGTCCTCGCGGGGCGCCGGCATCGCGCTGATGCGCACCGCCCGCGTCGCCTACCGTGCGCCGGAGGAATATCCCGCCGGCCACCCCGGCCGCGTCGCGCCGATGCTGGTCCAGCAGTTCATCGACACCGGCGAGAACATCACGGTCTGCCGCGTCCTCACCTTCTTCGGCGAGCCGCTCTACGCCATGGTCGACCGCGCCGCCGATCGGCGGGCGCCGCTGACCGCGCCCGACGCCGAGATCGAGGCGACGGTCATCGCCAGTCAGGCGGCGGTGCGGCACGAGAGCTACTTCGTCCAGGAGGAGCGCATCCTTGCGCTCGCCCGCGCCGCCGCGGCCGTGGTGCCCGAGGCGCCGCTGAAGGGCATCGACATCGTCCGCGAAGCCGCCAGCGGCAAGCTCTACGTCCTTGAGCTGAACATGGGCGGCAACACTTGGCATTTCTCGTCCGGCCAGCAGGCCCGCGAGCGCGCGCTGAACGGCCGCGAGTTCGAGATGCGCCGCCACGCCCAGTTCGACGCTTTCCGCACCGCCGCCCGCGTGCTCGTCGCCAGGACGCGGGCCGAGGCCGTCTAGATGACCGCCGCCGGCCTGAATATCCGTGGCGTGCCGACCGACGCGCGCTTCATCGCGAGCGTCAGCGGGCGCGCGGCCGTCCCGGCGCGCGCCTCCGCGTTCGCCCGCCACCTGGTGCTCGCCTATCGCCCTGGCTGGCAGTCGATCGAGGACCTCAACACGATCGCCGCGCATGTCCGCGAGTTCGATCCGACCATCCGCACGTTCATCATGCCGACCACCCACCGCAACACGGTGAGCCGCAAGGAGGCCGCGACGCGCCCGACGCTGGTCGTCTCGAACGGGCGGATGCTGGCGTTCACGCCGCTGCGCGGCAAGGTCTACCAGGGCTGGCCTATCCCCAAGGTCGAGGAAGTACGGCGGCTCGAGCTCGCCGGCCTGCCGGTGCCGCGCACCGAGATCCTGACGCCGGAGCTGAAGCTCGACCCGGCCGCGTGGGGCGAGTTCGTCATCATCAAGCCGACCGACATCGGCACGTCGTCGAAGGGCGCCGGCATCCAGTTGATGCGCACCGAGCGCGTCCGCTACATCGCGCCACGGGACTATCCCGCGGGCCACCCCGGCCGTCTCGGACCGATGCTGGTGCAGCAATACATCAACGACGACGGCCACGTCGGCGTCTACCGCGTGCTAACCCTGTTCGGCGAGCCGCTCTACGCCGTCCGCAATCGCAGCCGGCAACCTGTCGTCGATCTGACGCTGCCCGACGACGCCATCGAGAACCTGCCGGTGGCGCACCAGTTGCTGACCACCGAGACGCGCGAGCGCGAGATCGTCGATGCTCCGGAGGAGGTCGCGCTGGCGCGGGCGGCGCATGCCGCCACGCCCGAGATACCGCTGACCGGTGTCGATATCGTCCGCGACGGCAAGACCGGGCGGCTCTACATCATCGAGCTGAACGCCGGCGGCAACACCTGGCACTTCTCGTCGTCGTTCGAGGCGAGAAACCGCGACGCCAACGGCGCCGAGTTCGAGCACAAGCGCCTGACGCAGTTCGACGCGCTCCGCACCGCGGCGCGCGTCTACGTGCGCAAGACCAACGCCGACGCGATCTAGCCCTTAGGGCTGCTTCAGCGCCGCCAGCGCATCGGGCAGGCCCTTGACGCTCAGCGTGAGCTGGATGCCCTTGGCGCCGATCGGGAACACCGTGGCGCTCGCCTTCTGCGCCTTGCTCAGCGTGTCGATGAAGTCAGGCGCCAGGTTGGCGACCGCCTGGCAGCCGGTCGGCGTGCAGAGCTGGAACGGGATGACGATCGGCTTCTCCGTGCCGGCGTCGAGCGTGATGCCGCGATCGACCATGATGCCGGTACGCGTCTGCCATTCGCCGACCAGCGCGCCCTTGTCGGCGGCCGCGATGCGCCACATGAACAGCGGCGCCTTCGTCTCCGTATCGGAAAGCTGCTGCACGATCGAGCACTGCGCCGTCGGGTCGGTCTCCAGCCGCTTCACGCAGGTGTAGATCCAGTCGCCGTAGGTCTGCGTCTTGGTGACGATGGGCTTCGGCGGCTCGGCTGCCGCCTGGACGGCAGCGCCCTGCGCCGCGGGCGCGGCGGCGCCTTGCGCGACAGGCGGCACCGCGGCAGGCCGCAGCGTCGGCGTCGGCACGGCGGCCGTCGGCTGGGCGATGGATATGGCGCCGGTGAAGAAGGAGATGCCGAGCCCGGCGCTGACCACGACCAGGAGCGCGATCACCGCCCACAGGAAGCGGATGATGCCCTGTCCGGACTTCTTGCGTTCCACCGGCGGCGGCTCGCGGTCGCTATCGTCTGTATGCGGTTCCCAGTCGCTCACCGGCTAGCCTCTCTGTTCTCGTTGGTGGGGACCCTACAACGGCCAGGCGGCGCGGTCAGTAGAATCCGTACGGCGGATGGCCGTTTGCCCAGAAAATGCGGCTTGATTTCGGCGGGCAGGGCGACTGTCGAAAAAGAAACAGGCCGGTCGAGGACCGGCCTGTTCTGGCAGAAATTGCAGGTGCGGCTAGAAGTTCTTCCGCACGCCAACCTTGGCGCTGACCGAGGTCGTGCCGGTACCGAACTTGCCGCCGACCGAGGCGAAGCCTGAACTCGAGCGGTCCGCGTTATAGATCGTGGCCCGTCCGACGACTTCCCCGCTGATGCCCGAGAAACTGTCGGTGAAGGTCGTGGTATTCACGCCGTCGCTCACCGTCACGGTGCTCGCCGGCCCGAATTCGTCCCAGACCTTGCCGAGCACGTCGAGTTCCGTCTGCGTGCCGCCGGCAGCGCCGAGCGTCACGCCCACGCGCGCGCCGAGGCCACCCCGGATGCTCTGGGTGCCGCTGTAGGTGATCGACCCACCGCCGCCACTGGTGTTGCCGATGGCCGAATTCACGAACGAGAACGAGGCGATCGGTTCGAAGAACGACTTGCCGTTCTCCATCCGGTAGCCGGTGTTGGCCAGCACGCCGATGCTCGTGCCGTGGGTGCTGAGCGAGACCGACGGCGAGGTGTAGTCCAGCGACAGGAAGTCCGCCTTGACCTCCGCATCGATGTACCACGGGCCCTTGATGAGGGCGGCGTAGCCACCGACCGTACCGCCGCTCGAATGCGAGGCGGCAGTGAAGGTGTCGAACGAGAGGTTCGAGGCGAGGTACCCGCCGTAGAGACCGAAGCGGCTCTGGCTGTCGCCGCCGTTCGGACGGAACTCGACGCCGGCGGTCAACCCGTACGTGCTCTGGTCGAGGCTGCTGTTGAACGTCGACGGCGGTGCCGACTGGCTGATCGTCGTGTCACGCGACGTCCAGCTCCCGGTGAGCCGGCCCCACAGGGCACTCTTCTGCGGCGTCGCCTCGGGCGGAGCCACGATCGTATCGGGGATCGCGGAAAGGTCCGCGCCCGCGCCGCCGGTAGCCGTGTTCGTCTGCGGATAGACAAGCCCGTAGACGTTGTCCTCGGCGTGGCCGGCGGTGTCGTTCCACAGGCGCGTCAGGCTCGGACCGAGCGAGGATTGCTGCGCCGCATCCGGCCCCCAGGTAGCCACGAGGTCGGTCTGGGGGTCGTTCGGCACCTCGAACTGCTTCATGCCCCACATGAACAGGCCATCGCGGACGAAGCCGGCGCCGTTGACCTGGACGTAGTCCGGCGAATGGTCGGACACGAAGAACGAATCGCCGTCCTGGCACCAGGTAGCGGTGCACGTAAAATCTTCCAACTGGTCGCCGGTGTAGGCGTAGACGACGACAATGCGGTCGCCGATCTTGGTGCTCGCATCGGTCGCCGTGTTTAGCTTGTGCACGATGACGCCGGTGGTGCCGGTGACATCGACCAAGTCGCCCTCGCTGCCGATTTGCAGCGTGTCCGAGACGCCACCTTCGTTCGGATCCGCGAAGAAGACATCGATGCCGAGGTAGCTTCTGGCCGTCGAGCCCGTCGCGGCGCCATGGAAGTTGCCGTAGATGAACGTCCGGTCGTCGGCGCCGTCGTCGATCATGCTGACGAGGCCGCTGAAGGTATTGTCGGTATCGTCGGCAGCTTCGGTGGTGATGACCCCCAGCGGATCGCCGTTGTAGAAATCGTCCAGCACAAACGTCGTGGTGTCGCCGCTCTCGCCGTGGAACGCCGTCTGCACGAGGCCGAAGTTGAAGATCGCGTCCTCGCCGGCATCGCTGTTCATCACGTTGCCGAACTCACTGCCGGACTCGCCGTCGCGGTTTGTCGTGAACCACTTGCCGAGGTTGACCAGCGTATTGCCGACCGTGCCGTCGGGGCTCTCGCTGTCGGTGTAGTCCACGAAGGTCGAGCTGGTCAGGTTGACGCGGCCGAACATCAGCCCATCCGCGATACCGACGTCGCTCTCGGTTTGGAACGCCCTGAGGATGTCGCCGTTGAACACCGTCACGGCGCCCGACTCCGACTGGATCAGCAGGTCTTCGGCGGTCGCGGCGTAGTCGTTGAGATCGGTCGAGCCGTTGCTGAGGCTGCCGAACGCGCCGCCTGTCGCCGCGTAGTCGGCGAACAGGGCGGTGTCGTCGAACATCGCCTGGGTAGCGACCGTGTCGTTCGGCAACTGGTTGACCTGCGACGCGACATTGAGAACGCCGCGTTCGAAATGCGGGTTCTCCGTGCTGGTAAGCACGCCACCGTTCACGATCAGCGAGCCGACCCGCGCAAGCTCATCGAGATATTCGACGGGCTCGCCGCCACCTTCATTTTCATCGACGATGTTGCCGGAAATGCCCGAGGCGAAGGAGACGGCTGGGTCGGTGCTCAAGGTGATCACCGGCGCAACATCCGCACCGCTGCCGATGACGGACCCGCCCATCGCGTTCCATACGAACGCCGTGCCGGACGTCAGGTTGAGTGCGGTGTCGTCTGCGATGATCCTGCCTTCGCTGGCCGAGGTTTGGCTAAACCTGCCGTAGCCGTTAAGGACGACGACCCCGTGGTCGTATGCGGTGGAGAGATGGACGCCTTCCTCGGTGAAGCCTTCGATGATGCCGCCATAGTTGGACACCAGGACGTTGCTCAAGGACTGGGTGACGCTCACGCCGCTTTCGCCGCCGAAGATCGACCCTCCGTCGTCGTTATAGACGCCGACGCCGTAGGTGAACGACGGAGTTACCGGCGAGAGGCCGAGGGCGGTTACGAATACCCCGTCGACGTTGCTGATGGTGACGCCGTCCCTGGCGCCCCAGATGGTGCCGCCGAAGGCGAAACGGCCGAGGTCAAGGATGTTGCCGCCGCTGTTGTCGACCTCGACGCCGCGAATGGCGACGTCGCTGCCGCCAATGTCGGTAAGCAATATGCCGTCGGCCGTGGCGCCTGCGATCCGGCCATCCCGGTTGCGGATGGTCACCTTCTTGTCGATACCGGTTCCGATGATGCCGTCCAGCCTGCCGTAGATGCCGGTGCTGAACCCGGTGGTACCCGGCACGCTGGAACCGGTAGGTCCAAGCAGATCTCCCTCGCTTCCCCACACTGCGGAATCGAGCGTGGAGAAGTCGATCGAGCCTTCCCGGGTGAAGCGGTTATCGATCGTGGTATTACCGTTTATATCGGCCGCGTAGATGCCGTCGGATCCCATGCCGGCGATCAGGCCGCCGGGCGCCCAGGTGATCGCATCTCCGGCCAAGGTCGGAATGGCGAAGTTATCGATGGCCAGGTCGTTTGCGTCGCCCTCCGACGAAACGCCGAAAAGGCCGCTGACCCGCACGCCGTCTGATCCGCCTACGATCACCGCGCCGTGCTTGAGCGGTCCCGAGGTGTTTGCGATGTAGACGGCGTTGCCGGACCCCTTGTCGAGGCCGCTGATTTCCGTGATCCAGATACCGTCGGTAGTGCTGAGCACGCCGGCGGTCAGGCCGTCTTCGTTGTAGACGAACACCTGATCGTCATCGTGGGCGTAGATGCCGGCGAGGTTGCCGCTACCCAGTATCGACTTGAAAGTCTTGCTGTTGACGGTGACCGTGCTGACATTCGTCACTTCGACACCGGCGCCGCTTGAGCCGCTGACGTGCCCGTTGACGTTGATGGTGACGGAAGTGCCGATCGACCCGTCGCCTTCGCCCCCCTCGCTAAAGCCTTGGCCGTCGACGTGGATGCCCTGCGTGCCGGCGATGCTCGCGGCGGTGTGAGCTTCCGGCGTCGTGGTTGCGGCATCGATATTGATCACGACGGTGCCGACGTCGGTGACGTAGAGCCCTTCGCCGCTGCCGTTAGTGATAGAGGAGCCGGGGTTCAGGTGAATCCCGTAAGTGAACGGCGGGGTGGTGGAGGTGCTGAAGCCGCCAGCGTGGATCGTTACTGCCGGCAGCGCGTTCGAGCCGTTCCAGATTAATGGAAGGTTCAGGTCCCCACCCATGTTGACACTGAAGGGCCCGCCGGGCTCAAGCACGATGGGATCGTTGGTAGTGGTGTTGCAGGTGTAGTTGTTGCCTGTCTTTCCGCAGGCCGCCGTGATGGTCTCGGCCAGCGTCGGCCTCGGCATCACGATAAGGGTGCCAACCGCGATCAGCGCGCCGCCCACGATCGCCGTTCCAGACAGGAGCCGCGCGCGATACCTGGAGGGCATCGGCAGCAGCCGCGCTGCATTGGTACGCCGCGAAAAACGGATCGAGCCGCGAGTCTTCGTAATAGTCATGGCAAACCCCCTCGCGGGCAGGAGCCGTTGCTCCGCCCTTGTGCGCCTTCGTCTCGGGAGTACCGCATCTGGCAACTCCCGTCCGTACGCACTCTGACACACCGCATTTCTCCCACAAGGGGTCGGCCACCCGCGGTGCACAGGTTCTCGCCGGGCGCGGTCACGCGGCGACAAGGAGAAATCGCTGTAAATTCAGCTAGTTATCGCTTTTGTACGGTGGTGTACTGTGCCTCCGGCGGCAAAACCGGTGGCCTGTGCCTTTGCCGCAACGCGGCAGGGCCGGAGTATGGCGCGACTCAGGCGCCCCAGACGGCGCCTGAAAAAGAAACGGGCCGGTCCAAGGACCGGCCCGTCAAGGTTGGCAGTCAGGTCAGAGAATTAGAAGTTCTTGCGCAGGCCAGCCTTGGCGCTGATGCTGCTGGCGTTGGAGCTGAACTTGCCGCCGACCGACACGAAGCCGGAGGTCGTGCGCTCCGCGTTGTAGATCGTCGCCCGGCCGACCACTTCGCCCGAGATCCCGGCGATGTTGTCGCTGGCCGTGAGGCCCGGGCCACCGTCGTTGATCGTGACGGTGTTCGGACCGCCGAACTCGTCCCAGACCTTGCCGAGGATATCGAGTTGGCCCTGCACGCCGCCGGGCTTTCCGAGCTCGATGCCGGTGCGGGCACCGAGACCGGCTCGGATGCTCTTGCCCTCGCCGTAGGTCACGGTCGATACCCCGTCGGTGGCATCGGCGATGGACGTCACCGCGTACGTGAAGGAGGCAATCGGCTCGAAGAAGCCGCGACCCTGCTCCATGCGGAACCCGGTGTTGAACTGCGTCGCGACGTTGGTGCCGTGGGTCGATAGCGAGGTCGTCGGGGACGCGTAGGTGATCCCCAGGAAGTCGGCCTTCACCTCGCCATCGGCGTACCAGCCGCGGTCGTCGTTGAACGCGACGTAGCCGCCGACCGAACCGCCGCTCGCCTTGGTCTCGCCAGCGACGCCGTCGAGTGTAGCCGAGGTCGAAACGTAGCCGCCGTAGATGCCCAGCCGCAAGCCGGTGTCGCCACCCTGTGGCCGCCCTTCCAGGCCGCCCATGATGCTGTAGACGTTCTGGCTCGAGCTGGTGTCGTAGGTGACGACGTCCGTCACGCTCGTCGTGCGGCGTGCCCAGGTGCCGTTGATGCGGCCCCAGAGGGCGCCCCTCTGCCCTGTCGTCGCGCCGGAAGGATCGGCGCCGCCGTTGTTCTGGTTCGGCTTGTTAAGCGGGTACTCGTTGCCCGAGTTGTTCTCTCCGGGCGAATCCAGGCCCTCGTACGAAACCGTCTGAATGATCGATGTCGTCGGGACCAGCCCGGCGCTGTCCGAGTTGAAGTGGCTCGTGAGGTAGAAGTTTTCGCTTTCGCTGCCGCTGTCGCCCGGCCGCTCCTGCAGGAACCACGAGTAGAGGCCGTCGCGGATCGTGCCGTAGCCCTGCACCTCCTGGTATCCGGCCGTCCTCTGGTCGATGAAGAAGGCATCGCCGGCGAGGCAATACGCATCGCTGGAGGTCGTGCAGTTGCCGCCGTAACCGTCCTTGGCGAACACGCCGCCCTCGGCCTCGACCACCAAGATACCCAGCGCGTTCGACGTGGTGGAGGGGTCCGGATTGGTGTTGTGAACGATGATGCCGGTGGTGCCGTAGGTCTTGCCCGTGATCGTCAGCAGGTCGCCCGCGGCGCCGCCGCCGTCCCCGCTGAGGAAGGCGTCGATCGACAGGTAGCTCAGGCCGCTTTCCGATGCCTGGCCTGTGAACTTGCCGTCGATCGTCGTGTGGCTGCCGGTGAAATCGTCCAGCATGCTCAGGACGCCGACCGTGGGCGAGGAATCACCGTCGTTGTAGAAGTCGTCGACGTGGATGGTGGTCGCGCCGCTCTCGCTGCCGAAGGAAGTCTGCACGAGGCCGTCGTTGCGGACCTCATCGACACCCGCCGAGGTCAGGTAGTTGTCACCGCTGGTGAACCACTTGCCGTCATTCCGCAGCACGTTGCCGATGGTGTCGTCGCCTTCACCGTCCTCGTTGACGCCGCGCAGATCGAGGCGACCGAAGATGATGCCGGAGTAGGCGCTCCAGCCGCTGTTGTTGTTGATGACCACCGAGCCGGATTCACTCGGCGCCTGCACCGCGAGAGCCTCGGCCGCCTTCCGGTATTCCTCGATGCTGGCGATGCTGCCGTCTTCGCTGTTGGTCGTCGCCTGCGCGATGTGCCACGCATCCCAGTAGATCGGGTTGAGGTCGCCGGGGGTCTGCGACAGGCTCCCGACAATGCCGATCCCGTCGAGGTTCGAGGCGAATGAATCGCTCTCATTGTCGCCGGTGAAGGTCGGGTAGGGGTTCACGCCGAGGCTGGCGATGATGCCGCTGTTGTTGATGACGGTGCCGCCACTTTCGCCGTCCGACGTGTTGAGGAAGATGACCGGCAGGGTGCCTTCCGCGCCGCCGCGGCTCGCGATGAGGCCGCCCTGCACGGAGTGCGAGGTCCAGTCGTACCAGGAGGAGCCGTTGTTGATCTCGGCCGACTCCGATCCGAAGTTGTCGCTGCTGTCACCAATGGCGATCGCCGAACCGCCGCCGATGATGTCGCCGCCGTACCAGTCGCCGCCCTCGCTCCACTTGTTGTCGATCTGCACGTGCCGTTCGACGTTGTCGATCGCGACCGCGTCGGCGAGATAGCTTTCGATGATGCCGGCCGCGTTGGTGATGTTGACGCCGCCCTCGCTCACGCCCACGATCTTGAGGCCGTCGTCGCCGTGACCGTACGTGATGCCGAGGGTGTTGTAGTAGTCGACGTCGCCGCTCACGTCGCTGATGCCGGCACCGAACTTGCTGCCGAGAATCAGGCTGTACTTGCTCGTCTGGCCGGCGATCGCGAGGTTGATCGCGGCGTTGTCGATGGTCACGCCCTTGCCGACGCCATCGAGCTGGATGCCGTAGCTGCCGGACTGCATGCCGACGATGATGCCGCGGCTGTTGTCGAGGCCGAAGTGGCCGTCGATGTCCGCACCGTAGACACCATGCGTGCCGCCCCAGATGCCCGTGCCTTCGGCGAACTCGCCGCCGAGGCCGACATCGGCCTCGGAGAGACCGGTCACCACCTGCTCCAGCAGGCCGCCTTCCGTCGACACCCGTTCGTCGATCGCCGCGAGGTCGCTCAAGCCCCAGTTACGGGTCAGGCTGTTGTCGATATAGACATCGCCCTCGGTGTTGGTGATGCCGACGCCCTTGCCGCTCAGGCCGATGATGAGGCCGCCCGGCTGCTTGCCGCTCTGCCAGTAGCCGGCGTTGTCGATATAGACGCTGTCGCCGCCGCCTTCGCTCGGCACGCCGATCTGGTCGATGGAAAGGCCGTCGAGAGCGCCGGCGATGACGCCGCCGTCGTAGTTGTCGACATCCACGGTGTCGTCACCCTCGGTGACGTCGAAATTGGCGCCGCTGATATCGTGGATGGAGGCGCCGGTGCCCACAAGCGCGGCGGTCAGCGCCCCGGTGTTGTCAAAGTAGACCTGAGTGTCGTTCGCCGCCTCGACGCCCATGGCGCCGGTGCCGCTGGCGAGGATCGACTGCAGGCTGTTGTTGGTGATGCTGACGGCCGTACCGTTCTCCGCCATCACACCGCCGGTCGCGCCTTCGATGTGGTTATTGTTGGTGACGGTGATCGTGCCGCCGGCGTTGAGGAACGCGCCGTATCCATTCAGCGAGATGATGCTGCCGCCGGACTCGCTGGCGTCGTCGCCACCCTCGCTGGAGTTCGTGTTCAGATCCCCGGCATATGTAAACAGGCTGACGTTGCCCGATGTCGAAACGACGTGCACGCCATCCGACTCGGATGTCAGCGAGTCGCCCAGCGTGATGTTGGCGTTGGCACGGGTCGAACCGCCGCCGCGCGTCGCAACATTGATGCCGTAGCCGCCCACGAACGTCGAGTATGACGTCGCATCGATCTTGCCGCCGTCGATGGTCTTGATCGTGATGTTCGAGTCGGCCGCGAGACCGGTAACGTTCGCGCTCTCGTACGGGCTGCCTGTGAAGCCGCCCACCATGATGCCGTTGCCGCCGCTGCGGATGAGGCCGGCGCTGGTGATGTTGATCGCCGCGTCGGGATCCAGGACGCCGCTGCCGCTCGCCTGCGTGTTCTGCCCGACGAGAATGCCGCTGGCGCCGGTAGTGCCGGCGTTCGCGTAGATGTTGCTGCCCTTGTGCAGCGTCACGTTCACCGCGCCGCCCAGGCCCGCGTCGGAGCCGGTCAGCACCATCACGCCGCTGCCGCCGTTGTCCTCGCCGGAGGTGCCGATGCTGGCGCCGACATCGACCGTTGCAGTGCCGGTGAAGGTCTTGGCCCAGATGGCGGCTTGCGCGCCGTGGGCCATGTCGATCGTGCCCGACTCGCTGGTCTCGATCGAGATGTTGCCGCCGCGAGTCTCGACCGAGATGCCGTTATCGTCGGCGTTAATGCCGCCGCCGGTGCCCGAGGCATTGGAGCCGTAGTGCTTGATCGTGACGGCGCCCGTGCTGCCTGCAGTCGTTTCCTCGACGTGGACGCCGTCGCCCTTGGCCGAGATGGCGCCGTGCGTCGTGACGTTGATCGCGTTGTTGGCGGCGGCGTTGTTTGCCGACACGAACACGCCCGCGCCGCTGGTCGCGGTGATGTCGGCGTTTGCATTGACGGTCGTAGCGCCGGTGCCGTTGACGATATGAATGGCATCGCCCGCCGTCGACGTGATCTTGCCGCCTGTGGTGCCGGCCAACGCGTTCAGGTTGGACGGGTCCGCCGCCTTCGTCTCCACGGTGATGTTGCCGTTGACGGTTGTGAGGTCCACGCCGTTGCCGGCCGAGTGAACAGCGTCGCCGACGGTGACCTTGATGTCGGCCCGTTTGCCGGCAGTGTTATCGTCCGCGCCGCCACGGGTGCTGAGAGTGATGCCCATGCCGCCGGTGCCGTCAGCCGTGATCGTGCCGCCGTCCTTGGTCGTGATGGTGATGTTGGAGTCGGCAGCGGCGCCCGTGATCTGCGATGTGTGCCAGACGCTTGCGCCGTCGGCGTTGTTTCCGGGGCCAGTAGTGGTTCCGACGAAGCCGGCGATCTGAATGCCGTTGCCGTGAACGCTCGTGACCGCCCCGGAGCTGGTAATTTCAATCTTGTTATCGACCACCTGGCTGCTGGTAACGTACTGGCCGACGAAGATGCCGTTGCCCGCGGTATTGATGGCTGCGCCGTCTTTAAGCGTAACGGCCACGTCGCCGCCCATCGCGCCAACACCACCCGAAACGACCATGACGCCGGCGCCATATGTTCCGTCGGAGGTCTGCGCCGTGCCGGTGATGTTTGCCCCGACGTTAATTGTCGTCGTGCCGGAGATGGTCTTCGACCAGATCGCCGCCTGGTTGCCCGACTGCATGGTGATGGTTCCAGCGCCGGAGGTGTTGATCTCAACGTTGGAGCCGTAGCCCTCGACGGAGATGCCGTTCCAGTCGGCGAAGTCCGCCCCGTCGGTCGCCGTGCCCGTGTTGGTATAGGGGGCGTAGCCTGCCGTAATCGCGCCCGTGCTTGTAACGGTCAGCTTCCCGGAGGAACCGTCGTCGTGCTCTTCGACGTGCACGCCATCCTGACGGGCGTAAATCGTCGAGGCGGAAGTGATCGTGACCGGGCTCGAGACAGCGGTCGTGCCGGTGACCATCACGCGGATGCCGTCGCGCGCGACGCTGCTCGAACCGTTCTGCGTATCGAGCGTCGTATAGGTGCTCGTATTGACGGTGATCGCCTTGGAGCGGGTGTTGGCGCTCGCCGTGATTGAAATCGCGTCGGTGTTGGTGAGAGTCGGCTGTATCAGCACCGTGTTCGTCGGGCCACCGGTGACGTTCACGGCGATGCCGCCGCTGCCATTGGTGGCGGTATTGCCGTTCAACGTAACGCCGACAGTGCTGGTAACGGTGAGGTTGGTACCGGGAGAATTCCCCACGTTCACCAACGCGTCATCGGCGTTCACGTTGTTGTTGGTGAGGGTATTCCCGCCGACGGTCGTGCCGGTACAGGTGAGGACGTCCGGGTTGCCGGTGATATCGAGCGTACACGCTGCTTGCGCCGCGTTTGGCATCATCAACGTCGCCCCGAGCACCATGAGTGCGCCGCCGGCAAACGATGATCCGAGGAGTAGCCCCCTGCGGGACTTGGCCGGCTTGATCAGCAGCCGCTTGGATTCAGAACGACGTCCAGCGCGGATTGCTCCGCGAGCCTTCACGATAGCCATGTAACCCCCTCGTAGGCGGGACCGCTGTTTCCCGCCCGTGTGCCGCATTTGACGCACGATTCGCTTGTGGCCCAAGTGAATCGTGCCATCCGCACTCTGACACGGCGCGCTGTGGCCGCAAGCCGGAAAAGCGCTGTGGCACCAAGGCGATAGCGGCCCCACCCCGGCGACGAAATTGAGCAAATAGCGCAATTTAATCAAATGGTTACGATTGCGGAGACGAAGCGTGTCAGGTGCCGGGCTCGCGCTATTCTTGTACTTGTGTCGTTTCCGCCACAGCCTGGAAATTGCCGCCAAGGTTGTACCGACGCCACGTTTCGATTCGGCGATTCCTGGGGACGGCGCGTGGCGAGTCGGCGCCGCGCCCGGTAGGCTCGCCGCGATGCGCGCGCTCTCCCTTCTCATGATTGTCGTGGCGCTGGCGCTGTCCGCCTGCGTCTCGAATTCCGTACAGCCGGACCTCCGGGTCGGCTTCGTCGGAGCCGCCGCCGGTCCGCAGGGACAGAAGACGCCCGACGGCGGCGAGCTCTGGCTGATCCCCTCGCCGGTGGCCGGCCTGCTGATGCGCGCGACGTTCTACCGGCCGTCGGGTGCCGGGCCCTATCCGCTGGCGCTGATCAACCACGGTTCCGAGCAGGACGCCAACCAGCGCGCGCTTGCGCCGCTGCCGTCGTTCCCCGCGGCGACGGCGTGGTTCCTCGCGCACGGATACGCGGTGCTGATTCCCGAGCGGCCCGGGCACGGCAAGACCGGCGGGCGCTATCTCGAGGACCAGGGCTCCTGCGATGGCGCCGACTACGTCGCGGCCGGAAACGGCGCCGCCGATTCCATCGCCGCCGCTCTCGCCTACGTGCCCATGCTTCCCTCGGTCAGGCCGACGGGAGTCGTACTGGTCGGAAACTCGGCCGGGGCGTGGGGCCTGCTGGCGCTGACGGCACGCAAGCCGCAGGGCGTGCGCGCCATCATTGATTTCGCCGGCGGGCGGGGCGGGCACAACGGCGGCCGCAAGCTCAACAACTGCGCACCGGATCGCCTGGTGGCCGCTGCCGGCACCTTCGGCGCCACCGCGCGGTTGCCGGCGCTGTGGCTCTACGCCGCCAACGACACATACTTCCCGCCGGATCTTTCCGGCCGCATGGCCGACGCGTACCGGACCGCCGGCGGCAACGTCGAGTACCACTTGGTGCCGGCGATACCGCGCGAGGGCCACGCCCTCATCGCAGCCCCGGACGCGTGGGCGCCCTACGTCGAGGCATTCCTGAAGGCGCATTGATGAAGGTGAGGGTGGCTGGGGAACTAGGATTTGAACCTAGATTGACGGAGTCAGAGTCCGCTGTCCTACCGTTGAACGATTCCCCAATCCCGTCCGTGGTTTCCCGGCCGAAAGCCGCGCCTGGGAACCCGCCGGAATTTGGCTGATGCTATAGGCAGCGCGCTTCGCAACGTCAACCGCGGGGCTATGCTCCGCCGCCGCGGCATGGCACTAATCGGGCATCGTTCCGTGTCGTGTCAGGAGGCGAATATGCGCTGGGGCTCCGTCGTGCGAATTGTTCCCCTGGCGCTGGCGACCTGCCTGGCGCTTAGCCTGCCGGCGAGCGCCGAAGACGCGGCCGGTGCGGCCGGCCATGCGTCCGCGGCGACATCGCCGAAGGTCGGGCTCTCCATACCGACCGTGCAGGTCGTGAATTCGTCGATCGACGAAACGACCCTGCGTTCGATTTTCATGGGCGACGTCGCCGGCCACGCCGACGAGCTGGCGGCGCTGAAGGCGGCGAGCATCCGCGTGCCGGAAATCCGCATCGACTATGCGACGCCCGAGGTGCAGGGCGTCACCGAGACCGGTTCCGTGGTGCTGCGCGACGTGCGGCTGAACAAGGTCGCCAAGGGCGTCGCGCAGGCGATCATCATCGGCAGCTACGAGACCACGAGTAGCCAGGGCGCCACCGCCAAATTCGGCAAGATATCGGCGGAGGATTTCGACATCGGCGGGCTGCTCGCCTTCGTTGGCCTGGTGAAGGGCGATCCGACAAGCCCGCGCAAGGCGCTCTACCGCGACCTCAGGACCAACGGCGGCACGGTGAGCGGGCCGAAGGCTGACTGTACGCTCGGTCCCTCCAGTGTCATGCGCGTCAGCGTGCGGCCGCTGAAGGTATCGCTGGTCGACATGTTTGCGCTGATGAAGAAGGTCGGCGAAGACAAGGACACCAAGCCTTCCAAGCAGGACATCGCGACGATGGTCGATTTCTTCGTCGACATCTTCGACGCGGTCGAAGTCTCGCCGGTCAAGCTCGGCGGCTTCGCGTGCACCGGCATCGACAACGACGGCAAGCCGATCGCGATCAAGCTTGGCTCGATCACCGCCGGCGCCTTCGCACGCGGCCGCTATCCCGATTTCACCGTCAAGGACCTCGCGGTCGATGTGCCCGGCGACGGGTCGATGAGCCTCGGCGAGTTCCGCTTCAAGGGCTTCGATATGTCCGGCCCGCTGGCGACGCTGAAGGCCGCGGCCGGCAACATCGACGAGGATTGGTTCAAGGCGAACTACCGCGCGCTGGTGCCGGCCTTCGACGGCGCCAGCCTCGCGAAGTTCGCGATGGATATTCCCGATCCGGACAATCCCGGCGAACGCTTCAAGGCGCAGATCGCGAAATTCGACCTGACGCTGAAAGACTGGATCAACGCCATCCCGACCGATGTCGCGACCTCGGCGTCGCACATCGTCGCCACGCTGCCGGACAAGACTTCGGACCGGCAGATCCAGGCGCTGCTCGACTACGGCATCGACAAGTTCGACGTCGGCTTCGACCTCGGCCTCAACTGGAATGAGGCGGCGCAGGAACTGCGGCTCGACCGCTTCTCGGTGACCGGCGTCGACATGGGTTCGATCGTGGCGGCAAGCGTCATCGGCGGCGCGACCCGCGACCTGTTCTCGGCCGACCCGACGGTGGCGCTCGCGACCTCGCTCGCCCTGACGCTGAAGCGCGTCAAGGTCGACATCAAGGACGCCGGCCTCGCCGACATCATCCTGCGCGCGGCGGCCGAGGAGGCCCACAAGGACGCCGCGGCGCTGCGCTCGGCGGTTGCCTCGATGACGCAGGGCACCATCATCCTGTTTCTCGGCTCGGCCGCGAATTCGGAGAAGGTCGCCACCGCCGTCGCCGACTTCATCAAGGGCAAGCAGTCGCTGTCGGTCACCGTTGCTGCCAAGGACCCGGCCGGCGTGTCGTTCGATGCGCTGCGCGCCGCACAGGACGATCCGACGTCATTGCTCGACAAGGTCGACATCGACGCCGTCGCCAGATAGCGCCGGAATCCGCGTTGCCTTGTAACCCCGCCGTCGGCTGTTAGACTGCGCCTCGAAAAGAAACCAGTGAAGCGCGCCGCTGCCCTTGAGTACGGGCCGGCTGGCCGCGCTCGGTCGAGGTGACATTTGGCGTCGGGCGACGGTCCGCAGGATGCGGACCTCACCGCCGTTGCGCGTGGCGGCGGCAGCACTGCGAAGGCGCAGCGACGGGGACGCCGTCGGCGGCGCCGCGGGCCGGTCTATGCCCGCGCTCCCGAAGGCGTGGCCTCGCTGCCGGTCGCGCTTGCCCCCGCGCCGATGGCCGCCGTGGCGGCGGAGCATGTCGGTCCGTTCTACGGCGCCCTCGACCTCGGCACCAACAACTGCCGCCTCCTGATCGCGACGCCGCGCGAACACGGCTTCCGCGTCGTCGATGCCTTCTCGCGCATCGTGCGGCTGGGCGAGGGCATCGGCGCCAACGGACGCCTCAGCGAAGCGGCGATGACCCGCGCCATCGAGGCCCTGAAGATTTGCGGCGCCAAGCTTGCGGAGCGCAACGTCGCGCGCGTCCGCATGATCGCGACGGAGGCTTGCCGGGCGGCGGAGAACGGCGAAGCGTTCATCGCCCGCGTCCTTGATGAGACCGGGCTCGCTATCGAGATCGTGTCGCGCGAGGCCGAGGCGCGGCTTGCCGTCGCCGGCTGCGCTTCGCTGGTCGATACGCGGGCCTCGGGCGTCATCCTGTTCGACATCGGCGGCGGCTCGTCGGAGTTGGTGTGGATCGACCTCGCGCCGTCGCCCGACGGGCGCAAGCGCCGCATGGCCGACCGCATCCGCACGTGGATGTCGCTGCCGGTGGGCGTCGTCAACGTCAGCGAGCGCCACGGCGGCAAGCATATTACGCCGGCTCAGTTTGCCGCGATGGTCGACGAGGTGACCGCGATGGTCGCGGACTTTCCGCAAGGCGCCGAGCTCGATGCGGCGGTAAAGCGCGGCGGCGTCCACATGCTCGGCACCTCGGGCACGGTGACGACCTTAGCCGGCATACATCTAGGCCTCCCGCGCTACGATCGCCGGCGGGTCGATGGCGTCTGGCTCGCCGGCGAGCGCGTCGCCTCCCTGATCGAGGAGCTGGTCGCGATGGACTACGATCAGCGCATCGCCAACCCGTGCATCGGGCGCGAGCGCGCCGATCTGGTCATCGCCGGCTGCGCCATCCTCGAGGCCATCCGCCGGCGCTGGCCGTGCGAGCGGCTGCGCGTCGCCGACCGCGGCCTGCGCGAAGGCGTACTGGTCGAGATGATGGCGGCTGACGGCGTCTGGCGCTCGCGCTCGGGCCGTCGCGCCGGGGAGCGGCTGCATGGTTGAGAAACGCGGTTCGGGCCGGCGCTCGCTCAAGGTCCACGTCAAGACGGCGAAGCGGCGGAAGGCGTCGTCGACGCGCTGGCTCGAGCGCCAGCTCAACGATCCGTATGTCGCCCCGCGCCCAGGCCGAAGGCTACCGCGCGCGCTCGGCCTTCAAGCTGGTCGAGCTCGACGACCGCTACAAGCTGCTGGCGCCCGGCAAGCGCGTCGTCGATCTCGGCGCCGCCCCCGGCGGCTGGTCGCAGATTGCGGTCGATCGGGTGAAGTCGACGTCCAGCAAGCCGCTGATCGTCGCGATCGACTATCTCGGCATGGATCCGCTGCCCGGCGTGATCGTGCTGCAGCAGGATTTTCTCGACGCCGCCGCGCCCGACGCCATCCGCGATGCGCTGGGTGCCAAGGCCGACGTCGTGATCTCCGACCTCGCCGCGCCGACGACCGGCCACCGCAAGACGGACCATCTGCGCACCATCGCGCTGGTCGAGGCGGCGGCGGAATTCGCCGGCACGATCCTGAAACCGGGCGGCGATTTCGTCGCCAAGGTTTTCCGTGGCGGCACCGAGGGCGAATTGCTGGCGCGGCTGAAGCGGGATTTCGCCGTCGTGCATCACGTCAAGCCGCCGGCGAGCCGCGCCGAGTCGGTCGAGCTCTACCTGGTCGCCAAAGGCTTCCGCGGCTAGCGCTCGCGCATGATCGTGACCGGATCGGGGAGGGCGCGCTGCCGCCCCGACATTTCGTCGCCGGCATCCTTGGCAAGGCGCCAGAACGGTATCAGTGACGACAGCGAGATCAGCCCGACAATCGTGAACGGAGCCCAGAAATCGCTGGCCACGATTTCGTTGCCGGAAATCCGCGTCATGGCTTCCAGCACGAGGGCCCCGGTCGACACGCCCACGGAGAGCGACAACTGCTGCGCCACGCTGGTCAGCGTGGTGGCGCGGCTCATGCGCAGCGCCGAGATGTCGGCGTAGGACAGCGCGTTGATCGACGAAAACTGCAGCGAGCGGAAGAACCCGCCAATGAGCAGCAGGCCGGTCATCAGCATCACCGGCGTCGCCGGCGTGAACAGCGCCGGCATGGCGACGAAGCCTGCGGAGATGACCGTGTTACACAGCAGCACGTTGCGGAAGCCGAACCGGCGCAGCACGGGTGGCGCAACAAACTTCATCGCCAGGGCGCCGATCGCCGCGGCGAAAGTGATGAGGCCCGACTGAAACGGCGTCATGCCGAAGCCCACCTGCAGCAGCAGCGGCAGCAGAAACGGCGTCGCGCCCATTCCGATGCGGAAGAGCAGCGCACCGGTCAGGCTGTGGCGGAAGGTCGGAATCTTCAGGAGCGTCAGGTCGAGGATCGGGTTCGCAATCCGCCGTCCGTGCATCACAAAGGCGATGAGGAGCGCGGCGCCGAAAACGATCAGCGACAGCACCAGCGGCAGCGGCAAGAGGCCGAGGCCGAGCGTCGTCGCACCGCCATGAACGTGGCAAGGCCCAGCCCGGAGAGCAGAAGCCGAAGCGGTCGAAAACGACGCGAGCCTCGCCGCGCACGTCGGGAATGTAGAGGGTGGCGAGAATGAAGCCCAGCACGCCGACCGGAATGTTGATCCAGAAGATCCACGGCCAGTCGACGTAGGTGATGATGAAGCCGCCGACCGGCGGGCCGATCAGCGGCCCGATCAGCGCCGGCACGGTGAACCAGCGAGCGCGCCGACCAGTTCCTGCTTCGACACCGTGCGCAGGATCACCAGCCGCCCGACCGGCACCATCATGGCGCCGCCGATGCCCTGCAGCACGCGCGCGAACACGATCGCCGGGATGGAGTTGGAGAAGCCGCAGAGGATCGAGCCGATCGTGAAGATGGCGATGGCGAGGCGGAAGATGACGCGCGCGCCGAAGCGATCGGCGAGCCAGCCGGAGGCGGGCAGGAAGACGGCGATGGTGAGCAGGTAGCTGGTCAGCGCCAGCTTGAGGTGGATCGGGCTCACGCCGAAATCGCGCGCGATGGTCGGCAGCGCGGGTCGAAATGATGGTCGAGTCGAGGTTCTCCATGAACAGCGCGCAAGCGACGATCAGGGGGACCAGAATGCGGTCGGGCATCGGATGGGGAGGGGCGGCGGGAGTCGAAAGGGTGCCTGCGCAACATAGACCTATCGGCCGCCCCGCCAAGGGCGGACTTGCGTGGACTGGCGTCGCACTTGCGAATCCGCCGTGGCGTGATATTGACCCGCGTCAACTTCATTCACCGCGACAGGCACCGCCACCCCGACAGAGGGGCGGCCGGCGCTTTAGCTTTATTCCGGAGGTTGGCATGGCGCGCCTTATCGAGCATTCCACCGGGCGCGAAGCGCTCGCCTTTGACGACGTGCTGCTGGCGCCGGCCTACTCTGCCGTGCTGCCCGGCGATGCCAACGTCGGGACGCGGCTCACCCGCCAGATATCGCTGAATCTCCCCATCATTTCGGCGGCCATGGACACCGTCACCGAAGCCCGCCTGGCGATCGCCATGGCCCAGGCCGGCGGCATCGGCGTCATCCACCGCAACCTGACGCCCGACGAACAGGCCGAGGCCGTGCGCCAGGTGAAGAAGTTCGAGTCCGGCATGGTCGTGAACCCGGTGACTATCCATCCCGGCGCGACGCTCGCCGAGGCGCTGGCGCTGATGAAGCGATCGAATATTTCGGGAATTCCGGTGGTCGAAACCGGCGGGCGCCTCGTCGGCATCCTGACCAACCGCGACGTGCGCTTTGCCACCGATCCGTCGCAGAAGGTCGCCGAGTTGATGACGAAGGAGAAGCTGGTCACGGTCACCGAAAACGTCGACCAGGACGGAGCCAAGCGGCTGCTCCATCAGCACCGCATCGAGAAGCTGATCGTAGTTGACGAGGTCTACCGCTGCGTCGGCCTGATCACGGTGAAGGACATCGAGAAAAGCCGGCTGAATCCGAACGCGACGAAGGACGAGCAGGGCCGCTGCGCGTCGCCGCAGCCTCCAGCGTCGGCGACAACGGCTTCGAGCGCAGCGAGCGCCTGATCGCCGCCGACGTCGATCTCGTCGTCATCGACACGGCGCATGGCCATTCGCAGCGCGTGCTCGACGCGGTGACGCGCGTGAAAAAATTGTCGAACCGCGTCGAGGTCATCGCCGGCAACGTCGCCACCGCCGACGGCGCCAAGGCGCTGATCGATGCGGGAGCCGACGCGGTAAAGGTCGGCATCGGCCCGGGCTCGATCTGCACGACGCGTATCGTCGCCGGCGTCGGCGTGCCGCAGCTCACCGCGATCATGGACGTGGTCGAGGCATCGGACAAAGCCGGCATCCCGGCGATCGCCGATGGCGGCATCAAATTTTCCGGCGACCTCGCCAAGGCGCTCGCCGCGGGCGCCGCCTGCGCGATGATCGGCTCGCTGCTCGCCGGCACCGACGAAAGCCCGGCGAGGTCTATCTGCACCAGGGCCGCTCGTACAAATCCTACCGCGGCATGGGCTCGATCGGCGCCATGGCGCGCGGCTCGGGCCGACCGCTACTTCCAGGCCGAGGTGCGCGATCAGTTGAAGCTGGTGCCGGAAGGCATCGAGGGGCAGGGTGCCGTACAAGGGCCCGGTCGCCGGCGTGCTGCACCAGTTGGCCGGTGGCCTGCGCGCCGCCATGGGCTACGTCGGTGCCGCCAACCTGACGGAGCTGCGCGAGAAGGCGCAGTTCCTGCGCATCTCGTCGGCGGCGCTCCGCGAGAGCCACGTGCACGACGTGACGATCACGCGCGAAAGCCCGAACTACCCGGGCGGGGTGTAGTGCCCGCCGCCATCCTCGCGGCGGTCTTTGTCCAGATTGCGCTGACCTTCGGACTGTTGTTGTGGATGGGCAGGGCGCGCATCGCGGCGCTGCGCGAGAAGCGGCTCAACATCCGCGACGTGGCGCTCGGCGAGCCCAACTGGCCGCCGGAAATCGCGCGCATCCAGAACGCGTACGAAAACCAGTTCGAGCTGCCGGTGCTGTTCTACGCGCTGGTCGCGCTGGTGCTGGTCACCGGTCACGTCACCGCGATCCTGATCGGCCTCGCGTGGCTGTTCGTCCTGTCGCGCATCGTGCACGCCGCGATCCACGCCACGACCAACAACGTGCCGCAGCGGTTCGCCGCCTATTGCGTCGGCCTCGCCGATCTCATGCTGATGTGGGTGCTGTTCGCCCTCGCTGTCGCGCTGGCCTGAGCCTCACAGCCCGGCGAGGTGGACGATCTTCCCGTCGACGCCGCCCTTTTCCATCATCTCCGCCGCCTTGCGCGCCGCAAGCAGCGGCAGGCGCGCGGCGATGCGCGGATGGATCTTGCCGTCGCGGGGCCAGCAGGAAGAGCGTCGCGAGATCCTGGCGAAGCGGCGCCGGGTCCTTCTTGTAAAGCTGGGTGACACCGAAGAATTTTGCCTTCCGCCCGGCCAGCATCGCGCCGCCGAAAAGGCGGCCGAGCGACAGCGGCACGGCAAAGAAATCGTTTCTTGGTTCCGGCAAAAGCCGATGCCGACGACAAGCCCGCCCTTGCGCGTCGCGCGGATGACCGCCGGCGTGAACGGACCGCCGAGATTATCGAGGGTGATGTCGACGCCGCCGGGTATGATCTTGTGCACGCCGACGTCGATCGCCTGCGCCCGGCTTTCCACGGCGGTGGCGCCCAGCGAGCGCACCAGATCGTGAGCGCGAGAGGAGGCCGCCGCGAGTGTCCGGTTGCCGTTGAGGCGCAGGAGTTCAGCATCGCCGTGCCGACGCCCGCCGTTGGCGCCGGTGACCAGCACCGTGTCGGCCGGCGTCAGCTTGGCGATGCGGTACACCGATGCGCTCGACTTCTTCGCCGACAGCGTCACCTACGCTGCGAGCTTTGCCGTCATCGGCATGGCGCTCCGCACGCGTTCGCTGGTCGCGCTCGCTAAGGGCGGAAGCCTGTTCCTGATGGCGCTGTGGGTGCTGGGGTCCACGATCTATCGCGTCTTCGTGCTGGGCACGCCGTCGGCCGAAGTGATGGGCGCCGTCGGCTTCCTGGCGCTCGCCGCCAATGTCGCCAGCGTCGTCATCCTCATGGCCTACAAGGACGGCGACGCCAACGTCCGCTCGGTATGGATCTGCTCGCGCAACGACGCCATCGGCAACGTCGCCGTGATGGTCGCGGCGCTGGGCGTCTGGGGCACGATGACCGGCTGGCCGGACCTGATCGTGGCGGCGATCCTCGGCGGCCTGTTCTTCAATTCGTCGATCAAGATACTGCGCCACGCCTGGGCGGAGTATCGGCACGGCGGCGAGGATCATCATGGCCACGATCACGCGCCCGGCCACGTCCACGAGCACGCCCACTAGGGCGCTCCGCCACCTTGCGGAATCGAGGCCGGGCCTTTAAGGCCTCGCCATGACAGCCACCGACACGGTTCTGATCGTCGATTTCGGGCAGCCAGGTGACGCAACTGATCGCCCGGCGCGTCCGCGAGGCGGGCGTGTATTCCGAGGTCGCGCCTTACAACAAAGCCGAGGAAGCCGTCGCCCGGCTGAAGCCGAAGGCGGTGATCTTCTCGGGCAGCCCGGCGAGCGTCCTCGATAAAGACGCGCCGCTGCCGCCGCCCTCGATCTACGACGCCGGCGTGCCCATCCTCGGTATCTGCTACGGCGAGCAGGCGATGGCCCACCAGCTCGGCGGCAAGGTCGAGAGCGAGCACAATCGCGAATTCGGCCGCGCCTATGTCGAGGTCGTGCGTCAGGCGGCGCTGTTCGACGGCATCTGGGAAGCCGGGCGAGCGCCATCAGGTGTGGATGAGCCACGGCGACCGCGTGACGAAACTCCCCGACGGCTTCGAGATCGTCGGCAAGTCGGACGGCGCGCCCTTCGCGATGATCGCCGACGAGAAGCGCAAGTTCTACGCGATCCAGTTCCACCCGGAAGTCGTGCACACGCCGGACGGCGCAAAGCTGCTCTCCAATTTCGTCCACAGGTCGCCGGCCTGAAGGGCGACTGGACGATGGCGGCCTTCCGCGTCGAGGCGATCCGGCGCATCGCGAGCAGGTCGGCAAGGGCCGCGTCATCTGCGGGCTTTCCGGCGGCGTCGATTCATCCGTCGCGGCGCTGCTGCTGCATGAGGCGATCGGCGACCAGCTCACCTGCGTGTTCGTCGATCACGGCCTGATGCGCGAGGCAGAGGCCGACGAGGTCGTGTCGCTTTTCCGCGGCCACTACAACATTCCGCTGGTCCACGTTAAACGCCGCCGATGTTTTCCTCGGCGCGCTCGCCGGCAAGTCCGACCCGGAAGAGAAACGCAAGATCATCGGCCGCCTGTTCGTCGAGACGTTCGAGATCGAGGCGAACAAAGTCGGCGGCGCCGATTTCCTGGCGCAGGGCACGCTCTATCCCGACGTCATCGAAAGCGTCTCGGCGCTCGGCGGCCCAGTCGGTGACCATCAAGTCGCACCACAACGTCGGCGGCCTGCCCGAGCGCATGCGCATGAAGATGCGTCGAGCCCTTGCGCGAATTGTTCAAGGACGAGGTGCGCGCGCTCGGCCGCGAGCTCGGACTGCCGGAAGCCTTCGTCGGCCGCCATCCTTTCCCCGGTCCCGGCCTCGCGATCCGCATTCCCGGCGACATCACGCGCGACAAGCTCGCGATCCTCAGGAAGGCCGACGCGATCTACCTCGACGAGATCCGCAAGGCCGGCTTGTACGATGCCATCTGGCAGGCGTTCGCGGTGCTGCTGCCGGTGAAGACGGTGGGCGTCATGGGCGACGGCCGCACCTACGATTTCGTCTGCGCGCTCCGCGCCGTCACCTCCAACGACGGCATGACGGCGGATTTCTTCCCCTTCGACATGGGCTTCCTCGGCGCGGCGGCGACGCGCATCATCAACGAGGTCAAGGGCATCAACCGCGTCGTCTACGACGTGACCTCGAAGCCGCCCGGCACGATCGAGTGGGAGTGAGGGAATTGGATCTGGCCTGTCGTTGGGCCGGCACCACGCTGAGCAGAAGCCGCGCGGCAGATCTATCGACCGGCGTGAATCCGCTGCCGAAGGCTCGCGCATGGAAATGATTGCCGCCGCCGTATCGATCGGGATCGGGGCAACACTGTTGCTCGATCTGTGGGGCGTGTTTCTCAACGTGGCGTTCGGCGTGCCGCTATCCGATTACGCGACGGTCGGCCGCTGGCTCGGCTACATGCCCGCCGGGCGTTTCGTCCATGCGTCGATCCGGGCCGCGCCTCCGGTTCAAGGTGAGCGCATTATCGGATGGATCGCGCACTATGCGACGGGGATCGTGTTCGCGGCACTGCTGGTTGTGATATGCGGCGAAGACTGGCTCCGTCATCCATCGCTAGTTCCTGCGCTGCTGCTGGGCATTATCACCGTCGCGGCGCCCTTCCTGCTGATGCAGCCGGGCATGGGCCTCGGTATCGCGTCGTCGCGGGCACCAAACCCGAGCGCCGCACGCTTGCGCAGCTCGCCACCCACGCCGCATTCGGTGTCGGCCTTTTCGTCGCCGCATGGATTCTGGCACGGCTGACCCGCTGAGCCGTCACGCAGCCCGCCTAGTTCACCACGACGATCTGCGTGTTCTCCATCCCCGCCTGCTTGACCAGCGAGAAAAACGCCTTGGCGTTGTCGGGGTGGAGGCGGACGCAGCGTGCGAGGCGGGGCGGCCGAGGTTGCGGATCTCGGTCGTGCCGTGCACGGCGTAGCCGCCGTGGAAGAACACGGCCCACGGCATCGGCGCGTTGTCGTACTTGCGCGAGCGGTGCTTCGGCGACAGCCACTCGACGCCGTAGAAGCCGGCCGGCGTGATGTAGCCGGCGCGCGCCGTCGAGACCTTGAAGGTGTAGGTGATGCGGTCGGCGACGTAGACCGTCATCGTCTGATCGGAGATGTCGATTGCGCGCGAAGACGAACGTCGTCGGCGCAGCCTCGACGGCCGTCGCGAGCACGGGCAGCGGCGCGGTCGCCTCGGTGGCGTGCGCATTGCCGGCGACCGCGATCGTCGCCAGCCCGAAGAGTGCGATGCCGAGCCGTGTCACTGGACGACTTCGACCTGCATGTTCTCCATCCCGTTATCCTTGACGAGGGAGAAGAGCGTCGTCGCGTTGTCGGGGTGGAGGCGGACGCAGCCGTGCGAAGCCGGCTTGCCGAGATTCTTGATGTAGCCGGTGCCGTGGATGGCGTAGCCGCCCTTGAAGAAGATCGAGTGCGGCATCGGCGAGTTGTCGTACTTGCGCGAGTACCACATCACGGCCAGCCGCTGCGCCTTGTAGTTGCCGACCGGCGTGACGTAGCCGGCGCGGGCGGTCGACACCGGCCACGAATAGCGCGGCCAGCCGTTGACGAAGACCTGCATGCGCTGTTCGGAAAGATCGACCCGCGCGAGGATCGAAGAAGCCTTTGCCGGCGCAACTGCCATCAGGGCAGCCGCCGCCAGCGCGATGAGTATCGCCTTCATGTAAACCCAGCCCCCTCTTGCGACCGGCCGCCAAGCGGTCGCGCGAGCCTCCTCGCGGCAAGAACCCTACATAGCCACGGCGGGGTGAACAACGCGTAAGCGGCGCCGGCCATGCAAAATTGCGTGAGGAGGCCTGCGGTCGTGCCGCGCCGCAAAAAATGCTAGACGGAACGCCCACTTGAGAGACAGAGCAGAACCTTGTCCATAGCCGTCGACACGCAACGCCTGACCGCAAACGATATTCGCGCCAAGAAGGGCGGCGACCCGATCGTGTCGCTGACCTCGTACCATGCCCACACCGCGGCGCTGATCGACCCGCTGGTCGACTTCATCCTCGTCGGCGACTCCCTCGGCATGGTCATGCACGGCTTCGAGACCACGATCCCGGTGACGCTCGACATGATGATCCTGCAGGGGCAGGCGGTGATGCGTGGCTCGAAGCGCGCGCTGGTCGTGGTCGACCTGCCGTTCGGCAGCTACGAGGAGAGCCCGGCCGCCGCCTTCCGTAGCGCCGCGCGCGTGATGAAGGAAACCGGCTGTGGCGCCGTCAAGCTCGAGGGCGGCCTGCGCATGGCGGATACGATCCGCTTCCTCACCGAGCGCGGCATCCCGGTGATGGGCCACGTCGGGCTGACGCCGCAGAGCGTCAACACCATCGGCGGCTTCCGGGTGCAGGGCCGCGATCCCGCCGCGGCCGAGGCGATCAAGCACGACGCCATCGCCGTCGCCGAGGCCGGCGCCTTCGCCGTCGTGCTGGAAGCCATCGTCGAGCCGCTGGCCCGCGAGATCACGCCGGCTGTGCCCATCCCGACCATCGGCATCGGCGCATCGGCCGCCTGCGACGGGCAGGTGCTGGTGCTGGAAGACATGCTCGGCCTCTCGCCGCGCGTGCCGAAGTTCGTCAAGAGCTACGGCAAGCTCGCCGACCATATCGCCGAGGCGGTTGCCGCCTACGCCGCGGACGTGCGCTCGCGTGCCTTCCCGGGCGAGGCCAACGTCTACAAGCCGAAGCGTTGAAACCCCACCCCGGCGTCTATATGGTGCGCCCGCGTTGCCACCCTGAGGCGACCTCTGGAAGGCGAAATGTCTGATATCTTTAAGGAAGTCGACGAGGATATCCGCCGCGAGCAGCTCCACAAGCTGTGGGACCGGTTCGGGCCCTACATCCTTGGCGTCGCCGTGCTCATCGTCCTCGTCACCGCCGGCTACCGCGGCTGGGAGTACTGGCAGGAGCGGCAGGCGCAGGCTTCGGGCGACCGCTTCGCCACCGCCATCCAGCTCGCCACCGCCGGCAAGCACGACGATGCCATCGCCGCGCTGCAGGCGATCGTCAAGGACGGCAGCGGCGGCTATCCGGTGCTGGCGCAGTTCCGCATCGCCGGCGAGAAGGCCGCCAAGGGCGACGACGCCGGCGCCGTCGCCGACTTCGACGCCATCGCCGCCGGCAACGCGCCGGCCGAGATCAAGAACATGGCGCGGCTGCGCGCTGCTTTCCTGCTGGTCGATACCGCCAGCTTCGCCGACCTCAGCGCGCGTGTCGGCGACCTTGCCACCACCGGCAATATCTGGCGCCACACCGCCCGCGAGATCCTCGGCCTCGCCGCGTGGCGGACCGGCGACTACACGACGGCCCAGAAATTCTACTCGGACCTCGACGCCGACACCGATGCGCCCGACGAGGTCCACCAGCGCGCCCGCCTGATGCTGGCGCTGATCGATGCGAAACTGGGCGTGACGCCGCCCGCCGATGCCGCTTCGATCACGCCGGCGACGCCGACGCCACCGGACGCCACCCCGGCGCCCGCGACGCCGTAGCGCCGGCGGACCCGCGGCGGGTCCGGCGACGACTGCCCCGAGGAGCACGCCCGATGCCGTCGCCGCATCGCCCCCTTCGCGTTGCCATCGTCGGCCGCCCGAACGTCGGCAAATCGACATTGTTCAACCGCCTCGTCGGCAAGCGCCTGGCGCTGGTCGACGACATGCCGGGCGTCACCCGCGACCGCCGCGAGGGCGACGCGCGCATCGCCTTCCTCGAATTCACCGCCATCGACACCGCCGGCCTCGACGAGGCGGCGCCGGAATCGCTCGCCGGGCGTATGCGCGAACAGACCATCGCGGCGGTGCGCTCCGCCGACGTCGCCGTGTTCATCATCGACGCCCGCGCCGGCGTGACGCCGCTCGACAAGCACTTCGCCGCGATGCTGCGCACCACCGGCAAGCCGATCGTGCTGGTCGCCAACAAGGCGGAGAGCCGGGCAGGGGAGGCCGGCGTCACCGAGGCGTTTGCGCTGGGCCTCGGCGAGCCGATCGCGCTGAGCGCCGAGCACGGCACCGGCCTCGGCGACCTCCACGACGCGCTCGCCGAGTACGCGCCGCTGGCGGAGGAGGAAGAGGAAGCCGAGACCGCGAAGTCGGTGAAGGTCGCGATCGTCGGCCAGCCGAACGCCGGCAAGTCGACGCTGGTCAATGCCCTCATCGGCGAGGAGCGCATGCTGACCGGACCGGAAGCCGGCATCACCCGTGACTCCATCGCCGTCGACTGGAAATGGCGCGACCACACCTTCCGCCTGTTCGACACCGCCGGCCTCCGCCGGCGGGCGCGCGTCGAGGCCAAGGTCGAGAAGCTTGCGGTCGCCGACGCGCTGCGCGCCATCCAGTTCGCCGAGGTCGTCGTGCTGGTGGTGGACGTCGCCGCGCCCTTCGAGAAGCAGGACCTGCAGATCGCCGACCTCGTCGAGCAGGAAGGCCGCGCCATCGTCATCGCCCTCGACAAGTGGGACATCGTCGAGGATCGCCAGAAGACGCGCGCCGATCTGATCGAGAAGGCAGAGCGACTGCTGCCGCAGATCGCCGGCGTCCAACTCGTGCCGGTGTCGGGCGTGACCGGCGAGGGCCTCGACAAGCTGATGCAGGCGGTGGTCAAGGCGCACACGGTGTGGAACCGGCGCACCTCGACGGCGAAGCTGAACCGCTGGCTCGGCGAAATGGTCGAGCGCCACCCGCCGCCCGCGGTCGCCGGCCGTCGCCTCAAGCTGCGCTACCTGACGCAGACCAAGTCGCGCCCGCCGACGTTCGTGGTGTTCTGCTCGCGGCCGGACGTGCTGCCGGACGCCTACAAGCGCTACCTGGTCAACGCGCTGCGCAAGGATTTCGATCTGCCCGGCACGCCGATCCGGCTGATTTTGCGCAAGGGCGACAACCCGTTCGAGAAGGGGCGGGGGATCAGGTAGCCAGATCCACCGCTTCCCCCGCGTTCGCGGGAGAGCGGAGCATGGCTACCGCAACAGCGCCTCGGTCCTGTCCGTCGGAAAATCGAACAGCACGCCGTTGGCGACGTAGTCCGGCGAAACCATGCGCAGGATGTCCGGCACCGCCGCCTCGGGCGGCGTCTGCCGTGCCGGGTCTTCGCCCGGCGCCGACTGCGCCCGCATGCGCGTCCGCATCGGGCCCGGGTTGAAAAGATTGGCGGTGGCCTTGGTCATGCGTATCTCGGCGGCGTAGGTGCGCACCAGAGCCTCCAGCGCCGCCTTCGACGCGGCGTAGACGCCCCAGTAGGGCAGATACGCCCTGGTGATGCCGGAGGTGAGGAACAGCGCGCGGCCGGCATCGGACTGGCGGAGCAGCACGTCGAGCGAGCGGATCACGCGCCAGTTGGCCGTGACGTTGATCGCCATCGTCGCCTCGAAAATCTTCGGGTCGAGGTGCGACAGCGGCGTTATCACGCCGAGCACGCCGGCATTGCCGAGAACGATATCGACCTTGCCCCAGCGCTGGTGGAGCGCCGCGCCGAGCCGGTCGATGCCGGCGTAGTCGGTGAGATCGAGCGGCACCAGCGTCGCCGCGCCGCCCTTCGCCTTGATCGCGTCGTCGAGTTCCTCGAGGCCGCCGACGGTGCGCGCTACCGCCACGACGTGCGCGCCGGCGGTGGCGAGGCCGAGGGCGGCGGCGTAGCCGATGCCGCGCGAGGCGCCGGTGACGACCGCGACGCGGCCGGAGAGATCGACCATGCGGCTAGCGCGCCTCGGCGAGCTTGGGGAAGGCGCGCACGTTGTTCGCCGCCTCGCGGTCGACCAGCCGCGTCGGATAGGCACCGGTGAAGCAGGCGTCGCAGAACTGCGGCTGCCCGCTGTCGCGCTGCGCCTCGCCGACAGCCCGGTAGAGCCCGTCGATCGACAGGAAGCCGAGGCTATCGACCTGGATGTAGTTGGCCATGTCGGCGATCGACATGCGGTGCGCGATCAGTTGCGATTCCTCCGGCGTATCGACGCCGTAGAAGCACGAGTGCATCGTCGGCGGGCTGGCGATGCGCATGTGCACCTCGCTGGCGCCGGCATCGCGGATCATCTTCACGATCTTCTGCGAGGTCGTGCCGCGCACGATGGAGTCATCGACCAGCACGACGCGCTTGCCCGCGAGCACGTCGCGGTTGGCGTTGTGCTTGAGGCGGACGCCCATATGGCGGATCGCGTCGGACGGCTCGATGAAGGTGCGGCCGATGTAGTGGTTGCGGATGATGCCGAGATCGAAGGTAAGGCCGGCGGCCGCGGCATAGCCGATCGCCGCCGGCGTGCCCGAGTCCGGCACCGGCACGACGAGATCGGCATCGGCCGGCGCTTCGCGCGCGAGCTCGGCGCCGATGCGCTTGCGCACCTCGTAGACGCCTCGCCCCTCGACCGAGGAATCGGGCCGCGCGAAATAGACGTACTCGAAGACGCAGAAGCGCGGCTTCTCCTGCTGGAACGGGAACGTGCTCTCGATCCCCTCAGGCGTGACGACGATCATCTCGCCGGGCTTGATGTCGCGCACGAAGCGCGCGCCGATGATGTCGAGCGCGCAGGTCTCCGAGGCGAGGATCGCAGCGCCGTCGAGGTCGCCGAGGACGAGCGGGCGCACGCCGAGAGGATCGCGCACGCCGATCATCTTCTTGGTCGAGAGACACACCAGCGAATAGGCGCCCTCGACCCGCTTCAGGGCATCGACGACGCGGTCGACCAGCAGCGTCTTCGTGCTGGTCGCGATGAGGTGGAGGATTACCTCGGTATCCGACGTCGACTGGAAGATCGAGCCGCGCTTCTGCAGCAGGGTCTGCAGCGCCAGCGCGTTGGTGAGGTTGCCGTTGTGGGCGATGGCGAAGCCGCCGCCGGAGAATTCCGCGAACAGCGGCTGGATGTTGCGCGTGCCGCTGCCGCCGTGCGTGGCGTAGCGCACGTGGCCGATGGCGCGGTCGCCGGTCAGCCGGTCCATGACCGAGCGCTTGGTGAAGGTGTCGCCGACCAGGCCGACGTGGCGCTCGGAATGGAAGCCGTCGCCGTCGAAGGAGACGATGCCGCCCGCCTCCTGCCCGCGATGCTGCAGGGCGTGCAGGCCGAGCGCGGTGAGCGCGCCGGCGCCGGTGTGGGCGAAGACGCCGAACACGCCGCACTCCTCGTGCAGCTTGTCGTCGGCGAACGGGTTGGTCGTCAGGTCGTGCATGGCCGCGTCTTCCATGTCGGCGGCGCCGTCAGTTGCCGCTGTTCTGGATAAGCGTATCGAGATTCTGCCGCGTATCGTTGCCGTATGTAGTGTCCGCCGGCGGATTTGCCGCCCCGCTGTCGTCGGCCGGCGGCGTGTCGGTGCCGTTGGCGGGCGCATCGGCGCCGTTGTTGCGGAAGCGCTTGAGCAGCGCCGCCTCGACGTCGTCGGGCAGCGCCGCCATCAGCTTCTCGCCGAGATTGGAAAGCAGCGGCTTCGACTTGGCGTTGGCGACCCACGACGGCGGCGTCTGCACCAGCCACGAGAAGAAGAGCAGCGCGATGACCAGAAGCAGGATGCCGCGCGCCGCGCCGAACAGGAAGCCGAGGCCGCGATCGAGCGCGCCGACGCGGCTGTCGATGACGAAGTCGGAAATCTTGGTGGTGACGTAGCTCGCCACGATCAGCGCGACGACGAAGATGACCGCCGCCGCGATGATGGTCGCCACCGTCGGGCTGGTGACGTACGATTTCACCATCGGCACCAGGGGCTTGTAGAGGAAATAGGCTGCGGCGACGGCGGCCAGCCACGAGGCGACCGAGAGGACCTCGCGGACGAAGCCGCGCACCATGGCAAGCGTCGCCGAAATCAGCACGACGACGATGACGATCAGGTCGAGGATGGTGAGCGGCATGCGCGGCGCGAATTCCTGGCTGGGAGTGACCGGTCGAAGCCGGCCACGGCGGCCGTTTCCTAGCACGATTCTGATACCGGCGTGCGAGCCGCCGGGTGCGGCCCGTTCGCCGCCACGATGGCTGCGGTAAGCCGTTGGCGCGGAACGGCTTTCCGGCCGCTAACGCTCGACTCACCGGCAAGGCGTATGGTCGGGGCATAGGGAGGAAAACATGGCCAAAACAGCCAACCTGCTGAGCCTCACTCTCACCCTTGCCGCCGGCCTCGCGCTGGCCCACGCCGCCACCGCCGCCCTGCCGACCCCGGTGAACGACCAGATCACCCAGTCGATCGCCGGCATCGACTCCAACGAAAACGGCTCGGTCGATCAGGCCGAGTGGCACGTCGCCGGCGACCGCACGTTTGCGGCGCTCGACAGCGACAAGGACGGCAACATCAGCGAGGACGAATTCGCGCTGATCCACGGCGCGACATTTTCGGCGATGGATACCAACCACGACGGCGAAGTCTCCGCCGCCGAGGCGAACATCTATCGCCGCCTGCCGTGGACGCTCGGTCTGTTCCGCTAGCCCGGCACCGAGACGTTGCAGGCGCCGCTGGTATAGTTGGTGTTGGTGCCAAAGCTTGCGCCGGCAGCGAGCGCATTCTTGTTCTTCACCGTCCACGAATGGCTGCCGACGCTGAGCGTATAGGTCGTGTTGGCCGGGATCGCGAAGGACCACTGGTTGGTCACCACGAACGGGGTTGCGGTGACGTTGCCGAGGATGAAAAGTCCGGGCAGCGAGACGCTGGCGCCGATCGAACAATGCAGATGACGGCGCACGGTCGCCGCCTCGGAAGGCGCCGCGATCAGCGGAACCGTGGTTGCAGCGAGAAGCGCGACAGCGACAATTTTCGTAAAACCGTTCATGGTCGACGATCTCCGGCCTTGCCCTCGCGGCTAAAATAACGCCGCGACCGCGTCGCAATCAATCCTCGCGGCTGCGCGCCCGCGCCGCGATGGTGGCGACCAGATCGGCAAGCTGGGCGATCGCGGCCGCACCGGGCTCGCTCTCCTTGCCGGCGGGAATGACGGCGCGGGCGAAGCCGAGCTTCTGCGCTTCGCGGAGCCGCGCCGGCGCGTGGCCGACGGGCCGGACCGCGCCGGACAGGCTGACCTCGCCGAAATAGACGGTATCGGAGGGGAGGGGCACGTTGAGGCGCGAGGAGACCAGCGCCGCGGCGACCGCGAGATCGGCGGCCGGCTCGTTGATGCGCAATCCGCCGGCGACGTTGAGATAGACATCGCAGTCGCCGAGCCGCACGCCGCAATGGGCTTCCAGCACCGCCAGCACCATGGCGAGGCGCGAGGAATCCCAGCCGATGACGGCACGGCGCGGCGTGCCGAGCGGGGTCGGCGCGACCAGCGCCTGGATCTCGACCAGCAGCGGCCGCGTGCCCTCCATGCCGGCGAAGACGGCGGCGCCGGGCGTGTTGGCGTTGCGCTCGCCGAGGAACAGCTCGGACGGGTTGGCGACCTCGGTCAGCCCCGCGCCGGTCATCTCGAAGACGCCGATCTCGTCGGTCGGGCCGAAGCGGTTTTTTCACCGCGCGCAGGATGCGGAAATGGTGGCCGCCTTCGCCCTCGAAGTAGAGCACCGCGTCAACCATGTGCTCGACGACGCGCGGGCCGGCGATCTGGCCATCCTTGGTGACGTGGCCGACGAAGACGACCGAGGTGCCCGACTGCTTGGCGTAGCGGATCAGCGCCTGCGCCGAACTGCGCACCTGCGTAACCGTGCCGGGAGCCGAATCGACCATGTCGGTCCACAGCGTCTGGATCGAATCGATGATCAGGAGCGCGGGCGGGCGCTCGGCGGCGAGCGTCGCCAGCACGTTCTCGACGCTGGTCTCGGCCGCGAGCCGCACCGGCGCGGCGCTGAGATCGAGGCGGTCGGCGCGCAGGCGAATTTGCGCCGCGGCCTCCTCGCCGGAGATGTAGACGACGGACTCGCCCGAATTGGCGAGCGCGCCGGCGACCTGCAGCAGCAGGGTCGACTTGCCGATGCCCGGATCGCCGCCGACCAGCAGCGTCGAGCCGCGGACGAAGCCGCCGCCGGTGACGCGGTCGAACTCGGCGATGCCCGACTTTGTGCGCGGCGCTTCGTCGTTGGCGCCGGTGAGGGAAGTAAGGGCGACGACGCGGCCCCGCCCGATGGTGCGCACCGCCGGCCCGGCGCCGACGCCGGAGCTCGCCGCCTCCTCGACGAACGAGTTCCACTCGCCGCAATCCTCGCAGCGGCCCTGCCAGCGGTTGGAGCTGACGCCGCAGTTCTGGCAGACGAACTGAATCTTGAGTGCCGCCGCGCGCGCCATGGTTTGCCTCGATGTTCTTGTTATGTTCTACGTGAATTTGGGGGCCGAGGCAACTGCTCCTCCGGTTTCCCCGCGAAAGCGGAGATCCAGGTGGCGGGATTGATGCTGCTCATGCGGTTCGCGCTCGGCACGTGGATCCCCGCTTTCGCGGGGATAAGCGGTAAGGAGGCGTGACTGCGCGCTCTCGCGACGCCTGAGCATCCGAGTCTTGATCCTTCCTTTTCTCTCCCCCGGCACGTCCGAGGGGTGGCGGGCGCCCGGCTGGTGCCGAGCGGGTAGTTCCCGCGTTTGTGGGCGCCTTCCGGGCGCCCGCCGCGGCCGTTGTCGAAGCCGGCCGGCACTTCGGTCCATCGCGGCTAGCTCCCCGACGTAGCTTTGGGGAAGCGCCTCTCCGGCGTGCCGGCGGGGCCTCAACGCGACGAACTCAAGCCCGAGGTGGGCGGACTGTCGTAGTGCCGACGGACCAGCCACGCTTCGCCCCGCGACCCGGTTGCGTAACCGGAGCGGCGGGGAACCGCATCCCCGCTCCGCACCACGACGCCTCGAGTTGCGCCCTCGGGTGAGCGGGGATGGGTGCATTGTCGGGGAGGTTTGGGTCGCGGGGATAACTTATTTTCGCGGAGACAGGTGCCTAGCCATCGGCGTCATCTCTGCCTCGGGACCAACATGCGGTCGGACTCGTGGAGAGACACCCCTCCCCAAAGCCGCTTTGCGGTTTTGGCCCTCCCACAAGGGGAGGGCTCAAGTGGAGTTTGGTCAAGCGCGGTGTTTCAACAACGATGAACCCTCCCCTTGTGGGAGGGTCAAACGGCCGAAGGCCGTTTGGAGAGGGGTGTGTCTCAGCGCGCTCGATGCATGACGGCGGCTATCCGCCGAGGTAGCGCCGCTCGTAGCGCTTGCCGAGGCCGGTGAGGAATTCGTAGCCGACGGTGCCGGCGCGGGCGGCGACGTCGTCGACCGGCACTTGCTTGCCGAACAGCTCGGCCCAGTCGCCGCGCGTCGCGCCGGGGATGTCGGTGGCGTCGACCGCCATCAGGTCCATCGAGACGCGGCCGAGCAGCGGCGCCGGCCTGCCGCGGATGGCGACGTGGGCGCCGTCGCCGGCGCTGACGCGGTGGTAGCCGTCGGCATAGCCGACGCCGAGCACCGCGATTCTGGTTGGGCGCGTGAGGCGGCGGGTGGCGCCGTAGCCGACCGTCTCGCCGGGCGCCGCCTCGCGCACCATCAGCACGCGCGCCTCCGCTGTGGCGACGACGTTCATTGGCGCCGCGACGTTGGGGCCGGGGCTGGCGCCGTAGAGCGCGATGCCCGGGCGGACGAGATCGAAATGGAAATCGCGGCCGAGGTAGACGCCGGCGGAATTGGCGAGCGACGCCGGGACGGCCGGCATCGCGGCGCGCACCGCGCGGAAGGCATCGAGCTGGCGGCGGTTGAGCGGATGATCGGGCTCCTCGGAGATGACGAGGTGGCTCATCAGCAGCGACGGTTTTGTGCGCGCGATGTCGACGGCGAGCGCCTCGCCCGGCGTGACGCCGAGGCGGTTCATGCCGGTATCGACGTGGAGCGCGGCGCCGATCGGCGCACCGGCCGCCTGCCACTCGGCGACCTCGGGCATCGAGCCGAGGACCGGGCGGAGGTTGTCGGCGACGAGCGCCGCACCTTCGCCGGGCAGGAGGCCGGCGAGGATGTAGATCGTGGCGGCCGGCGCGGCCTTCCGCAGGCGGCGGCCTTCGTCCGCGGTTGCGACAAAGAACGTGCGGCAGCCGGCTTTGGCCAGCGCCGCGCCGGCGAACTCGATGCCCATGCCGTAGGCGTCGGCTTTCACCACCGCCGATGTTTCGGTCGCGACCTTGGCGGCGACGGCGCGCCAGTTGGCGGTGAGCGCGGCGAGGTCGATGGTCAGGCGCGTGGGGGTGGGGGATGCTTCGGTCATTGGTGCGCGAGTGTAGCGGTGCGGAAGCGTGCCCACCACGGCTCCAACGCACTCGTTGTCGTGCCCGCGTAGGCGGGCATCCAGTATCCGCGAGCCGGGCGGCGTTTACTGGGTCCCCGCCTGCGCGGGGACGACATTAGTGTTGCCGCGATCCTTCCACCGCCTTCGCGTAGGCCTCGACGATCTGCGGCCAGCCGGTCCTGGCGCCCATCTCGGCGCGGTAGCCCTGCCAGCCTTCGCCGTGGCGCGGGAAGTCGCGATGCACGACGATGACGTCGGTCGTCTGCGGGTCGACGGCGACGAAGCGCACGTCGATGCGGCTGGCGCTGCTTTCGGTCGGTTCGCGGCGGCCGTCGGGGCCGATCTGCCAGGCGATGACGATCTGCTCCGGCCGGTTGAAGCTGAGCACCATGCCGACCGGGTCGCCCGCCTCGCTGACCGTGCCGTTGAAGCTCGGCTCGATGCTGAGCGCGCCGCCGGCGACGCGGCGCTCGCGCGGCCACCACGCATCGAAGCGATCGACGAAGGCGGCGAAGGCCTGCTCGCGCGGCGCCTTCACCTTGCGGCTCACCACGACGATCTCCGGCGTGCCGCCGGCGGCGGGCGCCTTGTCTTCAGATTTGCCGAACAGCCATTTGAACATGGCGTCTTATTCGCGCGGAATGGCGGAGGGCGCAACCTTAGCCCTGAGAGGAGGTGGAGGGACCGCGGCCCCTCCCCAAACCGCTGCGCGGTTTTGACCCTCCCGCAAGGGGAGGGTTGGGTTCCTGGTCTGACACCGGACTCCGGCCCTCCGGCCGTCGCTTACGCTCCGGCGTTCGTCGCTCGAAACATGCCACCGGCATGTTTCGTTCGCTTCGCGAACCGATCCTCACCCCTCGAACGGCACGGGTAGCGCGTCTTCCGACAAGTTCGAGAAGCGCGTCAGTTCGTCGGTGAATTGCAGGCGGACCGTGCCGGTGGGGCCGTGGCGCTGTTTGCCGATGATGACTTCGGCGAGGCCATGGACCTGGCCCATCTGGTCCTGCCACTGCACGTATTCGACCGTGCCGGGCTTGGGCTCCTTGTTCTTCAGGTAGTACTCCTCGCGGTAGACGAAGAGCACGACGTCGGCGTCCTGCTCGATCGAGCCCGACTCGCGGAGGTCGGAGAGCTGCGGGCGCTTGTCGTCGCGGTTTTCGACCTGACGCGAAAGCTGGGAGAGGGCGAGGATCGGCACGACGAGTTCCTTCGCCAGCGCCTTCAGCGCGTTGGTGATCTCGGTGACTTCCTGAACGCGGTTGTCGCCCTTCTTGGACGAGCCGGAGAGCAACTGGATGTAGTCCACCACGATCAGGTCGAGGCCGCGCTGGCGCTTGAGGCGGCGGGCGCGCGCCGCAAGCTGCGCGATCGACAGGCCGCCGGTCTGGTCGACGTAGAGCGGGATCTTGTTCATCTCGCGCGCCGCCTCGACGATGCGGCCGAATTCGCTTTCATCGATGCGGCCGCGGCGGATGTTGGAGGAGGGCACGCCCGACTGCTCGGCGATGATACGGGTGGCGAGCTGCTCGGCGCTCATTTCGAGCGAGAAGAAGCCGACGATGCCGCCGTTGACCGTCTTCATCGAGCCGTCCGGCTGCAGTTCGCCCGCCCACGCCTTGGCGATGTTGAAGGCGATGTTGGTGCCGAGCGCGGTCTTGCCCATGCCCGGGCGGCCGGCGACGATGACGAGGTCGGACGACTGCAGGCCGCCCATCAGGCGGTCGAGGTCGGTGAGGCCGGTCGCCATGCCGGACAGGTGGCCGTCGCGCCGGTAGGCGTTGGAGGCCATGTCGATGGCGGTGTAGAGCGCGGCGTCGAAACTCTCGAAGCCGGAGCCGAAGCTGCCTTTTTCGGCGAGCTCGAACAGGCGCTTTTCGGTGTCCTCGATCTGCGCCTTCGGCGGCTGATCGACGGACGCGTCGTAGGCGACGTTGACCATGTCCTCGCCGATGGTGATCAGCGAGCGGCGGATGGCGAGGTCGTAGACCGAGCGGCCGTAGTCCTCGGCGTTGATGATGGTGGTGGCTTCGGCGGCCAGCCGCGCGAGGTATTGCGCGAGGTTGATGTCGCCGATGGCGAGATCGGCAGGGAGGAACGTCTTGATGGTGACCGGGGTCGCCACCTTGTTGGCGCGGATCAGTTGCCCGGCGACCTCGAAGATGACGCGGTGGACCGGCTCGAAGAAATGCTGCGGCTCGAGGAAATCGGAGACGCGGTAGAACGCCTCGTTGTTGACGAGGATGGCGCCGAGCAGCGCCTGCTCGGCCTCGACGTTCTGCGGCGCCGAGCGGTAGGCCTCCGCCGTGGCTGCACTTTCGATGACGCGGGCCGCGAGGGCCATTCGGACAGTCTCCTCACTCTGTCGCGCTGCGACAGCGCCCGTACGGCGAGCCGGCGGGCAGTCTTCTGATTCTTGCTACGTGGGGAACGCGGGGGTACCGAGAACGCAACCACACAATGCTGAACGTGTCTCGTTCCGCGATCCCTGTGTAGCGACAGGTGGCGGCCCTCGGAAGCGACGCGCGTCCTTACCGCCCGGTGTTCACACGGCGCGGTGCGAAAATATGACAGCAGCTTGCATGTTGCCGAAGGGCACCGCCGACGACGGTGGTAGCCGATTCGTTTGGGAGAAATTGGGGCGGTGCGTTGCGACGCCTGTTGTCTCTGTGCGGTCTCGGTTGGCACACCTCTCCCTGGAGGGAGAGGTGACCAACGGGCAACGAGGGCGCTATTCCCCCGCGATGCGCACCGGCGAGCGATCGCCGGCGACGCTTTCCTTGCGACGCAGCGCGTCCTCGGCCTCAACCATGTAGCGCCGCGTCAGCGGCAGCGACTCGAGCTTCTTCGACAACTGGATCTGGAAGTTGTCGAGGTTGCCGACGCGGAACGCGACCTCGGACGACACGAGGTAGAACTCCCACAGGCGCACGAAGCGCTCGTCGAAGAACGTCAGCACCTGATCCCGGTGCGCCATGAAGCGATCGCGCCACGCCCGCAGCGTCTTGGCGTAGTGCAGGCGAAGGATCTCGACGTCGGTGGTGAACAGGCCGGACTTCTCGATCGCCGGCATGACCTCCGACACGGACGGAATGTAGCCGCCGGGGAAGATGTATTTCTGGATCCACTCGCTGGTGTAGCCGGGCGAGCCGACGCGGCCGATCGAGTGGAGCAGCATCGTGCCGTCGGCGGTGAGCAGGCGCTTCACCTGGTTGAAGAATTCGCGGTAGTGGCCGACGCCGACGTGCTCGAACATGCCGACCGAGACGATGCGGTCGAACGGCCCTTCCAGCGTCCGGTAGTCCTGCAGCAGGAAGCGCGCCTTCTTGGCGAGGCCGCGCTCCTCGGCGCGACGATTGGACACGGCAAACTGCTCGTCGGAGAGCGTGACGCCGGTGACCTCGACGTCGAAATGCTGGGCGAGGTAGAGGCCGAGGCCGCCCCAGCCGGAGCCGATGTCGAGGATGCGCTGCCCCGGCTTGATGTCGAGCTTGGCGGCGAGGTGGCGCTTCTTGGCGAGCTGGGCCTCGTCGAGGCTTTCGACGCCGTCCTCGAAGTAGGCGCAGGAATACTGCATGTCCTCGTCGAGGAAGAGGGAATAGAGGCGCCCGTCGAGGTCGTAGTGCGAATGGACGTTGGCCCGCGAGCGCTTGCGGTTGTTGGCCTGGTCGAGCCGGCGGGTGGCGTAGTGGTAGGCCGCGCGGGCGACCACCGGCCACGGCGGGATGACGCCCTCGACGTTGAGGAACAGGAGCATCATGAAGTCGTAGAGCGTGCCCTGCTCGAGGACGAAGCCCTGGTCGACGTATTCCTCGCCGAGCTTCAGGTCGGGATTGTTGGCGACCGCCCGTTCGGCCGCCTCACTGGTGAAGCGGGCCCTGACCGGGTCGCCGGTGCCGTCGCCGTAGCGGTGGGACTTGCCATCCGCATCGACAATCTCCAGCGAGCCCCGCTTTATCGCGCGGCGAAGGAATTTTTCGATTCTGCCATACATGGAGCGGTGCCCGGCATGACTGCCGGATGCCTCTGAAGACGTTGCCCAAGGACGTTCCCGGAAATAGGGGACGCGCCCACGCGGTCAAATCTAGTCCCGAAAGATGGAACCGTTCAACAAGTTACTCGCCAGCCGGCGGCATATAGCCCGGCAATTGACGAGAGGCCGCCGGTCGCGGCTACATGCCGGCTATGATTTACACCGTTGGGCTGCGTGAAAAATACGAGCCGCGCATCGATTCCGGCACGGCCTTGAAGGCCGGGCCGCATCCCGATGCCCAGGGCAAGCACCAGAACGGCGGCTGGGTATGGCGGACGGCGGCCGAGGCCCGCGCCTTCCTGCAGTCGCGGAAGGGCGGGGCCGAGCGCGAGGTCTACGCCGTCATGGCCGAATGGGAGCTGGACACGGTCACCGTCCCCGGCGAGCCGACGCGCTGCCTGACCCGGGACGCGCTGGTCTTCCGCGTCGCGCCGGGCACGGGATAGGCGTCCGATGGCCAAGCGCGGCATCGTCTACGCCTGCTCCAACGAGCGCTGGTTCGGCGAGACGCTGGTATCGGCCGAGTCGGCCCGCCACCACATGCCCGACCTCGGGCGCCACATGTTCATCACCCGCGACCTGAACTCCAGGGTCGGCGACCGGCTCAAGGGCCTGTTCACCGACATCGTCGTGCTCGATGCGGCCGAACACGCGCACCGGCCGCGCTTCGAGGCAGCGCTGAGGGCCGAGGTCGACGAAGGCATCTACATCGACGGCGACACGCTGTTCCTGGCGCCGGTCTACGAGCTGTTCGACATTCTGGGGCCGTTCGACATCGGGCTCGCCGCGGCGCCGCAGTACATCAGCCCGCTCGGCGTGCGCATGGGGATACCGAAGCTGTTGCCGAAAACGCCGGATGCGATTCCGGAGTGGAACGGCGGCCTGATGGTGGCGCGCGCCGACGACGGCTTCCGCCGGTTCGTCACCGACTGGATCGCGCTGTTTGCGCAGTGTGCCAAGGTCGGGTTCGAGCTCGACCAGCCGGCGCTGCGCGTCGCGCTGGTCAGGAGCGGCCTGCGCATCGCGACGCTGCCCAACAACTATAATCTCCGCGCGCTGGTGCCGCAGAACGTCGCCGGCGAGGTAAAGATCCTCCACGCCCACGGCGAGCTGAAGCGGATCGGGGCGACGATCAACGCGTCAAAAGGAATGCGGCTGTTCGTGCCGAGGCCGGAAGACATCCACGGCTACCAGCCGAAATAAAAAAGCCGGCGTGGAGGTCCACGCCGGCTGATCTGGGGTAGTGGAGCGGGACTAGGCCGAAGCCTCGGTCTCCGTCTCGGCGTCGGCTTCCTCGCCGTCGGCCTTCGGCGCCGCGCCTTCCTCGAAGACTTCGGCAGCGCTCGGCGCCGCATCGTCTTCGTCCTCGTCGCGGCGCGAGCCGGTGAGGACCTCGCCGCGCGCCTGGCGCACGGCTTCTTCCTCGCTGCGCGCGACGTTGACGGTGACGCGCGTATCGACTTCCGGATGGAGCGCGATCGAGACTTCGTGCAGGCCGATCGTCTTGATCGGCTGGTTGAGCTCGACCTGGCTGCGCGCGACCGTGAAGCCGGCGGCCTCGATCGCCTCGGCGAGATCGCGCGTCGTCACCGAGCCGTAGAGATGGCCGGCTTCGCCCGCCTGGCGGACGACGACGAACGACTGGCCGCTGAGCTTGGTGGCGATCTTCTCGGCCTCGGACTTGCGCTCGAGGTTGCGGGCTTCGAGCGTGTGGCGCTCGGCCTCGAACTTCTTGCGGCTGGCTTCGGATGCGCGCAGCGCCTTGCCCTGCGGCAGCAGGAAGTTGCGTGCAAAGCCGTCCTTGACGCGGACGACGTCGCCCATCTGGCCCAGCGTTGCGATGCGTTCAAGCAGGATGACTTCCATCGGGGTCGCTCCTTACCGGATCACGTAGGGCAGGAGGCCCAGGAAGCGGGCGCGCTTGATCGCCTTGGCGAGCTCGCGCTGCTTGTTGGCCGACACCGCGGTGATGCGCGACGGCACGATCTTGCCGCGCTCCGAGATGTAGCGCTGCAGGAGGCGGGCGTCCTTGTAGTCGATCTTCGGGGCGTTAGCGCCGGAGAACGGGCAGGTCTTGCGGCGGCGGAAGAACGGCCGGCGGGCGCCCTGCGAGGTTGCTGCTTCAGACATTATTCTGCACCTCCGACTTCGGCATCATCGCGGGCCGGCCGGTCCCCGAAGTCGCGGCGCGGGCGGTCGCCGAAATCGCGGCGCGGGCCGCGGTCGCGATCGCCGAAGCGGCCACCGCCACCCGGGCGTCCGCCGTCGCGGTCGTCGCGGTCGCTCTTGCGCAGCATCGCCGACGGGCCTTCTTCCAGCTCATCGACGCGGATGGTGAGGAAGCGGATAACGTCTTCGTTGAGGCGCTCCTGGCGCTCGACCTCGGCGACGGCCGCGGGCGGCGCGTCGATGTTGAGGAGCGTGAAGTGCGCCTTGCGGTTCTTCTGGATGCGGTAGGTCAGGGACTTGAGGCCCCAGTTTTCGATCTTGGCGATCTTGCCGCCGGCGCCTTCGATGACGCCCTTGAACTGCTCGACGAGCGCATCGACCTGCTGGCTCGACACATCCTGCCGCGCCATGAATACGTGTTCGTATAGAGGCATACGTTGCCTTTCCTTCTTTGTTCGCCGGCGCCAAGCCTCGCCGAAGTCCTGAGGAAAGGACTATCGGAGATCCTTCGTGAGCGGGAACACCGGAAGACGGACCACCATTGGTCCTGCGGCTTGCGCCGCCTTCCGTTCAGCCCCCGGCCGGGGTCCCTTGCGGGACGGCCGGGGTTATACGCGGGAATTGGCGGAATGCAAGGGCCGGGGCCAGGCTGCGGCCGATGGTGTAGGGCCCGCGGCGCGCGGTTTTCCGCACCGCCATGACGAGGGCGACCCAGAGGACGATGGCGGGCGGCGTCACGATCCGGTTCCAGACGATCCAGCTCGCCGCCCCGAGCGAGGCGTACACGACAAGACAAGCGAGCCGCGCCGGCCGCGCGAAGGCCTGCCGGCGTTTTCCGGAGCGTCGGCCGGCAATGACATCGCTGTCCTCCTGCGTCGTGACGAAAAACGGATGCCAAGTCTTTGAACATTGTTCAAGATGGATGTCGCCGGGCGTGGCTCTTAGCCTCCGTAGTATTCACAGTGGGGATGTCACGCGCGCAGCGCCGTGCTCGCTGCGCAGGGAGAATTGAGTAACCAACACCTGCCACTGTGGTTGCCGCGCTGGCGTTCGCTTGTCATTGCCTTCGGGCGATCAGCGCGATGCTCTTCCCCAGGCGACCATGAGTTCCGACAACAACAGCTTCACGATCGACGACCGGCGCCGCAGCCGCAGCGGTCGCCGCGCCGACGAACGGCGCAAGGCCGAACTGGCGCGCCGGCGCTCGCCGCGCATGCGTACGCTGAAGGGTGCCCAGATCATCGTGCCGGCGGGTTCGTCTGTAGCCTGCATCGTGCGCAACATCTCGGAGACGGGCGCCTGCCTGCAATTGCAGACGCCGGTGTTCCTGTCGCACACCTTCGATCTGGTTTTCGACGACCCCGACTGGTCGCGCCGCTCGTGCCGCGTCGTGTGGCGCGAGGCGCTGCTGATGGGCGTCGAATTCACGACGAGGGAGTCGGAGGGCGGCCCGATCCGGCGGGCGCTGCAGCGGCTGCTGTCCGGCAAGCGCGGGTAGGGCGACCGGGCTGCCGACTAGGTGCCGGTCCGCCGGAAGGGGATGACGATGATTCCCTGGAAAGAGACGACGTCGCCGTTTTGCCAGGTCGGCGGCGACAGCGCCGACAGGATCTTGCGGTTGGCGCCTCCCGACATCGCCACGATCACAAAGTTGCCCTGCAGGCCGCCGGGCGGTAACCGGCTGGCGTCGATGACGCAGGGCAGAGGCTGCTTGAGATAGTAGGACAGGACGCGCGCATAACCGGCGTCGGGAACGAGCACGCAACCGTCGGTCCCGACGTGCGACGCGAGGTATGGCGCGGCACGCCGCCAATCTTCGTGCGGGGCAGGCCTGCCATAGGCAAGGCCGAGGGTGATGGTGAAGGCGACGACAAGCGCGACCGCCGTGGCGCTTCTCCATCCGTCTACGAAGCGGCTGAGCCCGACCGACGCCAGCAGCAGGAAGGCGGGCAGCGAACCGATGATGTAGCGGCCGATGAAGATGGGCGTGCTGACGAGGGAGATCGCGATGCCGATGACCACCGGTCCCAGCATCCATGCGAGCACGACCCACAGGTCGGGAGATGCCGCGAGCCCGATCCGCCCGGCCTGCGCATGGTCGCCGTCGCCGGGCCGCGGCTGAACGAAGGCGGCCGCGATCGCGAGCATCAGCGCGATGAAGACGAGCGCCCCCGACGCGACATTGAATAGCTGGGTCATGACGTAGCCGAGGTCGGGGTAGGAGATCCAGAACCCCTTCTCGTGGATATCGTTCGCGCGTCCGAGCAGCAGCCAGGCCCACGGCGCAAAGGCCAGCCCGGCGGCCAACTGCAGCAGCACCCAGATCACCGGACTCGGCGCTTCCGGGTCGGGACGCAGGAAGAGGACGACGAGGACGGCCGCGCTCACGCAGAGCCAGGCGAAGGCACCGTAAGGGTGCGTGTAGAGCAGGAGCACGGCGGCGGCGAACGCGGCGATCACGCGCCCCAGCGTCGCCTTGCGCATCAGCCATAGCGACGTTCCGGCGAACAGCGTCGCGTTCAGCGACAAGAGGGCATAGTTGCGCGCCTCCTGCGAGTACCAGATGTGGAAGGGCGACAGCGCCAGGAGCGACGCCGCGATCAGCCCGGTGATCCGGCCGCCGACGATCGTGCCCACCCAGTAGAGCGCGAGCACATTGGCAGCGCCGAAGACCGCGGAGCTGATGCGCAGCGCCCACTCGCCCTGTCCGAACAGACGCATCGAGGCGGCGAGGATGAGATTGTGCAGGGGTGGGTAGTTGTCGCCGGCCGTCGCCGCGAGGATGTCGAAGAAGCTTCCCTGTGCTTCCCCCCACGAGGACGCTTCGTCGCGCCACAGGCTGTCGTCGCCGAGGCCGTGCAGGCGAACGTAGGCGGCGACCACGAGGATCACGGCCAGCGCGATGGAGCTGCCGCGATCCGTGACGAGCCATCCGCGCGCTTCCGCGCGTTCTGCAATACCGTATGCCAATACCCGCCCCCTAGCGCTTGCCAAAAACACTAGCATCGCGGACGCCGGGCGCAACGCGACACGAGGCGCCCGGCTTGACTTGTCCCGTGTCGTCGCGCTGAAACGCCGGCGCCGATGGAGCGTCTAATGAAGTTGCCGAATTTTCCCGTCGAGGGCGGGTGCCAGTGCCGCGCCGTGCGCTATCGCGTGACGGCCGGGCCGCTCTCCGTTTATGCCTGCCATTGCAAGGACTGCCAGCGGGCGAGCGGCACGACGCATACGCTGTCGATGTTCATGCGGCGCGACGACGTCGAGCTGCTGCAGGGGACATTGGTCAGATACGACAAGGCGGCCGACAGCGGACGTACGGTGCGCACCTGCGGCTGCGGCCAGTGCGGCACGCGGGTGTGGAACGAGCCGCTGTCGTTCCCAGAGTTTCTGGTCGTCCGCCCCGGCACGCTCGACGACATGAGCTGGGCGAAGCCTGTCGGCAACATCTGGACGGACAGCAAGGCGCCGTGGGTCGTGATCGATCCGGCGGTGCCGAATTTCCCGCGCCAGCCGCCGAGCCGGCAGCCGCTGTTCGATGCGTGGGCTCGGGCGCTCGCGGAGGGTTGAGACACCCTCGCCAAAACCGCAAAGTGCGGTTTTTGCCCTCCCGCAAGGGGAGGGCTCGGGCGCAGGAGTGCGCCTCGGCTTGACTCCCACGGCCATGCAAGGCTCAAAGGCCGGCAACGGCGGGGCGACTCCGCCGGGGCAGGGGAAGCCGCAAGCGCATGACGACAGCCTTCACGTTTCCGGGGCAGGGGAGCCAGGTGGTCGGCATGGGCAAGGCCCTCGCCGACGCCTTCTTCGAGGCGAACGCCGTGTTCGAGGCGGTCGACGATGCGCTGGGCGAGAAGCTGTCGACCGTCATCTTCGAAGGCCCGATCGAGACGCTGACGCTGACCGAGAACGCGCAGCCGGCGCTGATGGCGGTGAGCCTCGCCGCGATCCGCGTGCTGGAAGCGCGCGGCGTGCGCATCCGGGAGAAGGTGGCGTTCGTCGCCGGCCATTCGCTCGGCGAATATTCCGCGCTGGCCGCCGCCGGGGCGCTGACCGTCGGCGATGCGGCGAAGCTGTTGCGCACCCGCGGGCGCGCCATGCAGCAGGCGGTGCCGTTCGGCGTTGGTGCGATGGCGGCGCTGCTCGGCATGGACCTGGAGCAGGCGCGCGAAGTCGCGGCGGAAGCGGCGATGTCGGAAGTCTGCGAGACCGCCAACGACAACGGCGGCGGGCAGGTCGTCATCTCCGGCCACAAGGCGGCGGTGGAACGCGCCGTCGAGATCGCCAAGGCGAAGGGCGCCAAGCGCGCCATCCTTCTGCCGGTGAGCGCGCCCTTCCATTGCCGGCTGATGGAGCCGGCGGCGAAGGTGATGGAGATGGCGCTCGCGGCGGCCGAGATAAAGGAACCGCACGTGCCGCTGATCGCCAACGTGACGGCGGCGCCGGTGACGACGCCGGACGAAATCCGCGCGCGGCTGGTCGAGCAGGTGACCGGCATGGTGCGCTGGCGCGAGTCGGTGCAGATGCTGGCGGCCGGCGGCGTCAACACGTTCGTCGAGATCGGCGCCGGCAAGGTGCTGTCCGGGCTGGCCAAGCGGATCGTCGACGGCGCGGAGACGCTGACCGTCGGCACGCCGGCGGAAATCGACGCGGCGGTAGTGAAACTCGCGTGAGGGGGATCATCCGATGTTCGAACTGACCGGCAAGCGCGCATTGGTCACCGGCGCCAGCGGCGCCATCGGTGCGGGCATCGCCCGCGCGCTGCACAGGCAGGGCGCCATCGTGGCGCTCTCCGGCACCAAGGTCGCCGCGCTCGAGACACTGGCGGCCGAGCTCGGCTCCAATGTCTTCATCACGCCGGCCGACCTCAGCAAGAAGGACGAAGTCGAGAAGCTGGTGCCCGACGTCGAGGCGGCGACCGGCGGCGAGATCGACATTCTCGTCAACAACGCCGGCATGAACCGCGACATGCTGTTCGCCCGCATGTCGGACGAGGACTGGCAGTCGGTGCTGGACGTGAACCTCACCTCGGCGTTCCGCCTGATCCGCGCGGCGCTGCGCGGCATGATGCGCCGCCGCGCCGGCCGCATCGTTTCGATCTCGTCGGTGGTGGCGGTGGTCGGCAATCCCGGCCAGGCCAACTACTCGGCTTCGAAGGCCGGACTGCAGGCGATGACGCGGTCGCTCGCGGCGGAGATCGCCAGCCGCAACGTCACCGTCAACTGCGTCGCGCCGGGCTTCACGACCTCGGCGATGACCGACGCGCTGAACGAGAAGCAGAAGGCGGCGATCATGGAGCGCGTGCCGGTCCGCCGCCTCGGAACGCCCGCCGAAATCGCCGCCGCGGTGGTCTATCTCGCCTCCGACGAGGCCGCCTACGTGACCGGCCAGACAATCCACGTCAACGGCGGCATGGCCATGATTTGACTGGGGAATTTGCCGTAGCCGGCAGGGCTGGATGAGGCCCGGAAGCCGGCTGGCAATGCCCGGGAAAGTATGTTACTTGGCTCCGCAATACCGATGGAAAAGCTTGGCTTTCTGCCGGTCACGGCGGCGAATCTGCACTGAAATTCCCAGGGGTATTTCCTCGGTTTTGTGCAGCGGCCGACAAACGATCGCTTGCGAGGCGAAGGCGCCTCACTGATGATCACACGAAGGGCAATGGGATTCTGCACACATGAGCGACATCGGTGACCGGGTAAAGAAGATCGTGGTCGAGCATCTCGGCGTCGAAGCCGAGAAGGTGGTCGAGGGGGCGAGCTTCATCGACGACCTCGGCGCGGACTCCCTCGACACGGTCGAGCTGGTCATGGCCTTCGAGGAAGAGTTCGGTGTCGAAATCCCGGACGATGCCGCCGAGACGATCCTGACCGTTGGCGACGCCATCGGCTTCCTGGAAAAGAACTCCGCCTGATCGGACGCGCCTGAAGTTGTGCCGGGCCTTGCGGGCTTCGCGGGACCGGCAGCCTCGTTTGGCGCCAAACCCCATGAGCTGCCCATGAGACGCGTCGTCGTCACCGGACTTGGCATGGTGACGCCTCTGGGCGTCGGCGTGGATGCGGCGTGGGCGAACGCCGTCGGCGGCAAGAGCGGCATCACGCGCATCACCGACTTCGAGGTTTCCGATCTGGCGTGCCAGATCGCGGGCACGCTGCCCAAGGGCTCGAAGGCGGACGGCAAGTTCCAGGCGGACGACTGGATGGAGCCGAAGGAAAGCCGCAAGGTCGATCCGTTCATCATCTACGCGGTGGCCGCGGCCGACCAGGCGCTCGACGATGCCAACTGGCATCCCGAGACGCGCGACGACCAGATCGCCACCGGCGTGCTGATCGGCTCCGGCATCGGCGGCCTGCAGGGCATCGACGATGCGGCGATCACGCTCAAGGAACGCGGGCCGCGCCGCATCTCGCCGTTCTTCATTCCGGGCCGGCTGATCAATCTGGCCTCGGGGCAGGTCTCGATCCGCCACGGCCTCAAGGGCCCGAACCATTCCGTCGTCACCGCCTGCTCGACCGGTGCGCACGCCATCGGCGATGCCAGCCGGCTGATCGCGCTGGGCGATGCCGACGTCATGGTCGCCGGCGGCACGGAGTCGCCGGTCTGCCGCCTGGCGATCGCCGGCTTCGCGGCGTGCAAGGCGCTGTCGACGCATTTCAACGATGCGCCGGAAAAGGGATCGCGCCCCTACGACCAGGATCGCGACGGCTTCGTCATGGGCGAGGGCGCCGGCGTCGTCGTGCTCGAGGAGCGCGAGCATGCGCTGGCGCGCGGCGCCAAGATTTACGGCGAGGTCGTCGGCTACGGCCTGTCGGGCGACGCCTATCACATCACCGCGCCGGCCGAGGATGGCGACGGCGCCGAGCGCTGCATGCGCATGGCGATGAAGCGCGCCGGCATCAGCGCCGACGACATCGACTACATCAACGCCCACGGCACCTCGACCATGGCCGACGAGATCGAATTGCACGCGGTCGAGCGCGTCGTCGGCAACGCCGCAGCCAAGGTTTCCATGTCGTCGACCAAGTCGGCGACCGGGCACCTGCTCGGAGCGGCCGGCGCGGTCGAGGCGATCTTCTCGCTGCTCGCCATCCGCGACAACCTCGCGCCGCCGACGCTGAACCTCGACAATCCGTCGGTGGTCACCGCCTTGGACCTTGTGCCGCACACGGCGCGCTCCCGCAAAATCGACGTGGCGCTGTCGAATTCCTTCGGTTTCGGCGGCACCAACGCCTCGCTGGTATTCCGCCGCCACGCTTGAACTGCCTCTCCCGTTTTCGCCATTATCGGTGCTATGTTCGCCGCCGATGCGAGGGCGAATCTGTGAAGCGGTAGAAAGAGTTCGAGTGGCATGGCTGACCTGAGGGTGGACTACCGGCGCGAGCCATACGCCGACGACGCCGAGGTTCTGTCGAAGCGCCTGTCGTCGTCGCTGGGCCGCTCCTCGCCGAAGTCGCCGACCGAGGCGCTGCAACCGGAGGCCGTGCCGCCGCCGCCGTTGCGTTCGCGCGCCGTCCGCCATCCGCTGGTCGTCTTCCTCAATTTCGTGCTGACGGTGGTGATCGTCGGCATCGTCGCGCTGGGCGCCGGCATCTTCGCCGCCAAGGTGCAATTCGAGCGCGCCGGCACGCTCGACCAGGCCCGTGCCATCACGGTCGACCGCGGCGGCAGCCTCGGCACCATCGCCGACCAGCTCCAGAAGGACGGCGTCATCTCGTCGAAGTGGCTGTTCGTCGGCGGCGTCACCATCGCGCGCCAGCAGAACGCGCTGAAGGCCGGCGAGTACCTCATCCCGGCGCACGCCTCGATGCGCGACATCATGGATGCCATGGTCACCGGCAAGGGCATCCTCTACTCGATCTCGATCCCCGAGGGGCTGACCAGCCAGCAGATCGTCGACCGCCTGAACTCGGAAGACATTCTCGTCGGCGACATCGCCGAGACGCCCCCGGAAGGCTCGCTGCTTCCCGAGACGTACAAATTCACGCGCGGCGATACGCGCCAGTCGATCATCACGCGCATGCAGCGCGAACGCGACCGCGTGGTCGCCGACGTCTGGTCGCGCCGCGCGCCCGATCTTCCCGTGACGACGCCGGACGAGCTGGTCGTGCTCGCCTCGGTGGTCGAGAAGGAAACCGCGCTGGCCGACGAGCGCAGCCGCGTCGCCGCCGTGTTCGTCAATCGCCTGCGCCTCAACATGCGCCTGCAGTCGGACCCGACCGTGATCTACGGCCTGTTCAAGGGCGCCGGCAAACCCTCGGGCTACACGCTGTCGCGCGCCGATCTCGAGAAGTCGTCGCCCTACAACACCTATGTCATCGCCGGCCTGCCGGCGGGGCCGATCGCCAACCCGGGCCGCGCCTCGCTGGAAGCCGTCGCCAACCCGTCGCGCACCCGCGATCTGTTCTTCGTCGCCGACGGCACCGGCGGCCACGCCTTCGCCGAGACCTACGAGGCGCACCTCAAGAACGTGACGCGCTGGCGCGACATCAGCGCCAACTCCGGCGCCGCCGCTTCTGCCGGCGAGACCCAGGCCCCGCCGGCGAACACGCCGCCCGCCGACGATGCGCCGCCTGCTGCCGCGGCGCCGGCCGACGCGACGACGGTGCCGACGCCGACTGCCCGTCCGGCGGTGCCCAACCCGACGGCGAAGCCGAAGGCCAAGCCGCTGCCGAGCGCGCAGACCACGAGCGACCAGCCGATGGCGCTGACGCCGACCGACGACCAGCCCGACCCGGAAGGCGCCGCCGGCCAGTAGCGCTGCCGGCAGCGCCCTTGAACCGGCGGGCTTTGGCGGCTTTGATGCCCGCCAGCCGCCGCGACCGATTCTCTCCTGCCGAAGTAGGCCGCCGATGCCCCTGTCCTCGATGACCGGCTTTGCCCGCGCCGATGGCGCCGGCAGCGGCTATCGCTGGACGTGGGAACTGAGGAGCGTCAACGGCAAGGGTCTCGACCTGCGCCTCCGCCTGCCGACCGGCTTCGAGCATCTGGAAGCCGCGGCGCGGGAGAAGATCGGCGCGGCGCTGACGCGCGGCAACCTGCAGGTGACGCTGAGCGTGCAGAGCGACGCCGGCGCCGTCCACATCCGCGTCAACGACGCGGTGCTGGCGGAAGTCGCCGCCGCGATGGCGCATGTTCGCGGCCGCATCGAGGTGCAGCCGCCGACGCTCGACGGCATCCTCGCCATCCGCGGCGTGCTGGAGACTTTCGAGGGCGTCGAGGATGAGGCGACACGCGCCGCGCTCGCCGCCGCTATTCTCGCCGATCTCGACGTAGCGCTGGCGGCTCTCACCGCCGACCGCGTACGCGAGGGGCACGCCATCGCCGTCGTGCTTGCCGGGCGCCTCGCCGAGATCGAGCGGCTGACGGCCGCCGCCGAGGCTTCGCCGGCGCGCACGCCGGAAGCGATCCGCGCGAAGCTTTCCGAGCAGATCGCGATGCTGGTCGAGGCGAGTTCCGCGCTCGATGCCGACCGGCTGCATCAGGAGGCGGTGATGCTCGCCACCCGCGCCGACATCCGCGAGGAGCTCGACCGGCTGGCGGCGCACATCGCCGCCGCCCGCGCGCTGCTCGCCGAGGACGGCGCCGTTGGCCGCCGCCTCGATTTCCTGGCGCAGGAATTCAACCGCGAGGTCAACACGCTCTGCTCGAAGTCGAACGACCGCGGCCTCACCGCCATCGGCCTCGACCTCAAGGCCGTGGTCGACCAGTTCCGCGAGCAGATCCAGAACCTGGAATGACGATGGCCGAGACGATCAACCTGCCGCGCCGCGGCGTCCTGCTGGTGCTTTCCTCGCCTTCCGGCGCCGGCAAATCGTCGATCACGCGGGCGCTGGTGCAGGAGGAGGGCGAGCGCCTGTTCCTGTCGATCTCGGTGACGACGCGCGCCAAGCGGCCGAGCGAGATCGAGGGCATCCATTATTATTTCATCGATCCGGTGCGCTTCTCCTCGATGCGCCAGGGCGGCGAACTGCTCGAATGGGCCGAGGTGCACGGCAACCTCTACGCCACGCCGCGCGCGCCGGTCGAGGCCGCGCTCGCCAAGGGCGAGGACGTGCTCTTCGACATCGACTGGCAGGGCACGCAGCAGCTCGTCGCCGCGATGCCGGAGGACATCGTCACCATCTTCATCCTGCCGCCGAGCATGAAGGAATTGCAGGCGCGGCTGGAGCGGCGCGCCGAGGACAACGCCAAGGTCATCGCCAACCGCCTCGCCAATGCGACCAGCGAGATCGGGCACTGGACGGAGTACGACTACGTCGTGATCAACGACCAGCTCGAGCGGGCGCTGGGTTCGGTCCGCGCCATCCTCGCGGCCGAGCGGCTGAAGCGGGCGCGGCAGACCGGGATGCCGGGGTTTGTCGCGGGGTTGTTGAAGCGGTAGCAAGCTCAGGTCGTGGTTGTTCCCCTCTCCCCTTGTGGGAGAGGGCTTCGCCTCTTGAGAGCAAAGCGAACTAGAGGCGAAGGGTGAGGGGGCTGTCGGCGGAGATCGTGAAGCGGGGCCGCGCCCCCTCACCCTCTTTCTCTAGTCTCGCTGCGCTCGCCAAGAGAAAGAGCCCTCTCCCACGAAGGGAGAGGGAACCCAGCGTCACCGTTCGCCCACCGCATTCGCCAGCGCAACAAATCCCGCAACGTCAATCTCCTCCGCCCGCCGCGTCTCCTCGATTCCTGCCGCCGCGAGCAGCGCCAGCGTGTCCCCGCCAAGAGATTTGAGGCTCTGGCGCAGCATCTTGCGCCGCTGGCCGAAGGCGGCGGCGACGACGCGTTCCAGCACGTCCGGGTCGCACGCCAGCGGCCGCGGGCGCGGGATGAGCTGCACCAGCGACGACGTCACCCTCGGCGGCGGCGTGAAGGCGCGCGGGTCGATGTCGAACAGGATCTCGGCCTCGCTCCGCCAGCCGGCGAGCACGCCGAGGCGGCCGTACGTCTTGCTGCCCGGCGGCGCCACGATGCGCTCGGCGACCTCGCGCTGGAACATCAGCGTCAGCGACTCGAACCACGGCGGCCACGGCTCGGTGCGCAGCCACCCGACCAGCAGCGGCGTCGCGATGTTGTAGGGCAGGTTGGCGACGACCAGCGTCCGTCCGTCGGCGAACGGCGTCAGGTCGACGCTGAGGGCGTCGCCGGCGACGATCGTCAGGCGGCTGGGGTAGTGCGCGGCGATCTCGTTGAGCGCGGCGATGCAGCGCTCGTCGCGCTCGATGGCGACGACGTGGGCGGCGCCCTCGGCGAGCAGCGCGCGCGTCAGGCCGCCGGGTCCGGGGCCGATCTCGATGACGGTGGCGTCGGTGAGCCGGCCGGCGGCGCGCGCGATGCGCGAGGTGAGGTTGAGGTCGAGCAGAAAATTCTGGCCGAGATTTTTCTTCGGCGCGATGTCGTAGCGGGCGATGACCTCGCGCAGCGGCGGCAGGTCGTCGATCTGGCTCATGCCGCCGTTTCGTTGGCGACCAGCTCGGCCGCCATGCGCAGCGCCGCGGCGAGGCTCGAGGCGTCCGCCTTGCCGGAGCCGGCGATGTCGAAGGCGGTGCCGTGGTCGGGCGAGGTGCGGATGAAGGCGAGGCCGAGCGTGACGTTGACCGTCTCGGTGAAGTCGATGGTCTTCGCCGGGATCAGCGCCTGGTCGTGGTACATGCAGATCGCCGCGTCGTAGGTGGCGCGCGCCCTGGCGTGGAACATCGCGTCCGACGACAGCGGGCCGCGCGCGTCGATGCCCTCGGCGCGCAGCATCGCGACGGCCGGGCGGACGATGCGCTCGTCCTCGTCGCCGAAGGCGCCGTTCTCGCCGGCGTGCGGATTGAGGCCGGCGACGGCGAGGCGCGGTTGCGGCCGGGCAAAACGCCGGCGGAGTTCGTCGGCGACGATGCGCGCGGTATCGACGATGAGCGCGGTGGTGAGCGTTGTCGCGACGTCGTGCAGCGGGATGTGGATGGTCACCGGCACCGTCTTCAATTCCGGGCCCGCGATCATCATCACCGGTCGCGCCTGCGACCCGGTCCACGTCGCCGACAGCGTGCCGAGAAACTCGGTGTGGCCGGGATGACGGAAGCCGGCGTCGAACAGCGTCTTCTTCGAGATCGGGCAGGTGACGACGGCGCTCGCCATGCCGGCGCGGACGTCGCCGACGGCGCGGGCGATCGCCTCGATCACCGACTGCGCCGTGGCCGTGCTGGGCGCGCCCGGAGTCGCCCTGACCGGGGCGGACAGCGGCACGACCGGCAGCGCGCGGCCGAAAATGGCGTTGGCCTCGCCGGGCGAGGTCGCCTCGACCGGAACGTCAAGGTTGAGGCGGCGGGCGAGGTCGGCGTAGAGCGTGGGATCGCCGAGGCAGTAGAACGGCGGCAGCCTGAATTCGGCGCGGCGCGACCAGGCGGCAAGCGTCACGTCCGGGCCGATGCCGGCCGGCTCGCCCATCGTCAGGGCGAGCGGCGGGCGAGTGTCCGTCGGGCCCGCCATCGCCGATCAGCGATACTGAATGATGGCGCGGTCGCGCAGTTCCTTGAGGTAGTCCTTGCCGAGGCCCTCGGCCTGCTTGAGGTAGAGGTCGTTCTCGGCCGCGTCGCGCGCCGCCGTGGCGCTCTGGATCGAATGCGCCGAGCACACGGCGACGAGCTCGATGCCGAGCGAAGTCTGCGTCGGCGGCGAGGTGTGGCCGACCTCGGTCTTCTGGATCGCCTCGCCGTCCGGCCCCTGGAGCTGGGTCGAATCGCGGCGGCCGATGTCCTTGACCACGACGCCGCGCAGCTGCTTGGCCTTGTTGAGGCTCTGGTCGCAGCCCGGGAAGGCCTGGCGGAAGGCGTTGGCCTCGTTGCGCCGCTGCATGTAGGCGCCGGCGCTGGAGCCCGACGGCACGACGAACACGATCTGCTGCAGCGTGTACTCACTGATGGTCAGCGACTTCGGATCCTTGGTCTCGAGCGCCGCCTGGATGTCCTCGCTCTTGACCGAGGCTTTCAACGCCGTGCGCTGCTGGACCAGTTGCCCCCAGATCATCTGCGCCCGCAGCCGCTTCTTCAGCGAACTGGCGTCGATGCCCTGGCTGCCCAGCGCCTGCGTGAACGCCGCCGGCGACATCTTGAGGCGGGTGCTGATCGTGGCGAAGGCGGCCTCGACCTGAGCGTTGGAGACGTCGACGCCGCGGCGCTGCGCCTCGAGCAGTTCCAGCGTCTCGCTGATCAGCTCCTCCTGCGCGTCCGCCTGCGTGCCCTTGCCGCCGCCGAGCTTGTTGAGCTTGAGACGCTGGCTGATGTCGTAGGCGGTGATCGGCACGTCGTTGACGAGAATCGGGATCGAGCTGTTGCCGCTGGGCTTGCCGGTCGGCTTGCCGAGGTTGTCGCTGCTCGCCACCGTGACCGCGGAGGCCGGGATGTCGGGTGTGCTGTTGCAGCCGGCGAGCGCGCCGGCGGCGATGAGCACGGCCGCGCCGGCGGCGGCAAGACGGATACGGAAATGCGACACGGAAGCCACCCTCACGATGCGCCCCGCCGCAGGCAGGGCACCATGACGAAGCGATGAAACTAGCATGGCGGGTGGGGGGTCGAGTAGGGACGGAGGATCAACATCTGACCAGCATACACAGGGCGGATTCGGGCGAAATGATGGGCGCCGGCCGCGGCAGAACCGTTCGGCCTAGTTCTGCAGCTTGCTGAGGTTGCCGGAGACCGCCGCGTCGCCGAAGGTGCGCAGCGCAATGCGCAGGTTGAGCCACCGGCTCGGCTGGTCGCTGGCGTAGGTTTCGCTGTAGGCGAGCGACAGCGTCAGGCACTCGTTGTCGAAGGCGACGCCGATGCTGTCGCCGGCGACCGCCTCCTTGGCGAAGTCGTATGTCACGGTGCCGAAGGCGCGCCACGTCTCCGACATGTTGACCGAGGCGGCGCCGCGGATCACCGATGCCGCCGACGTCACGCCGACATTCTGGTTTGAGCGCAGGTAGAGGTAGGAGGCCGAGGCCGTGATCGGGCCGAACGCCGTCGTCGCCTGCAGCTCGGCGCGGTTGACGTTGAACGATTTCTCGTCGAAGCGGCCGCGCGCCGCCACGCGCGGGCCGGTGCCGGTGTCGACCGAAACGCCGGCGACGTAGTCGGACATCGACGTCTCGAGGCCGGAATAGGCGCCGACGTTCGAGCCCGGATCGACGGCGAACGAATTGGTGCCGGCAAGCAGGATCGACTGGCCGAAGGTGCCCTGCACCTGCGCGCCGTTGGTGAACGTGCCGGTGTAGTTGACCCCGAGGTTCGCGCGCGTGCCGCCCTCGACGCGATCGAAGCCGGAGAACTTGTCGCGGTCGAACAGGTTCGAGACGTCGAACACCAGGCTCTGCGCGTCGTTGTTGGGCAGGACGCCGGCATCCATCTCGTCGGGACGCGCGATGACCTGGACCATCGGCTCGATGATGTGCGTCGAGCCGCCGACGGTGGCGAGGATCGGCAGGCTCCATTCGGCGCCGACGGTCGGCATGAAGCGGAAGGCCGAAGTCGAGGTCGTCAGCGGCGAGGCGGTGACGCCGTTCATGAAGAAGGCATCACCGCGCACCGAGGCGAACGGCGTGAACAACTGGCCGCCCGGGCCGACGATACGGCGCTGCCAGTCGAGTTCCTTGGTGATGCGCACCACGTCGCCGGCGGTGCCGTGGAAATAGGGATCGACGACGCCATCGACGAAGAACGGATCGTTCTCCTCGCGCACGACGTTGGCGATGTTGGAGATGTACGAAACCTCGCCGCCGAGGACATCGTTGGCGGCGACGCGCTGGTAGTCCACCACCGGAGCGACGACGCCCTGCCGCCCCTGATTGTAGAGGCCGGTATCGATGGAGGGGGCGCTTGCCGGGTCGGTCAGCACCTGGAAGTAGGACGACCGCGCCTCGAGGTAGTTGCGGTCGTGGATGCCGGTGAGGTGGACGGTGGACGTCGTTATCGCCGTGTCCTGGTTCAGCACGCCGTAGTCGCGCGTGAAGGAGCGGTCGGTGGACAGCGTGCCGTCCCAGCCGAGCGTCCAGTCGTTGTTGACCGCGAACTCGCCGGTGGTGCGCACGCCGCCGCGCACCGTCCGGTTGGCCGGCGAGCCGATCACGAAGCTGTTCGGGTCGAGTTGGTAGATGCCGGCGACATCGACCGAGTACTGGCCGTTGGCGGTGCGCTGGCGATATTCGCCGTCAAGCAGCAGGCCCTGTTTCGAGAAGACGGTCGGCGTGATCGTCGCGTCCTTGTCGGGCGAGATCACGTGGAAGTAGGGCAGCGCGCCGAAGGCGCCGACCCGGGCCGAGTAGCCGACGATCGGCGTGAGGAAGCCGCTCTTGCGCTTCACCGTCGCGTCCGGCGCGCCGAAGTACGGCAGGTACGCGATCGGCAGCCCGAAGAATTCGAGGCTGGCGTTGGTGAAGTACACCATGTGCTCTTGCTGATTGACGACGATCTTCTCGGCCTTGACGCTCCACAGCACCGGCTTCTCCGGATGCTCGGCGCACGGCTCGCACGCCGTGTAGGTGCCGTTGACGAAGGTCGTCGTGTCGCCGCCGCTGCGCTCCGCCCGCTCGGCGGCGAAATGGGCATGGTCGATGGTATCGACGCGCAGCGACTGCACGAAGCCTTCGCGGAAGTCGTCGGTGATGTCGATGTATTCGGAATAGAAGGCCGAGCCGGACGGATCGACGAGCTTGACGCTGCCCGTCGCGATCAGGCGACCGTTGCCCTTGTTGTAGGAGACCTTTTCGGCCTCGAGCGTATAGCCCGCGAAGTAGATTTTGACGTTGCCGACGGCGGCGACGGTGTTGCGGTCGTAGTCGTAGACGAGCTGGTCGGACTCGACGAGCATCTTCTCGTTCGGCGACACGGTGATCGGCGCGCTGAACGGCACATCGACGGCTTTGGTGGCGGCATCGACCGGGTTGGCTGCAACCGATGGCGAAACGAGGACGAGCAGAGTCAGCACGGCCACGGCGACAAAACCCGCCAAGGCCTGTGACGCTGGAACGACGTGGCGCGGAAGCGCCCCCCTCATCCGTCCTCCAGGTGCAACAGCACCGTAATCCCGACCAGCGTGGCTACGATTGCAGGTAGCCAAGCTGCCAGCGGTGGCGACACGATGCCGCCACTCCCCAAATCCCACGCAATTTTCATCACAACATAAAGCATGAAGCCTACGGCCACGCCAGTAATAATCACGCGTCCGAGGTCCCTCGAACGCGAGAAGCGGAGCGACACGTTGGCAGCGATAAGTACCATTGCCAAAAGGAGAATCGGGCGCGAGAGGAGCACGTTGTAGCGCAGGTCGTAGCGGTCCGAAGGAACGCCCGCATGACGCGCTGCGGCAGATAAGTCACGCAGTGACCAAAACGAAACCGAATCAAGGGACAAGAAGGTTCGCTTCACCTCGTTTGCCGACAGATTGGTCGAAAGCTCGTAGGTGTCAGCCCGTTTCGGATTGCTGCTCACCGCCGTCACCGTGGCGTCCTCGAGCTTCCACGCGCCCGGATAGTAGTGCGCGCGGGCGGCATCGATCCGCTCGCGGAAGTGCCCGTTCGCGTCGAAGACGAACACCGTGACCGCGGTCAGCCCCAGCCCGTCGTCGAACGACTGGACCGAACCGATGATCGACTCGGTGCCGTCGTCGGCCTTCTGCCGGGCCCAGACCGGGCCATTGCCGCCCGTCACGTCGACCGGCTTCGACTGGTCGATGAAGACCGAGGCGCCGAGGCTGTTCGACCACGACAGGAGTGTCGCCGCGACGGGGTTGTAGACACCGGTCGCGATGGTGCCGGCGAGTAGCCCGACGACACAGGCCGGCAGCAGGAATTGCCACGCCGAGACACCGGCGGCGCGCGCCACCACGACTTCCAGCCGCCGGTTGGCGATGACGAACGCCGCGATCGAGCCGTAGAGCACGGCGAAGGGCAGGGAGTCTTCCGTCAGGCTGGGCACCTTGAACAGCGCCATCGCGGCGAGCCCCAGGCCCACCGTCGCGTCGCCTTTGAAGGCGCGGCTGAAGAACTCGAAGTAGGTGACCAGCGCGGTCAGCATGAACGCCAGCAGGAAAATCGCGCCGACCATCTTGGCGAAGTGGCGGGCGAAGTAGAACGACAGGGTGCGGCCGAGCATTTTCCGCCGCTCCTATTTCGACGCCGCCGGCGCGCGCGCGACCACGCCGCTGGCGCGCGCGAAGAACCGCTCGCCGATCGCGACGATCCGGTCGGGCGGCCGCCATTGCGCTCCCGACAGCACGAGGATGATGACGAGCAGCGTCAGCCCGATCGGGATGGCATAGACCAGGACCTGCGCCACCAGGCTCGTCTCGACCGGCAGGAAGAACGGCACGGCGCGGATGACGACCGCGAGAAAACCGGCGGCGGCGATGCTGGCGCTGCGGCTTTGGCGCGTCGATTCCGCCTGGCCAAGGAACAGCAGCGGGATCAGCGCGAACAGGAAGCAGTAGAGCGGCGAGGTCAGCCGGTCGTTGAGCTCGGCGTGGAACTTCGCCGGGAATTCCTGGAAGTAGGGATCCTCCGGATCGGGATGGATCAGGTATTCGGTCGGCCGTTCGAGCGGCTTCAGCACCGGAACCGTGCCCGTGCTGGAGAAGCTCGACAGATCGAAGGCGTACGAGGAAAATTCGATCATCGAGATCGACTGGTCGATCTTGCTGCGCTGCTGGATGGTGCCATTGCCCATGATCAGGAACACGCCCAGCGGATTTTCCAGGATCGCGCCCTTCTCGGCGAGGTAGGAGATGGTCTTGTCGGCGTCGCGATCGTCGGAAACGAAGATGCCGCCGAGCGACCCATCCTGGTTGCGGTTGCGGATCGAGAAGGTCAGCTTCGGCGACAGCGAGACGAACGCGCCCTCCTGCATGAACTGGGTGATGATGTTGCCGCGCACGTTGGTGATCAGCACCTGCCAGGTGCGCAGCGCCAGCGGCGCGAAGTAGAGCGTCATCGAGGCGACGATCAGCGTCGAGACGAACGCCACGACCAGCACCGGCTTCAGGATCGCCGTCTGGCGCGCGCCGCTGGCGTTGATGACGACCAGCTCGGCGTCGCTGTTCAGCGAGGTGAAGGAATAGATCACCGCGATCAGGATCGAGACCGGGAAGACGATGGCGACCAGCACCGGCACGAGCAGCGCCGACACCTGCAGGAAGGTGGTGACCGCCTGGCCGTTGGCGGTGACGAGGTCGAACTGGGTGAGCGCCTGGCTGAGCCACAGCATCGCGCCGAGCGCCAGGAACGTCAGGACCGTGGCGCTGACGATCCGGCGAAGGATGTATCGCTCGATGAGCTTCATTCAGGAACCTGGGCGTCAGAGCTTCACGAGCGACGGCTTCGCCGGGATTATGGGCGGGCAGGGCGGAGGCGCGCAACTCCTTGCCAACGTGGCATTCGCGCCGTATGTGACGCGGACGTTGCGCCGCCCAAGCCGCTGACGTCCAATTCCCAGACTCCCTCAAGCCGGTAAGCCGATAGCCATGACCGACCTCGCCACGATTTCGTTCGCCAAGCCCGCCGCCAAGGCCGCCGGCACCGTCGCCATTCTCGTCGGCGACGACCTGGCGCCGGGCAAGTCGGCCGCCGCTTTGGGCGTCGACAAGCTCGTCAAGCGCGCCGCCGCGACCGCCGACTTCAAGGGCAAGGCGAAGACGTCGCTGGACCTGATCGCGCCCGCCGATTCCAATCTCGAGCGGCTGATCGTCGTCGGCACCGGCAAGATCGCCGACCTCGGCGCCAACGGCTGGGTCGAGCTCGGCGGCGCCGTCATGGGCGCGCTCGGCAAGGCGAAGAAGGCGACGGTGTATTTCGACCGCACGCCGGCGGAGGCCGCCGACTTCGCGCTCGGCATGAAGCTCCGCGCCTACGCCTTCGACAACTACAAGATCGATAAGGAGGACGCGCCGAAGTCGCGCCCGCCGACGGAGGTCACCATCGCGGTCGCCGATCCGGCGGCGGTAAAGAAGGCATGGGGCACGCGCGAGGGCATTGCCGAAGGCGTGCTGCTCGCGCGCGATCTCGTCAACGAGCCGCCGAATGTTCTGGGCCCGATCGAATTCGCCGACCGCGCCAAGGCACTGAAGAAGGTCGGCGTCACCGTCGAGGTGCTGGGCGAGCCGGAATTGAAGAAGCTCGGCATGCGCGCAATCCTCGGCGTGGCGCAGGGCTCGTCGCGTCCGCCGCGCCTGGTCGTCATGCGCTGGAACGGCGGCAAGGCCAAGGACGCGCCGGTCGCCTTCGTCGGCAAGGGCGTCGTCTTCGACACCGGCGGCATCTCGATCAAGCCGGCCGGCGGCATGGAGGACATGAAGGGCGACATGGCCGGCGCCGCCGCCGTCACCGGCCTGCTCTACGCGCTCGCCGCGCGCAAGGCCAAGGTCAACGCCGTCGGCGTCATCGGCATCGTCGAGAACATGCCGGATGGCAACGCCCAGCGCCCCGGCGACATCGTCACCGCGATGACCGGGCGCACCATCGAGATCATCAACACCGACGCCGAGGGCCGCCTCGTGCTCGCCGACGCCGTCGCCTACACCGAGGATCGCTTCACGCCGAAATTCATCATCGACCTCGCGACGCTGACCGGCGCGATCATCGTCGCGCTCGGCCACCTCAACGCCGGCATGTTCGCCACCGACGACGCGCTCGCCGCCGCGCTGACCGCCGCCGGCACCGCGACCGGCGAGACGGTGTGGCGCATGCCGCTCGGCAAGGAATACGACAAGCAGATCGACTCGAAATTCGCCGACGTGAAGAACGCCGGCGGCCGCGACGCGGGCTCGATCACCGCCGCCCATTTCATCAAGCGGTTCGTCAAGAACACGCCCTGGGTCCACCTCGACATCGCCGGCACGGCGATGGGTTCGCCGCAGACCGACGTCAACCGCTCGTGGTCGTCGGGCTGGGGCGTCCGCCTGCTCGACCGGCTGGTGGCGGACAACTACGAGGGCTAGCCCGGCGGCTTTATCGCCCAGCCGATGTCGGCGGTGTCGCTGCCCGGCCCGGCGAAGGGAATGCGCAGCGCGCCCGTCGCGCTGAACGGGCCGAAGGCGGCGTATTCCGGCGCCAGGACATCCGGCGAACCGCGCTGCCAGACGAGAAGCGCGCCGTCGCGGGCGACGTCCGCGGGCGTCACCCACGGGCTCAGCACGTAACGCGCATCGGTGAGCACGTGCGGGTGCTCGGGCGCATAGACCGTCACGATGCCGATCGCCCATTTGTCGCCGGCAACGATGCGCAGCGGCGCGTTGCCGGTGTGCGCGCGCCAGATGTCGGTGAGCTGGCTGGCCATCGCCGGGCCGGGCCACACCTGCCACAGCGGCGAGGGAAAGTGCGGCGAGACGATCGTCACAACGCCGAGCCCGATCGGCATCAGCACGAACAGCAGCCCCCACGTGAGCAGCAGCGCCGGCAGCCGCGCGATCACCGGCAGCAGCACGAGCGCGGCGACCAGGCTGATCCACGCCGGCATCGGCGCACCCCACGGGTCGCGGAGGCCGTAGCCGGTGGCGACCGAGAAGATCAGCGACAGCGCGTAGGGAGCGAACGCCATCACCAGGATGAACCGCCAGAGGTCGCGCGCCGGCGTGTTGGGCGCGCCGATCTGCCGGAAGCGGATGCCGCTGGCGAGAAGCAGCAGGGCCGGCAGCAGGTGATCCAGCAACTGCGCGCCGAGGAAGCCGAACGGCCTGATCAGCCGCTGGATACCCTCCGGCCGGCCGGCACGCCCCTCGGCGAAAGTCACCGGCAGGAAATCGACCGACCACAGCCAGCGCAGATGCGGTGCGATGAGCACCAGCGCCAGCGCGACCGACACGTACGGTCCGATCGTGCGGTACGCGCGGCGCCCGCTCGGCACCGCCAGCGAGGCAAGGATCAGCGCGCCGAACAGGATGACGGCGCTGTACTTGGCGTAGACCGCCAGCGCCGCGATGACGCCGAGCGCCACCCACCAGAGCAGGCGGCCGCTATCGATCGCGCGCCACAAGGCCAGCGCCGCGAAGGCCCAGATCGGCATCTGCACGACGTTGGCGTTGAACTCCGGCGTCGGCAGGTTGGCGTAGAAGACGAGGCTGTAGATCACGACCGCGAACAGCGCGACCTTTGCCCCGCCGGCCTCGCGCCCGAGCAGATAGAGCGGCACGAAGGTGAGCGCGATCGCCACCTGCGACAGCACGTACGCCGGCCAGATCGCGCCGCCGCCGAGCGTCACCGCCGCCATCGTCAGCCACGCCTGCAGCGGCGGGTGCGAGGCGTAGCCAAGCTGCCACTCGCGGCCCCAGCCGATGTTTTCCATGACGTCGATTGGGGCGTTGCGGTAGGTGAAGGCCGGGACCAGCGTCCACAGCGCGACCTGCACCGCCAGCACGGCGACGAAGAAGGCTTCCGGCCGCTGCTCGAAGGCATCGGCCAACGCGGTCGCGAGACGCTTCACAGCAGGCCCGATTGACGTGTAGTCATGAAACCGTCTTGTCGCGCCGGAGGCGTTGGTGACCGAGGTCCTGTTCTACCATCTGCAGAACCAGCCGCTAGAGCGCGTGCTGCCGGATATGCTCGAAAAGTGCCTCGAGCGTAAATGGCGGGCGGTCGTGCAGCTCGGCTCGGAGGAGCGGCGCGACGCGATCGACGCGCACCTGTGGACCTATCGCGACGACGGCTTCCTGCCGCACGGCACGGCGAAGGACGGGCACGCGGCCGAGCAGCCGGTGTGGCTCACGGCCGCCGACGACAACCCGAACGCGGCCGACGTGCGCTTTCTCGCCGACGGTGCTGAGGCGGCTAACTATTCCGACTACCGGCGCATCGTCGTGCTGTTCGACGGCAACGATGCGGACGCGGTGGACAGGGCGCGGGCATCATGGACCGCGATCAAATCGGCCGGGCACGATGCGACGTACTGGCAGCAGTCGGAGCGCGGACGCTGGGAGAAGAAGGGGTAGATCAACCTCCCCCTTGAGGGGAGGTCGAAATCGCTTTAGCGATTTCGGGAGCGGGTGCCTTCGGCGACCGCAGCAACAATCGCTGCACAGACTCCCTCGATGTTCGTCATCACGTCGCTGTTCCATACCCGCACAACTTTATATCCCTGATCGGACAGCCACACGTCACGCCTCGCGTCGCGCGTGCCCGGTCCGGGCGAGGCGTGATGTCCGCCGTCGACCTCGACGATCAGTGCCTTTTGCGGACACAAGAAATCCACGATGTAAGGTCCGAGAGGTACCTGGCGACGAAAGCGAAGTCCGGCGATGCCGGGCTTCCGTAGCCACTGCCAAAGGCGCGCCTCGGCCGGCGTCATTGCCTGGCGCATTGTCTTGCCGAAGGCGCGATTAGCCGGAGGCACTTCCCGATGCGGCATACCCCCTCCCGAAATCGCTGCGCGATTTCGACCTCCCCTCAAGGGGGAGGTTGATCTGAGTCCTATTCCGCCGCCGTGGCTTCTTCGACTGCGGCGCTGGCTGCCAGCCACTTGTCTTCCGCCGCGGCGATGGCGCGGACCATGTCGGAGCGTTCCTTGGCCAGGAACGCGGCGTCGATCGGGCGGTTGTAGAGTTTCGGGTCGGCCAGCTTCCTGTCGATGTCGGCGAGGTCCTTCTGCAGCTTGGCGATCGCGGCCTCGGCGTCTTTGACGCGCTTGCGCAGCGGCGCGCTTTCCTCGCGTTTCTTCGCAGACTCGCGGCGCTTGTCCTGGCCGCCCTTGATGCTGGCGGCCGGCGCGCGGCCGGCGCCGCGGCCCGCGCGCGAATCCAGCACCATGGAGCGGTAGTCGGCGAGGTCGCCGTCGAAGGGCGAGGCGGTGCCGCCGGCGACCAGCCACAGGCGGTCGACCGAGGCCTCCAGCAGATGGCGGTCGTGGCTGATCAGGATGACCGCGCCGGTGTATTCGGCGAGCGCGGCGACCAGCGCCTCGCGGCTGTCGATGTCGAGATGGTTGGTCGGCTCGTCGAGGATCATCAGGTTGGGGCCGGTGAAGGTCGCAAGGCCGAGCAGCAGCCGCGCCTTCTCGCCGCCCGACAGATCCTTGGCCGGCGTCTCCATCTTCTGGCGCGTGAAGCCCATGGCGCCGGTGCGGGCGCGCACCTGCGCCTCGAAGGCGTCGGGCATCAGCTCGCGGACGTGGTCGTAGGCCGACTGGTTCGGCTTCAGCTCATCGAGCTGGTGCTGCGCGAAGAAGGCGACCTCCATCCGGTGCAGGCGGCGCATGCGCCCGCCCATCACCTGCATGCGGCCGGCGAGCAGCTTGGCGAGCGTCGACTTGCCGTTGCCGTTGGAGCCGAGCAGGCCGATGCGGTCGTCATCGTCGATGCGCAGATCGAGTTTCTTCAGCACCGGCACGCCCTCGACGTAGCCGACCGACGCGTCCTCGAGCTGGATGATCGGCGGCGCCATCGGCTTCGCCGGATCGGGGAAGGAGAACGGCAGGATCGACTCGTCGGCGAGCGCCGCGATCGGCTCCATCCTCTCCAGCATCTTGAGGCGCGACTGCGCCTGCCGCGCCTTCGACGCGGTGTAGCGGAAGCGGTCGACGAACGCCTGCATGTGGGCGCGCTGTTCGTCCTGCTTGTGCTTCGCCTTGGCGAGCAGCGCCTGGCGCTCGCGCCGCTGCCGGTCGAACGAGTCGTAGTTGCCGCGGTAGAGCGTCAGCTTGCCCTGGTCGAGATGGATGATGGTATCGACGGCGCGGTTGAGCAGGTCGCGGTCGTGGCTGATCATCACCACCGTGTACGGGTAGCGCGCGATGAAATTTTCCAGCCACACCGTGCCCTCGAGGTCGAGGTAGTTGGTCGGCTCGTCGAGGAGCAGGATGTCGGGCGCGGTGAACAGCGTCGCGGCGAGCGCGACGCGCATCCGCCAGCCGCCGGACAGCGCGGAGCAGGGGCCGTGTTGCGTGTCCTCGTCGAAGCCGAGGCCGGCGAGGATCGAGGCGGCGCGCGACTCGGCCGAATGCGACTCGATGTCGGCGAGGCGCGTGTGGATCTCGGCGATGCGGTGCGGGTCGTGTGCGGTCTCGGCTTCCGCCAGCAGGGCGGTGCGCTCGAGATCGGCCGAGATCACGACGTCGATCAGCGTCTCCGGTCCGCCCGGGGCTTCCTGCGCCACCTGGCCGATCCGCGAATTTCTCGGCCGCGAAACGCCGCCGGTTTCCGAGCCCAGCTCACCGGCGATCAGCTTGAACAGCGTCGTCTTGCCGGCGCCGTTCTTGCCGACAAGGCCGACCTTCGCCCCCGTCGGGATGGCGACGGAGGCGTGGTCGATCAGCAGGCGCTCGCCGATCCGGTAGCTGAGGTCGTTGATGTGCAGCATGGCGCGGGGGTTTTGCCGCGCCGCAGCAAGAAGGGCAAGCGCCGTTTATGGAGCGAGGGCCGGCCGCCATTTGATGAGTGCCATCAGCGCCCCGCCGGCAATGAGGCCCCAGAAGGCGGCGCCGATGCCGAGGAAGGAGACGCCGGAGGCGGCGATGACGAAAGTGACCACTGCCGGCAGGCGCTCGTCTTCCTTTGCCAATGCCGACGACAGCGCCCCGCCGAGGCTGCCGAGCAGCGCCAGGCCCGCGACCGCCTCGATCAGCAGCGGGGGCGAGGCGGTGACGAACGCCGCGGCAAACGGCACCGCCAGCGCGATGACGATGTAGGCGGCGGCGCCGGTGAACGACGCGATCCAGCGGCGGGCCGGGTCCGGATGGGCATCCGGTCCGGCGCAGAGCGCGGCGGTGATCGCGGCGAGGTTGAGCGAATGGCCGCCGAAGAAGGCGGTGGCGACGCTGCCGAGCCCGGTCCACACGAAGATCGGCCCGACGTTCGGGTGGTAGCCGTTGACGCGCAGCACCGCGAGGCCGGGCACGTTCTGCGAGGCCATCGTGACGATGAACAGCGGCACGGCGATGCCGATGAGCGCCGCAAACGTGAAGCTCGGCAGCACCAGCACCGGGTGCGGCAGCAGCGTCGCGAAGGTCGCCGGCGGCAGTTGCGTCGTGATGCCGACGACGATGGCCGTGGCGACGACGGCAATCGGCACGGCGTAGGGCCGGGCGAAGCGGAGCGCGATCGCCCAGGTCGCGACGATCGGCAACGCGAGGCCCGGCGCGGCGGCGACGGCGTGCACCGGCGCCAGGCACAGCTCGAGCAGCACGCCGGCAAGCATGGCGCCGGCGAGCGACAGCGGGATCGAGGCGACGGCGCGGCCGAACGGACGCCAGATGCCGGCGACGATGACCAGCAGCCCGGCGATGAGGAAGGCGCCGACCGCGACCGGAAAGCCGCCGGCCGGCGCGCCGGTGGCGATGAGCAGCGCGGCGCCGGGCGTCGACCAGGCGATGGTGATCGGCGTGCGGGTGGCGAGGGCGAAGCCCATGCCGAGCAGGCCCTGGCCGAGGCAGATGGCGAAGAGGCCGGACGCGGCCTCGGCCGGCGTGGCGCCGACGGCGGTGAAGCCGGCGAGCACGATGGCGAACGAGCTGGCGAAGCCGACGATGGCGGCGAGCAGGCCGGCGGAAATCGGCTGGATGGCGGAGGCGGCGGGCGGGGCGGCGGAATCGGTCACGGGCAGCTCTGGCGTCGGGCGGGCTTTGTGGCCCGAGCCGGCATCGGCGGCAAGGCGCAAAGCGCGATGACCGGCGCCATTGCAACCGGCACTGGCCCCTTCAATCAGGGGTGTTACGATGATGGGTGCTCGGCGCCGTGGTCAACGAGGAGAGGCCCCATGACGAGATACGCTTCCGCCATCGCAATGTGCGTTGCCCTGCTGGGCGTCTCGCCGGCATCGTCGGCCGTTCGTCTGGCGGACGTTACCGCGGACGGCCACTGGGACTGCAAGGATCCGAACGGGGCGGGCGTCGGCGCCGTCGTGCTCGCCGACAAGAGCTACGCCTTCATCAAGGCCGACGGCAAGTTAGCCGGCTACGGCAAGCTGTTTCTCATCCGCGAGAATTTCGACTTGCCGCATTTTGCCATCCTCGACGGGCACCTGAAAGACGAGGTGCACGCGCTGGGCATCGGCATGCGTGGGCCGCGCGGTCATCAGCATGACCTTTCCGGCGATCTGTTCGTCAACATCATCCTGTCCGCCGACGGGCAGGGCAAGGACGACTGGGAATGCGTGCGGCGCGGCGGTCGCGGCTGAGCGTCGCTACCCGCAGATCCCGAGCTTGACGCAATAGTCCTGCATCGCGGCGTCGAGCGTCTGATTCAGCACGTCGATGCGTGACTGGTAGACCGCGCCGATGCACGCCTTGTTGGCGCCGCAGCTTCCCCGGTCGATCAGAAACTGGTGCTGCTCGTCCTGCGCGGCACCGCGGCTGCCCATCAGCATCGGCAGCTTCATGCGCACGCCGTAGAGCGTCGCCATCTGAACGTCGAGTTCGGAGAGCGAACGGCTGGCGCAGATCGCCTTCTCGTCGGGCGTCTTGGCCTTGGCGCAGTTGAAGCTGGCGGCCTCTGCGCCTCCCGAGAGGAGCAGCGCGGCGGCGATAAGGCCGAAGCGAAGCGCGGTCTTGGACATGGGCACATCTCCTTCCATTTCTTAACGCCGGCGTCGTTCAGCATACCGGCAAAAATAGGTGGGCGCGTGCTGGACGGGCGAGGGCGATTGCCCTCATTTTTGCGGCCATGAACCGCGCCCTCCTGCCGTTCGCGGCTCTGCTGCTTCTGGCGCCGCCGGCCTTCGCCAAGGAAGCGCCGGCCCCGGCCGCCGCGCCGCCTGCGCCGACGGTCACCGTGACGCTGCCGGTATCGCACGCGACGACGCCGGACATCATGGCATATTCGCCCGACGGGCGTTTCCTGCTCACCGGCGATTACATCCACCAGATCAAGCTGTGGAACGTCGCCACCGGCGAACTGATCCGCACGTATCCCGGCCACGCCGACTCGATCACGGCGCTGACCTTCTCGCCGGACGGCGCCTACTTCGCTTCGGGCAGCGACGACAAGAGCGTGCGCATCTGGAACGTCGCGACCGGCAAGATCGTCAATACGCTGACCGAGCACACGGCAGGCGTCGAGGCGCTGGCCTTCTCGCCGAACGGGCTGATGCTCGCTTCCGGCGACGACGAGGGCGGCGTCATCCTGCAGGACTTTTCGCCGGGCGCGAAAGGCGAGCGCACGGTAACGCTGGACTATCCCGTCATGGCGCTGAAGATCGATGCCGCCGCCGGGCTGCTGGTCGCCGCCACGCACGGCGACATCGAAACGCTGAAGCTCGATACGCTGGACAAGATCGACACGTTCGGCCCGGGCGGGCTGACGGTGGCGCCGCTGTTCGTGCCGAACTCGACGCGCATCCTGATCCCGACCTACGACGGCGCGTTGAGCCTCTGGGACTACGGCAAGGGCGGGCTGGTGCAGAGTTTCGCGATGACGCCGAAGCGGAACGTGTGGGCCTTCGCCTTCCCCGACGGCAAGCGCTTCCTGACCGGCGCCGCGGCGGAAGATGACGACAGCGGCCAGACCGTCTTCTGGAACGGCCAGACCGGGACGGAAGAGAAGCGCATCGACTTCGGCGACGACATCGACGCCATCGCGCCGGACGGCAAGACGGTGGCGCTCGGCGGCCGCGGCGGCATCTTTATCGAGGATGCCGAGACCGGCGCGGTGGTGCGCACCTTCGGCGACGGCACGCTGGTCGGCGCCTTCGAAAGCCTGACCGCGGACGGCGCGCTGGTGCTATCGACCTACCCGCAGCACGACGACATGATCCTGTGGAACCTCGACACCGGCGCCAGCGTCCGCACCTTCGACGGCGGCGGCGTGGCGGCGGTCTCGCCGGACGGCAGCCGGATCGCCGGCGCCGAGGATCGCAAGGCGACCGGCGCGGTCAACGTCTGGGATGCCGACAGCGGCGATGTGCTGGCGACGTTCAACGTCGGCGCCGGCACCATCCGCGGCGTCGCCTTCAGCGCCGACGGCAAGGTGGCCGCGATCCGCGTCGGCGACACGCTGCGCACCCTCGACATGACGACCCTCGATGCGGTCGTGACGGGACCGAAGATCGAAGGCGCCACCACCTTTGCGCTTTCGCCGGACGGCACGTCGTACGCCGTCGCCGACCGGGACGGCGTCGTCACCGTCGGCGCATTTGCCGCGGCGCCGGCGCCGGCCGCGAAGGCCGCGGCCAAGGCGCCGCCAGCGACGTTCGCCGGCCTCACGACTTACGCCAGCCTCGCCTTCTCGCCGGACGGCAAGACGCTGCTCGGCGCCGACGAGAAGGGCGCGGTCGCGTTGTGGAACGCCAAGACCGGCAAGGCGGCGAAGACTCTCGCCACCGGCACGACGAACACCGCCGTCGGCTTCTCGCCGGACGGCGCGTTCGTCTACGTCTCGGGGCGCGATGGCGGCCTGCGCCTGTGGAACCTGAAGACGGGCAAGGCGCTGCCGCCGCTGATGCACGACGTCGACCCCGATCTCGTCCGCTTCTCCAAGGACGGCAAGACGCTGACGACGGTGCTCAACAACGGCTTGGCGTGGCGCTGGTCGCTGAAGACGGGCGCGCTGCTGACGACGACGGCGCGGCTGGCGGACGGAGCGGCGGTGACCATGACGCCGGAAGGTTTCCTCGACGGCACCGGCGATTTTGCCGCCGGCGTGCGGCTGGTGCGCAATCTCGATGCGTATCCGCTCGGCAAGGCGGCGGCGCTGCTGGTGCGGCCCGACGTCGTCGCCGCCAAGATCGCCGGCGACGAGGCGACGGTGAAGGCCGCGGCAAAGTCGCTGGACCTCAACGCCGCGCTTGATGGCGCGGTCGCGTCAGGTGGCCCCGGCGATGCCGAGGCCAAACCGACGCATGTCGTCATCGCCCGCACCTCGCTGCGCGAAAAGCCGGACGCCACCTCCGCCGCGGGCGACGAACTGACGCCCGGCATGCAGGTGGCCGTGGTCGAGGACGACGGCGCCTGGACGCTGGTGGCCCGCGACGGCCAGCCGATCGGCTACGTCGCCAGCGATACGATCGCGCCGCTGCAATAGCCGCTTCCCCTTCGATGACTCTTCATTGACGGCGCCCGCTGTGGCACATGCGGGCGCATTGCGCGCCAGCGGTGATTCTCCGCCGCGCCTGAAACGGGAGGCAACATGATCTCGGGTTCCGTCAAGAAATACCTCGCCGAACTGATCGGCACGGCGGTTCTGGTGCTGTTTGGCTGCGGCTCGGTCGTGATCGGCACGTACAACGGCGTCTTCCCGATCGGCATGCTGCCGGTGGCCTTTGCGTTCGGCCTGTCGGTGACGGCGATGGCCTACGCCATCGGCCCGGTCTCCGGCTGCCACATCAACCCGGCGGTGACGGTGGCGATGGTCGTCGCCGGCCGCATGGAGATCAACGAGGCGATCGGCTACATCGTCTCGCAACTGGTCGGCGGCATCGTCGGCGCGCTGCTGCTCTACGTCATCCTGAGCGGCAAGGGCGGCGGCTACGACATCGCCGTCGGCGGGCTCGGCCAGAACGGCTGGGGCCCGGGCTATCAGGGCGGCTACAGCATCGCCTCGGCGATCCTCGTCGAAATCATCGCGACGTTCGTCTTCACGGCGGTGATCCTCGGCGTCACGCACCGCTCGCAGTCGACCGCGAACCATCCGGCCGGCCTGATCATCGGCCTGACGCTGGTGCTGATCCACATCGTCTTCATCCAGGTCACCGGCGTCTCGGTGAACCCGGCGCGCAGCCTCGGCCCGGCGATCTTCGTCGGCGGCCAGGCACTGGCGCAGGTCTGGCTGTTCCTGGTGATGCCGCTGATCGGCGGCGCCATCGCGGGCTGGGCGTTCCGCAGCAAGATACTGCTGTCGGAGTAGGGGGAGGCTGGCTCCCGCTCCGCCAGCTTCAGCAAGGGAATGAACGAGCGGAGGGTGGCGTACACCCTCCGCTCCACATGTCAGCCGAAGCGGTCGGCGTTCATCACCTTGGCCCACGCCGCGGCGAAATCCTTGACGAACTTCGCGTGGGCGTCGCTGGAGCCGTAGACCTCGGCCAGCGCGCGGAGTTGGGCGTGCGAGCCGAAGATCAGATCGACTCGCGTTCCCGTCCACTTGATCTCGCCGGTCTTGCGGTCGCGGCCTTCGAACACCTGCTCGGCGTCGTCGGTCGCCTTCCACTCCGTGCTCATGTCGAGCAGGTTGATGAAGAAGTCGTTGGTGAGCGCGCCCGGCTTCTTCGTGAAGACGCCGTGCTTCGACTGCCCGGCATTGGCGCCAAGCACACGCAGGCCACCGAGCAGCACCGTCATCTCCGGCGAGGTCAGCCGCAGCAACTGCGCCCGGTCGACCAGCGCTTCCTCGGGCAGCATGAACTGGCGCGGCCCGAGATAGTTGCGGAAGCCGTCGGCGCGCGGCTCCAGCGCGGCGAACGACTGCACGTCGGTCTGCTCCTGCGAGGCATCCCCGCGGCCCGGCGTGAAGGGCACCTTGACGTCGATGCCGGCGTCCTTAGCGGCCTTCTCGACGGCGGCGCCGCCGGCAAGGACGATCAGGTCGGCGAGCGAGATCTTCTTGCCGCCGGCAGCCGATCCGTTGAACGCCTTCTGGATGCCCTCCAGGATCGGCAGCACCTTGGCGAGCTGCTTCGGCTGGTTGACCTCCCAGTCCTTCTGCGGCGCGAGACGGATGCGGGCGCCATTGGCGCCGCCGCGCTTGTCGGAGCCGCGGAAGGTCGAGGCCGAGGCCCACGCAGTCGAGACGAGTTCGGACACCGACAGGCCGGACGCCAGAACCTTCGCCTTGAGGTCGGCGACGTCCTTGTCGTCGACCAGCGGATGATCGACGGCGGGCACCGGGTCCTGCCAGATCAGCACTTCCTTCGGCACCAGCGGGCCGAGGTAGCGCACCCGCGGGCCCATGTCGCGATGGGTCAGCTTGAACCACGCGCGCGCGAAGGCATCGGCGAACTGATCGGGATGCTCATGGAAGCGGCGCGAGATTTTCTCGTAGGCCGGATCGAAGCGCAGCGCGAGATCGGTGGTCAGCATCGTCGGCACGCGCTTCTTCGACGGGTCGTGCGCATCGGGGATCGTCGCCGGCGCATTCTTCGCCTGCCACTGCTGCGCGCCGGCCGGGCTCTTCGTCAGCTCCCATTCGAAATTGAACAGGTTGTCGAAGAAGTAGTTGCTCCACTTGGTCGGCGTCTGCGTCCACGTCACCTCAAGCCCGCTGGTGATGGTGTCGCCGGCCATGCCGGTGCCGTGACCGCCCTTCCAGCCGAGACCCTGGGCGGCGATGTTTTCGCCTTCCGGCTCGGGACCGACCAGCGACGGATCGCCGGCGCCGTGCGTCTTGCCGAAGCTGTGGCCGCCGGCGATCAGCGCAACGGTCTCCTCATCGTTCATCGCCATGCGGAAGAACGTCTCGCGGATGTCGCGCGCCGCCGCCAGCGGATCGGGCTTGCCGTTCGGACCTTCCGGGTTGACGTAGATGAGGCCCATCTGCACCGCGCCCAGCGGATGCTCGAGCTGGCGCTCGCCGCTGTAGCGCGAGTCGCCCAGCCACGTGCCTTCCGGGCCCCAGTAGAGTTCCTCCGGCTCCCACGTGTCGGCGCGGCCGCCGGCGAAGCCGAACGTCTTGAAACCCATCGACTCCAGCGCGACGTTGCCGGTGAGCACGAAAAGATCGGCCCACGAAATCTGGCGGCCGTACTTCTGCTTGATCGGCCAGAGCAGGCGGCGCGCCTTGTCGAGGTTGGCGTTGTCCGGCCACGAGTTGAGCGGCGCGAAGCGCTGCTGGCCGCCGCCGGCGCCGCCGCGTCCGTCGGTGATGCGGTAGGTGCCGGCGCTGTGCCACGCCATGCGGATGAACAGGCCGCCGTAGTGGCCGAAATCCGCCGGCCACCACGGCTGCGAACTGGTCATCAGGGCGCGCAGGTCGGCGACGACCGCGTTGAGGTCGAGCTTCTTGAACTCCGCCGCGTAGTTGAAGTCCGTGCCCATGGGATCGGACCGGGAGGAATTCTGGTTGAGGATGTTGATGTTGAGCTGCTTCGGCCACCAGTCGCGGTTGGTCCTGCCGCCCGTACGCTTGTCGGTTTTCGCGTCCATGGTCCGTCTTCCCTCGCATCTTGAATCGGTACGGGCCGGTCTCTGCCGGCTTCGTCGTGTGGAACGATGCCAAACTGATCCGATAAAAACCAATCACATTGATCGCGATCAATGATAAGCAGAACTGATGACGATCACGCTGCGCCAGCTCCGCTATCTTGATGCGCTCGCCGCCCACCGCCATTTCGGCCGCGCCGCCGAAGCCGCCGGCATTTCGCAGCCGGCGCTGTCGATGCAGATCCGCGACCTGGAGCAGGCGCTGGGCGGCGCGCTGGTCGAGCGCGGCCCCGCCGGCGCGACGCTCACCGAATTCGGCGGCGAGGTGGTCGGGCGGAGCGCCCGCATCCTGGCCCTCATCCGCGACATCGAGGAATTGCCGGCGTCGCGCGCCGATCCGCTGAGCGGCCCGCTGCGCCTCGGCGTCATCCCGTCGGTGGCGCCCTACTTGCTGCCGCACCTCATCGCCGCCGGGGCCAAGCAATATCCCGAGCTCCGCCTGACGATCCGCGAGAGCATCACCCGCGCGCTCGTCGCCGAGCTTGTCGCCGGCAATCTCGACGCGATCGTCGCCAGCGTGCCGCTCGGCAACGACGACCTCGCCGAGGCGCCGGCCTTCGACGATCCGTTCCTGCTCGCCGCACCGGCCAACTCGCCGCACGCCAAGCGCAAGCCGGCGCTGACCGAACTGATCTCCGCCGACGAACTGCTGCTGCTGGAGGACGGCCACTGCCTGCGCGATCAGGCGCTCGCGGTGTGCGGCACCATCGATCCGCGCCGCCTGCGCAGCTACGGCGCCACCAGCCTCGCCACCGTGCTGCATCTGGTCGCCGCCGGCCACGGCATTACCTTCGTGCCGGCGATGGCGGTCGACGCGGCGCTGCGCGCCAACCGCGACCTGGCGCTGGTGCGTTTCGCCGACCCCGCGCCGCATCGCGCCATCGGCGTCGCCTGGCGGCGGAGCTCGCCGCGCGAGCGCGATTTCCGCGCGCTGGCGGCGCTGGTGCGGGAGTGTCGTCGGCCACTTGCCGGAAAATCGCGGCGCGCCTAGCGTCGGCTCCCTCGGCTGTTTTCATGATTTTGGGAGCGACGACAATGATCAGGACGGCAATTGCCGCGGCTTTCCTTGCGGCGACTTTTGCGACGGGCGCCATGGCCGCCGACGTCGGCGGCAAGTACGAGGTGCGCGGCACCAACCCGAACGGATCGAAATACAAGGGCACGGCGGAGATCGAGGTCACCTCGAGCACCACCTGCCGCATCACCTGGGACGTCGGCACGGAATCTTCCGGCATCTGCATGCGCAACGGCATCGCCCTCGCCGCCGGCTACGTGCTCGAGGACAAGGTCGGCCTCGTCATCTACGAGATCCGCGACGACGGCACGCTCGACGGCATCTGGACGGTGGCCGACGAAGACGGCAGCGGCACCGAAATTCTCATTCCGGAATAGGCGCCGATGATCCTCCCCCCGCAAAACGGGGGAGGGAGACCATGCGCAGCATGGTGGAGGGGGGGCTCCACGGCATGCCCCTCGGTCGGCTTCGCCGACAACTCCCCCGTAAACGGGGGAGCACCGAGGCGCGCACGCGACACCTTGCGAGGGAACGGCGGGCCGGGCTAAACAGCGCGACCCGCCGAACCCTTTCTGATGACAAGGACGTGACATGGCCGTCGAGCGCACCTTCTCCATGATCAAGCCGGACGCGACCAAGCGTAACCTCACCGGCGCGATCAATGCCAAGCTGGAAGCCGCGGGGCTGCGCATCGTCGCGCAGAAGCGCGTGTGGATGAGCCGCAAGCAGGCGGAAGGTTTCTACGCCGTGCACCGCGCGCGTCCCTTCTTCGACGAGCTGTGCGAGTTCATGTCGTCGGGCCCGACCGTGGTCCAGGTGCTGGAAGGCGAGAACGCCATCCTCAAGAACCGCGAAGTGATGGGCGCCACTAATCCGGCGAACGCCGCGCCGGGAACCATCCGCAAGGACTTCGCGCTGTCGATCGGCGAGAATTCGGTCCACGGCTCGGACGCCGCCGAAACCGCGAAGGAAGAGATGGCGTATTGGTTCTCCGGGACCGAGATCGTCGGGTAGGACCCGCTTTCCTCCGCGTTTCCTCCGCACCTTCACCACTCCGGCGAAAGCCGGAATCCGGCGCGATCCTCTGCACCCCCTCCACTCATCCCCGCGAAAGCGGGGATCCACCGGGAGGCTGGGGGTGCAACTATCAGGCTGACGTCTTTGTGGCATGGATCCCCGCTTTCGCGGGGATGAGCGGTGGGGAGGGACAACCTCGGCCTCGACGACCAGCCCAACGATCGCCACAGTCACAATCGAAGCTTGCCCTGCGGCAGAAGAGGGGAGCTTCCATGGGCACCGATCTTGTTGTGGCCAGGCGCGCGCAGCTTGCGGGCTATGCCGGATTTGCCGGCGCAATTCGCGGCCGGGCGAGGCCGATCGCGGTCATCGCCGCTGTCGATGTGCTGGCCGTGGCGCTGGCCTTCGGCGCGATCCACCTGACCGGCATGATGGTCGGCGGCAGCAATATTCCCCAGCTTATTCCGCCGGTGAGCGCCGCCACCGAACCGGTCGCGGCCACCACGCCGCTGGTCCCGCCGACGCGCCGTCTCGTGCCGGCGCCGCGCGCCCTGGCGGCGATGCCGGACGCCGCGGTGATGTTCGCCAGGCCCGTCGCCATGATCGACCGCGGCTTCACGTTCGCCGCTCCGTCCTCTTCGTCATCCAGTTTTGAAACGCCGCCGGCCGCTGTTGCCGCCGTAGAGCCCGCGCCGCCGGTCGCGGCACCCACGCCCGTGCCGACGCCGCGCCTGCGCCCGCTGGAGCGCGTTGCTGCGATCGCGACGCCGGTGATCGACGCCGCCGACGGCAGCCTCGACCGGCTGCTGCTCCGCGACGTGGTGCCCGCGGTCGGCACGAGCGTGGCGCAGACGGGGAATGCGTTGCGGCAGACCACGACCGGTGCGGAGGGCGCCGTCAGCGCTGCGGTCGCATCGACGGCGACTGTCGTCGCGCCGGTCACGGCAACGGTGCAGACGATGGCGCAGAACGTCACCCAGCCGGTGGCCTCGGTCGTGCAAAGCGTCGCCGGCCTGCTCAGGTAAGCGGCTTACGCGCTTCCCCTTTGCGTTCGCCGCAAACCGCGGCTGCCGCTCCTTCGCACTCTTGCCTGTCGCCTGGCGGAGCGCCGATGCGGCTTGAGTGTGTCACTCGGTTGCGGAATCCTCCCCATGCGGCGCCACGCCGCGACGAATCCGGGGGGATCAATTGGGCATCTTTGACAGGGCCATCGTTTCGACGCGGCAAAATCACAAAGGCAGGACGACCCGCGGCGACGCGATCAACGTGATCGCCCGCGCCGGCGAAACCAACGGCGCGGTCGGAGTCTTCGGAGCGATAATCGAGCCGGGCACGGGCCCCGTCTGGCATGTCCACGCGCGCGAAATTGAGATCATGCACGTTCTCTCCGGTCAGTTCCGCTTCTGGTGCGGGACCGAGGCGTTCGATGCCGGTGCGGACACCACCGTGGTCCTGCCGGCCAACGTCCCGCACCGCTGGAAGAATACCGGCACGACACAGGGCCGGCTGCTGACCGTCGTCACGCCGGGCGGTTTCGAGCAGAATTTCCTCGATCTGGCGACGCTGCCCGAGATGACCGACGAGGCGATCGCCAGGATCGATCAGCGGCTGGAGTGCGTCGCCTGTCCGGCGCCCGAGGGCGCGGTGCCTTGATCCGACGTCCGGCAGACGCCCGTGTCTATTCGTTCCCGCGCCAGCGCTTCGCCGCTTCGTCGTCGGAGCCCTTGGCGGCGACCCAGTCGCCGGCCGGGTGCTCCTTCTTCCAGAAGGGCGCGCGCGTCTTGAGGAAATCCATCACGTAGCCGGCCGCGGCGAAGGCCGCGTCGCGGTGCGTCGCGGCGGCGGCGACCAGCACGATGTCGTCGCCGACGGCGATCTTGCCGACGCGGTGGACGATCGTCAGCCCGATCAGCGACCACCGCTCCGCCGCCTCGTTGGCGATGCGCGTGACCTCGGCCTCGGTCATGCCGGGATAGTGCTCCAGCTCCAGCGCGCTCAGCCGTCCGCCTTCATCGCGGCAAACGCCGGTGAAGGTGACGATCGCGCCGATGCCGCGATTCAGGTGCAGGCGCGCGACCTCCGCCGCTATCTCGAACGGATCGCCGTGGATGCGGACCGTGATCTCGGCCACCGCTACCCGCCGGTCATCGGCGGGAACAGCGCGACCTCGCGCGCCCCGGCAAGCGGCGTCTCCGGCCCGCCGTGCACGCGGTCGATAGCGACGCGGATGGCGCGCGGCTCCGACAGCGCGTGCTCGTACTCCGGCCCGCGCTGCTTGAGCCAGGCGAGCAGATCGCCGGCGGTGGTCACCTCGGCGGGCAGCGAAACTTCCTCGTCCTTCAGGCCGATGCGCTCGCGCACCCACGCGAAGTAGATGAGCTTCACGGCGTCTGCTCCTCGTCTTCCATCAGGTGACGGACGCCGGCGCGGAAATAATCGTAGCCGGTGTAGACCGTGATCAGGGCCGATACCCAGAGCAGCAGCAGGCCGACATAGGTGAACAGGCCGAGGTCGCCGAAATAATAGCGCGCGATGCGGTCCCCGGCCGGACCGATGAGCAGGAAGCCGATCGCCACCATCTGCATCGTGGTCTTGTACTTGGCGAGCCGCGTCACCGGCACGCGCACATTCTTCAGGCCGGCGAGAAATTCGCGCAGGCCGGAGACCGAGATCTCGCGGATGAGGATGACCAGCGCGGCGATCATCGACCACGAGCCGATGGTGCCGTCGCCGACCAGCAGCATCAGCGCGGTCGCGACCAGCAGCTTGTCGGCGATCGGGTCGAGCATGCGGCCGATGGCCGATTGCTGATGCCAGGCGCGGGCGAGGTAGCCGTCGAAGAAATCCGAGACGCTGGCCGCGATGAATACCGCGAACGAGAACCAGCGGCTGGCGTTGTTTTCGAGATAGAAGCAGACGACGAGCGCCGGCACCGCCAGGACGCGCGCATAGGTCAGGAGATTTGGCAGCGATAGCGCCAGCGACCGGGCGGACTGCCGGAAGCCGGGAGCGGGTGTAGTGTACGACTGGCTATCGTCCATGGGCGCCTACCTTACCCTCACGACCGGCGCGAGGCGACCCTACGCCTAGCCAAGCTATTCTGCATTCTCGTGAAAGTGCCCGTGGATTGCCCGTGCCATTTCGTCCGAGATGCCGGGGACGGCGCGAAGGTCGGCGATATCGGCCCGGCTGACCGCCTTGGCCGTGCCGAAATGGCTGAGAAGCGCGCGTTTGCGCGTCGGGCCGATGCCGGCGATCTCGTCCAGCGGATTGCGCGCGATGTCGGATTTCCGCCGGATGCGGTGGGAGCCGACGGCAAATCGATGCGCCTCGTCCCTTAACCGTTGGACGAAATAGAGCACCGGATCGCGCGGCGGCAGCATGAACGGCTCGCGGCCGGCCATGTAGAACGTCTCGCGCCCGGCATCGCGGTCCGGTCCCTTGGCGACGCCGATCAGCGGCACGTCGTTGACGCCGAGCTCGGCCAGCGTCTCGGTCACCGCCGCGAGCTGCCCGCGCCCGCCGTCGATCAGCACGAGGTCGGGCCAAGGGCCGATCGCCTCGTCGTCGGTCGGCGTCACGGTGGTCGGGTCGCGCGGGTTCTCGCGCACCAGCCGCGAGAACCGGCGGCCGAGCACCTCGCGCATCATGCCGTAGTCGTCGCCGGGCGTGAGGTCGGCCGAGCGGATGTTGAATTTGCGGTACTGGTTTTTGACGAAGCCTTCCGGCCCCGAGACGATCATGGCGCCGACCGCGTTGGTGCCCATGATGTGGCTGTTGTCGTATACCTCGATCCGCCGCGGCGGCTCCGCGAGGCCGAAGCGTTCGGCGAGCCCGGCCGACAGCGTCAACTGCGTCGAGGACTCGGCCAACTGGCGCCCGAGCGCATCGCGCGCGTTGTCGAGGGCGTGCTGCACCAGATCGCGCTTCTCGCCGCGCTCCGGCACGTTGACCTGCACGCGGCGGCCCATGCGCTCCGACAGCGCCTCCTCGAGCAGCGCCCGTTCCTCGATCTCGTGCGACAGGAGGATCAGCTTCGGCGCCGGCTTGTCGTCGTAGAACTGCGTCAGGAACGCGCCCAGCACCTCGGTTGCCTCGAACGCCTTGTCGGCGCGCGGGAAATAGGCTCGGTTGCCCCAGTTCTGGCCGGTGCGGAAGAAGAACACCTCGATGCAGCTCTGCCCGCTTTGCTGGTGGATGGCGAAGACGTCGGCCTCCTCGACCGTCTGGGGATTGATCCCCTGGTGCGTCGCGACATTGGACAGCGAGGCGAGGCGGTCGCGGTAGCGTGCCGCCGCCTCGAAATCGAGCTTGTCGGACGCCGCCTGCATGTCGCGCTGGATCTCCCCGCGCACCGCCTGGCTCTTGCCGGAAAGGAAGTCGTTCGCCTCCTGCACCAGGTGGCCGTACGCCTCCAGCGAAATCTCGCCGGTGCACGGCGCCGAGCACCGCTTTATCTGGTGCAGCAGGCATGGGCGCGTCCGGCTTTCGAAGACGGCGTCGGAGCACGAGCGGAGCAGGAACGCGCGCTCCAGCGCGTTGATGGTGCGCGCCACCGCGCCGGCCGAGGCGAACGGGCCAAAGTAGTTGCCCTTGCGGGTGCGAGCGCCGCGATGCTTGGCGATCTGCGGGGCAGGGTGGTCGCCGGTGATCAGGATGTAGGGGAACGACTTGTCGTCGCGCAGCAGCACGTTGTAGCGCGGGCGGAACCGCTTGATCAGGTTCGCCTCGAGCAGCAGTGCCTCGGTCTCGGTGCGCGTCGAGACGAACTCCATCGACGCCGTCGCGCTGATGGCGCGATAGATGCGGCCCGACTGGGCGGCGCGCGTGTAATTGGCGACGCGTTTCTTGAGATTCCGCGCCTTGCCGACGTAGAGCACCGTGCCCTTGGCGTCGATCATGCGGTAGACGCCCGGGCCGTTCGGCAGCCGCTTCACGGCGTCCGCGATGACCTCGACGCCGACCAGTGTCGGGCGGCCGGAAGCCTCGGATTCGGGGGGCAGATCAGTCATGCGCGATATATGCGACCGTAGCCCGGCTGCGGCAAGATTCCGGCAGCAGGCTCACGCCTCCAGGTGCTGGCCGCCGTCGAGCGCGATGACCTGGCCGGTGATCGACCGGTTCGCCACGATGTAGCGGATGGTGCGGCCGAAATCGCCGATGTCCGGGGCGCGTTGCAGCGGCAGCGAGGCGACCAGTTGCGCAAATTTTTCCGGCGTCGACTGGGCGCTCTGCAGCACCGGCCCGGGCGCGATGCCGTTGACGCGGATGCGCGGGGCGAGCGCCAGCGCCAGCGTCTCGGTCGCCACCCACAGCGCCGATTTGGTGAGCTGGTAGGAGAAGAACGCCGGCGTCGGCCGCCAGATGCGCTGGTCGAGCAGGTTGACGATGTTGCCTTCGGCGGCCGTCGGCAATTGTGCCGCGAAGGCCTCAGCGAGGAACACCGGCGCGGCAAGGTTGACCGCGAAGTGCCGGTCGAACATCGCGCGGTCGAGGCTGCCGACCGTGTCCTTCTCGAAGATCGAGGCGTTGTTGACCAGCAGCGTGACGGTGCCCAGCGCCTTGGCGGCATCGGTGACCATCTCGGTGTGGCAGCCCGGATCGGCGAGGTCGCCGGCGACCAGCGCCGCCTTGCCGCCGCGCGCCACGATCGCGTCGGCGACCGCCTTCGCCTCGTCCGCCGACTGGTTGTGGTGGATCGCGACCGCCCATCCGTTGGCGGCGAGATCCTCGACGATGGCGCGGCCGACCCGGCGCGCGCCGCCGGTGACTAACGCCACAGGCGCGGAACTAACCATCGGTTAACCGCGTTTAACAGGAGTCGCTGTCCCATCAGGGGACAAACGACGGAAAGCAAAACGGGGTCGTTGCAGTTTGATTAAGGATATCAAAGGCATGGATGCCATTTTCTGCGCCCGTGCGCGGCCATGAATGGTCACGGCTTTGCCTGTCCGCCGCCGCATTTTGTTAACTGTTACGCCGCAATGCTCCCCCACCATACACCCGGAAACCGGACGGAATTCGTTCAAGGGCGAGCTCACTTTCGGTGAACCGGATACGAGGAGAAAAGTGATGTTGAATTTCCGTACTCTTCTGGTGAGCGCCGGGGCAACGCTGGCGACCGTCGCCGGCGCGTCTGCCGCCGACTTGCCGAACTACGTCCCGCCGCCCGCTGCCGTCTACTCGCCGGCGCCTGCCTATACGTGGACCGGGCCGTACGCCGGCCTCGTCGGCGGCTACGGCTGGGGTGGCGGCACCGCGGCCAACAGCGGTTGGACCGGCGGCGGCTATCTTGGCTACAACCTGCAGACCAACCAGAACCTGGTCGTCGGTCTCGAGGCCGATGCATTGTTCGCCAACAAGAGCGGCAGCAACGGCACGACCACGATCACAAACAACTTCAACGGCACCGTTCGCGGCCGCCTCGGGTACGCCGTCGATCGCTTCATGATCTACGGCACCGGCGGTTTGGCTGTCGGCAACCTCGGCTCCACTGCCCCGAGCGAGTCGACGACCAAGGTCGGCTGGACCGCAGGCGCCGGCGTCGAGATGGCCCTGACCGACAAGGTCACCGGCCGCGTCGAATATCGTCACACCGATCTCGGCCAATTCCCGTCGACCGGCGTGAACTACACGTCGAACGACATCCTCGTCGGCATCGGCTTCAAGTTCTGAGCTTACTGACGTCCTGATCGGACGACTTCCCGATACCCCGTCGCGGCACCGCGGCGGGGTATTGTCGTTCATGGGATCGGCGTTACCGCGATCGACGAGGCGCGGCAGGCGTCGGCGTCGACCTCGGCGCACGGGCGGAACGCCAGATCCTTGGTGAAGCAGATGCGCACCTCGGTGAGCTCGTTGCCGGCGCAGCGCACGGCCATGGCGGACGCCGACAAGCCGGGATTGGCCGAGACGAACGCCGCCTCGATCTTGGCCGGTGTAGTGCGGCCAGGGACGTTGCCCCGCTGGAGAAGCTGCGGCGTCGCGACCTTCCGCGCCGCCTTGCCGAGCAGGCCGAAATAATCGGCGGCGCTGAGGCCGGCGCAGACGCCATGCCTGCGCCATTCGTAGCCGGCTAAGCCCTGGCTCGGCATGACGTCGGCGACGCCCTTGAGGATCGCGCCATCGACGAAGCGCGGCTCGCTCGTGGCGCAGAAGTCGGGGTAGCCGTGCTCGTACTCGGGCCAGAAGCCGTGCACCAGGAACGCGTGCGGCCTGGCGCACTCGACGTCGTCCGCCTTGCCGCTGGCGCAGGCCGCCGGCGTCCACGACAGCGACAGCACGTAGAGATCGAAATCGCCGGCGCGCCCGTCAGCCGCGGCGGGCGCCGCGAACGCGATCAGCGCCGCGCAGGCGAGCGCCGCTAGTAGCGGATGGAGCGGCAATTGGCGTCGTAGACGTGGAACGGATCGAAGCCCGCGACGCACGATTCAACGTGCCAGCCCTTCGAGAAGGCCGACAGGTGCGGACCCTCGATGACGTACACCACCTCGGCCTTCTTGCCGTTCGACAGCCACGCCGTGGCGCCGCAGTAGCGCCGGGTGATCCGGCTCTGCCAGACGTCGCCGGTGCCCTTTTCGTGGATGCCGTCGAGCTGCGAGATCGACAGGCCGGAGTGGATCAGGCGCGCGTCCTGGTAGGCGAATTTCTCGCTGATCTTCCAGGTGACGCTGAACGAGTCGCAGGCGGGGACGGGATGCCAGCCGTGGTAGGCGGTGCCGGTCGAATAGTCGGCGGCGGAGGCGGTGCCGGCGAGGGACGCAACGAACAGCAGGCTGGTCAGGATGCGTCGCATGGGCTGTCTCCCTTAGATTCGAACCACTTAGCAGAATGCGCCCCGGCTCTGAACCGGTCAAGGCGAGGCTACTCGCCGGCGATCTGGTCAACCTGCCAGTCGGCGCCGGGTTCCTGCGCCAGGATCGGGGTAAGGCCGCGGAGCAGCGCGCCGAGCGTCTTGGCGAACTGCCACGGCGGGTTGCAGATGATCAGGCCGGTGCCGTTGAAGGTGCCCGGGCTGGCGCGGTCGCGCACTGTGAGCTCCGCGCGCAGAAGCCGCCGGATGCCGCTCTTGGCGAGATCGACGCGCAGGCGATCGACCGCGGCGAGGTCCTTCACCGGATACCAGAGGGCATAGATGCCGGTCGGCCATTTGCGGTGGGCGGCGACGAAGGTGTCGAACATCGTGCGGAAATCGTCGCGCTCCTCGAACGGCGGATCGACCAGCACCAGCCCGCGCCGCTCCTTGGGCGGCACGAAGGCGCCGAGCGCCAGCCAGCCGTCGAGCGCGATCGTGCGCACCTGCACGTCGCCGGCGAACAGCGCCTCGAGCGCGGCGGCGTCTTCCGGATGCAGCTCGACCGCAGTCAGCCGGTCCTGCTTGCGGAACAGATGCCGCGCGATCCACGGCGAGCCCGGATAGCGGGCGAGGGGGTCGTCGTTGTTGGCGGCTGCGACCGCCGCGAGATAGGGCGCCAGCAACGCATCGAGTTCGGCAGCGCGCGTCGCCGACCAGACGCGCTCGATGCCCGCACGCCACTCGCCCGTGCGCGTCGCCTCATCGGCGGCGAGGTCGTACATGCCGACGCCGGCGTGCGTGTCGATGACGCGGAACGCGGTGTCCTTCGCCTTCAGCCGCTCGATCAGCAGCGCCAGCGTCGCGTGCTTCACCACGTCGGCAAAGTTTCCGGCGTGGAAGGCGTGGCGGTAGTTCATGGCCGCGTCCTGCCACCTGTCGGAGGACGATGCAAGGCTGGCGGGTCATACCGATTGTCGTCCTCGCGAAGGCGGGGACCCAGTATTCGCCGCCGATCCAAGAGGATCGCGGCCGATGACTACAGGATCCCCGCCTGCGCGGGGATGACAGTGAGAGGAGGAGCTATCCCGCCCGCGCCGCCACCATCGCCAGCGCGCGGGGATATAGTTTGTGTTCCTCGACCAGCACCCGCGCCGCCAGCATCTCCGGCGTGTCGCCGGCCAGCACCGGCACCTCGGCCTGCGCGATGACCGGGCCCTCGTCGACTTCCGCAGTGACGAAATGCACGGTGCAGCCGTGGCGGGTTGCGCCGTCGGCGAGCGCGCGGGCGTGCGTGTTGATGCCGGGGTAGGCCGGCAGCAGCGACGGATGAATGTTGATCAGCCGGTGGTTCCAGCGGCGCACGAACTCCGCCGACAGGATGCGCATGAAGCCGGCGAGTGCCACGATCTCGACATCGGCGACCTCGAGGTGGCGGGTGATCGCGGCCTCCATCGCGGCGCGGTTTGTCGCCTCGACCACGGCGGTCGGAACGCCGGCGGCGCGCGCCACCGTCAGGCCGAGGGCTTCGGCTTTGTTGGAGACGACGAGCGCGATCTCGGCCGGGTAGTCCGGCCTCGCCGCCGCGTCGATCAGCGCCGCCATGTTGGAACCGCGGCCGGAGATCAGGACGCCGACGCGCTTCCGCGCCATCAGCGCGATCCGAGATCGAGCGCGCCGTCGTATGCCACCGCGGCGTCCTTGCGCGGCTCGATGCGGCCGATCGCGACCACGGTCTCGCCGGAGGCTCGCAGACTCGCCGCGACAGCCTCGGCCTTGTCGGCCGCGACGACCACCGCCATGCCGACGCCGCAGTTGAATGTGCGCAGCATCTCGGCTTCGGCGATATCGCCGAGCCCGGCGAGCCAGCGGAAGACGGGCGGGACGGGCAGGGCGGCGAGGTCGATCCGCGCCGCCATCTCGGCGGGCAGCACGCGCGGCACGTTCTCCGTGATGCCGCCGCCGGTGATGTGCGCCATCGCCTTCACCGCGCCGGTGGCGCGGATCGCGGCGAGCATCGGCTTGACGTAGATGCGCGTCGCCGTGAGCAGCGCGGCGCCAAGCGGGCGCGCGTTGTCGAAGGGCGCCGGGTCCTCGTAGCTGAGGCCGCTGTCGGCGACCAGCTTGCGCACCAGCGAGAAGCCATTGGAGTGCACGCCCGACGAGGCGAGCCCCAGCACAACGTCGCCGGGCACGACGTTGGGCCGCGGCAGCACACCGTCGCGTTCGACTGCGCCGACGGCGAAGCCGGCGAGGTCGAAATCCTTGCCGGCGTAGATGCCCGGCATCTCGGCCGTCTCGCCGCCGATGAGGGCGCAGCCGGCCTGCCGGCAGCCCTCGGCGACGCCGGCAACGATGCGCGCGCCCGTCGCCGGCTCCAGCCGGCCGGTTGCGAAATAATCGAGGAAGATGAGCGGCTCGGCGCCCTGGACGACGAGATCGTTGACCGACATCGCGACCAGGTCGATGCCGACCGTGTCGAGGATGCCGGTGTCGATGGCGACGCGCAGCTTGGTGCCGACGCCGTCGGTGGCGGCGACCAGCACCGGGTCGCGGTAGCCGGCGGCCTTGAGGTCGAACAGCCCGCCGAAGCCGCCCAGCTCGGCGTCGGCGCCGGGCCGGCGGGTGGAGCGCACCATCGGCTTGATCAGCTCGACCAGCGCGT